>CAJMMX010000005.1 GCA_905214615.1 uncultured bacterium | reverse complement strand
GAGTTCCGCACGCAAAGAAGGCCACTTAATGTGGCCTTCGTCTTGCGCAGGACTGTTCGAAATTTTGAGGAAGCACCCGCCCTGCCGGGGCTCCCGGGTTCTCGTTTACGAGAGCGACGTTCTCAGTAACTCGTTGAAGAGCTTCGGGTTGCCCTTGCCGCGGCTCGCCTTCATGCACTGGCCCACCAAAAAGCCGATGACCTTCTGGTTGCCGTCGCGGTACTGCTGCGCCTGATCGGCACAGTTATCCAGCACCTCGTCCACGATCGGCTGCAGCGCGCCGGCATCACTCACCTGACGCATACCGCGCTCGTCGACGATCTTGTTGGGGTCGTCACCGGTCTGGGCCATAGCCTCAAAGACCTCGTGCGCTTGGTTGGAGCTGATGGCATCGGTCGCCAGCAGCTTGGCAAGAGCGGCCACCTGAGTCGGCGCGATGCCGGACTCGGCGAGCGACACGCCCGCGCCCTTAAGGTAGGCGATCATCTCGTTGACCAGCAGGTTTGCGACCGTCTGGGCCTCTTTGCCAGCCATTCCGGCAGCGGCGGCCTCAAAGAACTCGGCAAACTCGGGGTCGCCGGCGATCTGCTCGGCGTCGGCAGCCTTAATGCCAAAATCGGCCTGGAAGCGGTCGCGCTTGGCATCGGGCAACTCGGGGATCTCGCCACGGCAACGGTCGATAAACTCGTCATCCAGATCGAACGGCGCCAAGTCGGGGTCGGGGAACAGGCGATAGTCGTCGGCCGTCTCCTTGACGCGCATGACAACGGTACGCTTGCGGCTGGGCTCCCAGTGGCGGGTCTCCTGGTAGATGATGCCGCCCTCCTCGAGCACCTCGGCCTGACGGCAGATCTCGTAGGCAAGGCCGTCGTGCAGGCTCTTAAACGAGTTGAGGTTCTTGAGCTCGGTCTTAGTACCCAGCTTGGTCTCGCCGCGGCGGCGCAGGCTCACGTTGCCGTCGCAGCGCATGGAACCCTTCTCCATGGAGCAGTCCGAAATGCCCAGCGTCACAAAGATGCGACGGAGCTTTTCCATAAATAGGCGCGCCTCCTCGGGCGTGCGCAGATCGGGCTCGGTGACAAGCTCGATGAGCGGCGTGCCGCAGCGGTTGTAGTCGACGAGCGACTCGGCCGCGGCGGTAATGCGGCCCTCGGCACCGCCCACGTGCACCATCTTGGCGGCGTCCTCCTCCATGTGGATGCGCAGGATGCGGATGGGCACCGTGTAGGAACCGTCCGCGCGACGCTCGGGCATCTGCAGGTTGGACGCGTCGTAGCTGGCCAGGTGGCCGGATCGCTGGTTGCCCTCGCGCATGGTCGACGTCATGGACGTAGACAGGCCCTCGGCGTTGGCTGAAGCGCTCGCCAGACTCTGAGCCTCGGCCTCACCAAACGCGCAGTCGGGGCGCTCGGCGGCACCGCGACCGGTCACGTCCAGGTCAAGGTGGCCGTACATGGCAAAGGCAACCGGACCCTGCGTGGTCTGGAAGTTCTTGGCCATATCGGGATAGAAGTAGTGCTTGCGGTAGAACATCGAGTGGCGCTGGATCTCGCAGTTGGTGGCGAGACCGGCCTTGACGATGCTCTCGATGGCGCGCTTGTTGGGCACCGGTAGGGCGCCGGGCAGGCCCAGACACACCGGGCACACGTTGGCGTTGGGCTCGTCATCGTGGCTGAGCTTGCAGTTGCAGAACATCTTGGTATCGAGTGCGGTGAGCTCGGTATGGATTTCCAGGCCGATCACGGCCTCCCAATCCTGCAGGACCTCGGATAGCTCCTTCATTACAGCTCGCCTCCCTTCCCGGCAAAATCGGGCGCGACAGAAAGCGCGGGCGCACCCGTGGCGGTATCGGCAAAGCCGCGCTCCAAGGCGCGGGCAAATGTGAGCAGCTGACGGTCCTTAAAGGCCGGACCCACCAGCTGGGCAGAAACGGGCAGCTGAGTATCCTCGCCCAGGCCCAGCGGCACCGAGATGCCGCCGTTGCCGCAAATGTTGAGCGAGATGGTGTACAGGTCGGACAGGTACATCTGCGTGGGGTCGCTGATCTCGCCAAACTTAAAGGCCGTGCGTGGCGAGGCGGGCATGAGGATGGTGTCCACCTTGGCATACGCGGCGTCGTAGTCCTGCGTGATGAGCGTGCGGGCCTTTTGCGCGGCGTAGTAGTACTTGTCGTACACGCCCGAGGAGAGCAGGTAGGCGCCGAGCATCTGACGGCGCTTGGCCTCGGCGCCAAAGCCGTGGGCGCGCGAAAGCGAGCTCTGGTCGGACAGGTTGGCGCAGCCCTCCTCCTGATAGCCGTAGCGAATGCCGTCGAAGCGGGCCAAGTTGGAGAACGCCTCGGCCGGGCCGATGACGTAGTAGGCGGCGATGGCGGCGTCCAGGTGCGGCAGGTCGACCTCGACCAGCTCGGCGCCCTGGTTCTGCAGCTCCTGGGCGGCGCGCTGAACAGCGGCCTTGACCTCGGGCGTCAGGCCCTCGGCCTCCATAAACGCGGGGATGATGCCCACGCGTTTACCCTCGATGCTGTCGTTGAGATGCTCGGTAAAGTCGACGGCGCAATCCTGGCTGGTGCAGTCGTACGGATCATGGCCCGCGCCGGTAAGCGCGTTCATGGCCAGTGCGACATCCTCGACCGTGCGGCCAAAGGGACCCACCTGGTCGAGCGACGAGCCAAACGCAACCACGCCGTAACGGCTCACGGCGCCATACGTGGGCTTAAAGCCCACCACGCCGCACAGCGACGCCGGCTGACGAATGGAGCCGCCGGTGTCCGAGCCCAGCGAGAGCGCGACCTCGCCCGCAGCGACGGCGGCAGCGGAGCCGCCCGAAGAGCCGCCGGGCACGCGCTCGGTATCCCAGGGGTTGTTGGTGCGATGGAACGCCGAGCTCTCGGTGGAGCTGCCAAAGGCGAACTCGTCCATGTTGGCCTTGCCCATGGGCAGGCAGCCGGCGTCGAGCATGCGCTGGACGCAGGTGGCGGTGTAGACGCTCTGGTAGTCCTCGAGCATACGGGAAGCGCAAGTGGTGCGCGTGCCCACAAGGTTCATGTTGTCCTTGATGGCCAGCGGCACGCCCGCAAGCGGGGGCAGCGGCTTGCCTGCGGCACGGTCGGCATCCACGCGCACGGCGGCCTCGAGCGCAAGCTCGGGCGCCACCTGCAGGAATGCCTGGACCCCGCCCTCGCGCGCCTCGATGGCGGCAAGGGAGGCCTGGGCCACCTCGGTAGCGGTAAAGTCGCCGGCGGCAACGCCCGCGGCGATCTGGGCGGCGGTTAGGGAATCGAAGCTCTGCGCCATTACTCGCTCTCCCCCTCTCCCAAAATGGACGGCACGCGGAAGTAGCGGTCGCGCGCGCTGCCGGCGTTTTCGAGCGCGACGTCGAGCGGCAGGTCGCGCTCAGGCTCGCGCAGGTCGTCGCCCATCACGTTGGACAGGCTTCCGATGGGATGGAACGTGGGCTCCACGTCGGGTAAGTCATATTGCAGGACGGGCTCGAGCATCTGGACGGCGTCGTTCAGGTAGGACGTCATCTGGGTGAGCTCGTCATCGGTCAGTGCGATCTTTGCGTACTCGGCGATGCCGCGCACGTCTTTCTCGCTGAGTGCCATAGGCGCTCCCTTCCGCATAACAGTTAAACCGCTCTAGTATACAGGGCAACGCCGGCTTGGAGCAGGCGCTTTACCCAAATGCAGCGAAAACGTAACGAGGACGGCGGTTGACAGGCGGCGGGCTGGCGGTTCTGCAGCGAAACCGCACCGTCCAAAGCGAAAACCGTCCCGCCCGCAACGATAACCATCCCGCCCGCAACGAAGACCATCACAACATTCGACACTTTTCGTCAAAATCGCGATTTTCATCGAATGTTGTGATGGTTCGGGAGTCCCGGCCACCACAAAGGTGCCTGTCCTCATTGTGGTGGTTCTGGAGAATGTCTTATGCCGAGGCCTTGGCCTTGCGGCGCTTGCGGACCGCGTGGATCACGATGTCCAGCAGCAACAGCACAATGGCTACGACCACAATGAGCACGGCAAACTCGCGCTTGCCCCAGTGGCGGCCGGCCAGCGACTTTTGCTTGTCGACGTCCTTCTTGTTGTACTTGGTGCGCACGCAATGCACCAGCAGGCGATGGTCGTTCACGCCGTAGGGCGTGCAGGTAACGAGCGTCACCTTGTCGGCACCGGGCTCGATGGTCAGCGACTCCATCTCCTCGGGCAGCACCACCTCGGAGTCCACCATCTTGTAGGCGAGCGTCTTGTTCATGGTGTGCAGCAGCACCAGGTCGCCGGGCTCCAGCGAGTGGATGTCGTCGAACATGCTCAGGTTGCGCATGCCCGAGTGCGCGGTGAGCACACAATGCGTCGAGGTGCCGCCCACCGGCAGGCTCGTGCCCTCCAGGTGGCCGACGCCCGCCATAAGGACTTCTTCGCTCGTGCCGTGGTAGATGGGCATGCTCACGTCGATGGAGGGAATCTCGACCCAGCTCATCATGGGGTCGCGGTCAAAGATAAGCTGCTGAGCGTAGGGCTCGATCTGGTCGGCGGGAAGCTCGGTGGCCTCGCCCGCCAGCTGCTCGTTAAAGGAGCGCGCCTGGAGCAGGATGCGCTCGCGTTCCTCTTCGGAGAGCGCGTCCACGGTGCTGGACACGGTACTGATCTGGTTGAACACGCCCGAGGCCTCGAGCCGGTCCAAGATCCACGGCCAGGTCATAAGACCCACACCAATAAGGATAATGACGATGGTGATGAGCCGGTCGGCCCAACGCGGCAGTCGCTTGCGGCGGCGCTTGGGTTTTGGTTGAGGTTTGGGCTGAGGGCTTGAGCCGCCGTTGTCCGCGGCATTATTGCTCTTCATATGTTTGGCGCCCTGCACCATCGCCAGTCACTCCTCTAAAACTCAAGTTGTCTAAACAAATAATAGCTGATTAGCGAACTCCTGCGCCGGACAACGCAGCTAGACTGCACCGTCCGGGCCACGTAACCCCACTCAACCAATCAAGCCATATGTTGTTTTCATCGTCTCGAGCAACTGCACCATCGTTACGCCCGCAACCCCGATCTGTTTCAGATTGACGTCGCCCACCTCACAATCTTTAACAAACGCAAGCATATCGTCCTTCAGTTCTCCGCGCAGGTCGACACCTTCCGACTCACCAAGCAGCTGAGCAAGCCTCAGCGCATCGCGTTTATGCTTTTTTACCTTCCTCGAATCAACGTTCTCCCCCGCTTCCCTTCTAGCTTTTAGGTCGAGATACGCCTTCGCTTTGAACGGGACAATGTATTCCGTACCCAGGACCGAAACGCCGCCTACGGTCCGAATTCCCTGAAGGAACAAGCTGTAGTAAGCATCGTCCAACAAAATTGCCGAAAGACTGCTTATGTTTTCATCAACGTGAATTGGCGCCACATCAATCCCCTCACGACCCTTTAGAAAGTCGGGGCACTTCGCGAAGAGCTCGATCATATGGGGGTAACCCGGCCTCTTTGGCTCTGTAAACCGATAAAAACATGAGCCTTTACCTTCGCCCCAACCGCAGCGGTAGCCGCCATCACGCACCAAAGTCCATATGGCTTCCGCCGTCTGAGGCAACCGGTCATCGGCGACAATTACCACATCAAAATCGTGAGTCGCCCTAAACGGAAGCCCCGCCTCCGCGAGCAAAATGTCGCATGCCGTGCCGCCGATAAGGGCATACGATCCTGCAGCTTCTTGCATATGCTGCTGAAATTCTTGGAGACCCCCTACAGCGCTTCTTGCCATGGATATTCCTTTCCAAACATGCGATCGACTTCGAGCTGAATTCGCTCATCGTCGATTGCCGCCAAAGATAGCGCAAGCGAAATGTCATCGACGCGGGAGGAGTCGGCAAACACGGGCGCATAGCGCCACACTTGGATCATCGCCGTTTCGTTATCCGGCAACTCCCCGTCTGCGACTTCGAGGTCGCTCAGTTGACGCCATGCACTTCTTAAGACGGCCTTTTGTTCCATGCCCGGCGCAGCGAGCATCGACCGCGCAGCGAGCGCCGTCTCCCCGGCGTCAACAAGATAGTCGATCTGCGGCGTCTTCCTTGCAAAAAAGACCTTCGAGACAGGCGAGGAGAGCTCTGCCATGTGGTCGCTGAGCAGAAGATCAACGGCAACAGGGAGCACGACGACACGTCGCTCGCAACGCTCGCGCCTCGCGAGTCCCCTGTCGACAAGCTCGGTTATGGCCTCACTCGCACGGCTTGCCGAGATCCCAAGCGCACGACAAAGGTCATAGGGACGATATGGCTCCTGGGCTGCTCCCCAGATTGCGGCAGCCTGTGCGTTGGGTGACATCTTGGACGCGTGATTGCGAGACCGGGCACCGCCCCTCTCCGTGCAAGCTGTGCCCATAAATGGAAGAAAAGCCTGTCTACCGGGGCAGACAAACGGAATCCCTTGTGCGACCAATGCTTTGCGCTGACGTGCATCGGCATCAGGAAACGAAACGACAACAGGAGTCTCCGCGCGCAAGGCTAGCTGACTATAGACTCTCTTAGCCTCGGGAAGCCCGACGCCAGTAGGCAAACTTGCAAGCAAAAATGAAAAACCGTTTGCGTCAACCGCGCGGACCTCAATCGCCCGCAGATGCAGCGGCAAGCGTGCGGATCCAGGCCAAGCTTTGGTCTTGGCGGAGAGTCCTAGTGCTTCTTGTAAATAGATTAGCGCTTCGTTCATTTCCATCGTTTTCGTTCGATTCCATTTTATATTGGAATTATACATAATTTTCGGAATTAACGAGATTCCTTTCGTGCATAAGCCAGCATTTGCGTTTTCAAAATGTCCCGAATCGGCTGGGCGATTCGGGATACAATGTCAATAGAAAACGACGCACCCCGCGTAAATGTTTGGGAGCGCGGGCGGCCTAGTTTTCAGCTTTTGTTAAATGCCCGGGATCCGACCCCCGGGCATTCTTATTTGCGCTTTCGGCGCAAATGCCGTCCACCGTCCGCACCGCGCGTGCGCCTACGGACCTTAATCCGAACCTCATACGAGTCAAGAAACGCGATGACGAACGTACCCGCATCGGACGGTGGAGGCTGGCATCGTTGTCCCAAAAAAACAGGGCAGACTCCAGTGCGGAGTCTGCCCCGAAAAATGAATGGCAAAGCAAGAACGTGGATGGACGAGAAAAGTGTCCGCAAGTCTCATGGCCATCACATCCCACCTGCCAAAGGGATGGGTGAGCGAGCGTTACTCCTGCTCGGACTCCTCAGCCTGCTTACGGCTGCGGATGAGGTGCGCCACGCCGATGCACAGCACCGCGCCACCAGCGATCCAAGTGAAGGTCACACCGTTAAGACCGGTCAGCGGAAGGCCAATGGACTTGGTGTTACCGACGTTGATGGTGACTTCGCCGGCGGCGGCATTGGTACCAGTGCCATCCTTGCCGGTCAGCTTATTATCTCCGGCAGTGCCGTCGAGCGTGCCGAAGGCAATGTCAGTGCGGATCTTATCGGATTCGGAAACCTCTGCCTTAAGCTCCGTCACCTTCATGGTCATTTCGTCATACGTCGGTGAGATGGTGAAGGTGAAGGGGCTGGCCTTGGTGTAGGAGTCGGCGGGAGCCTGGACCTCGGTCACCTTGTAGGAGCCGGCGTCGAGACCGGAGACGGGGATCTTGCCTTCTTTGTCGGATGTGAACTTCACGTAGTCAGGCAGGTTGTTGGTATCGGTAACGGTCACGAGCTGGCCCGCGACGACGCCCGCAGTAGTGTCCGGCTTCGAAGCAATATACTGGCCATTAGTGTTCCCATCAGCGGACTGGATGGTGAAGACGGCACCCTGAAGGCCCTTCTCGGTGCCCTGGTCGACCTTGTTGAGGTTGAGCTTGAAGGCGAAGTCGGCGACGGTGTCCCCGATCGTCTCGCCCTCGCCCTCGGCATACGGGTTGTTAGAGTACGTGAGCTTAACGGTGTTGGTGTTGCCACCCATAGTGCTGCCTTCAGCGTTGCCAATCACGGCATGGCTGTTGAGCTTGGCTTTGTAGAAAACGACGATCTTGGTGTTGGCATTCACGCCATTAACATCCTTGAGGCCCTTCTTGCCCGCGCCGACCTTGAAATCGACCGTCAGCGTGTTGTTGTTGCTAGTTTCAGCATTCGTCACGGTATAATTGTTCGAATCAATCTCGCTGTATTTCTCACCGTTCAGTGCGTACACCTTAACCGAGCCGTTGACATAATCAAGGCCATTGGAAAGCTTATCGGTGAACTTGTAAGCATATGTGTCAAAGGTAGCGTAGTTGCTGGCGATCGTGCCGGTAAGCTTGTAGTTAACATCCTGGCCAATCTGGGAATCGGCGACATCTTTCCATTTGTCGGAGCTCTTGATGTCGGTGACGGCAGCGTAGGCGTCGGCGTCGTCAAGGACCTTCTTCACAACCGTGGGGACGCTCTTCTTAGGCTTGACGGTCGTCGTGCTCTCGCCGTCGATTACAGCGTACACGGGAGAAGTGAACGCATCGGTCGACTTATCAGCAGGCTTACCGGGAGTAGCGGTGAGGAAGAGCCAGTAGCCGGCGCCGAGTCCGGAAAGGGATGCACTGCCCTCGCTCGTCACCTTCCAGGTGGTGCTGTTCTTCAGGCCATCGGCAATTAGACTGAGAACGTTGTCGCTAGCAACCTTCGAATCGGTCCCGGTAACTTCAGATTTGGTGCTAAGCCAATCGGCAGCATCCTGTGCGTTCTCGCTTTTGTAGGATGCATCCTTTTTCTTGATGACGTTTACGACAGCAGTTTGGGCATCGGAGCTGGCCCATTCGATGCTACTCACCGTCGTATTCCCACCGGTCGTCGTGACCTTTGCCTTGAAGATCTGGATACCCTTATAGGTCGTGGACGCAGCGTAATCGGCGTCCTCGAACGTGACGGTCGACCCCGTTCCCTCAGCAAACGCCATGGTCACGGGCGCCATGACGCCGCCGAAGCTCAGCGCTGCTGTGAGGCCGGCGGTTACTGCCAGGCGTGCGATGTTCTTGCTCATGCTCATCTTCTTTTCCTCCATTTTCCGGTTGGTTCTCATTCGATCGATCATCATCTGTCTGTGTCTTAGCATCTACTTCGCTACGTCTCGCCCCGCTCTCTGTGGGGCTGCCAGCTACTCTTTATGGCTGCCACCTCCCCGCTTGACCAGGAGCGCGACCACGATGAGCGCGACTCCGGCGACCGCTGCGGCGGCCGCGGCGTACATTGCCATATCGCCAGTCGAGGGCATAAAGCCTCCGGTGGTAATGCTAGGGGGTGTGCCGGTGGGCGTGTTGATGAGCGACGCCTCCAGGCTGCCCGTCGACCCATCCGCGCTGTCGGCGCGCAGGGGCGACTCGGCCGTGATGGTGAGCTTGGGCTTGGCGGCGGCCACCTGGTCGACGTCCAGACCCTCGGCCTTGAGCGTCACGGAACGCGTGCCCTCAAAGGCGGTGTAGCCCTTGGGCGCCTTGAGCTCGCGGACCTCCAGCTTGCCCGAGTCCACGCCCGAGACGGTCACGCGACCGTCCTCGCCCGTGGTGACGGTGGCCTTACCTTGCGCATCCCACGTGCCGTCAGCCGCTAGCGTGCGACCGCGGTCGTCGGCGATGCTCAGGACCGCCCCGGCAAGCGGCTTGTCGCCGTCGCTGCCGCGCTTGGTGAGCGCGAGGTCCCAGGTGTAGGCGCTCGCGTCGTCGCTCGGCGTGCGGGTAAAGCCGGCGTCGCCGGACTGGTCGGCAAAGGGAGAGCGCGGGTAGCGCAGGTAGACCTCGTTGGGGTTGCCCTTCGCGATGCCGTGGTTGCATGCGCTGTTGAGCGGCGCGTTGTACACGGCGACCACGCGGGCGCCCGCGGCGAAGGCGTCGGCCCCGCCGAGCGTGGCGATCAGGTCGCCGGTGCGCACGGTGAAGGTCTTGCCGTCCGCCGCTACCTTGGTGGCGCACTGGGCCGTGATATCGGTCCAGCCCTTCGCGGGGTCGGTGCCGGCGCGCCCGTCCTTGCCGGTCTGGACCGCGTCAAAGCCGCCGTCCGCGCCCGCCGCCACGTACACATGCATGCTCGCAGCGACTTTGGAGGAGTCGAGCCCCGCGCTCATGGTTTCGACGAACTGCACCGTATAGGTGTCGTAGGCGGTGAGCCCGGCCGGGACCGTGGCCGAGAGGCGCCAGTACAGGTCGTCGGCGACCGTGGCGTCGGCGGCCTTCTGCCATGCGGCGGTGCTGTCCTCCAGCACGTGCTTTTGGACCTTGGGCGTCGCGGCCTTGGGCTTGACGGTGACGGCGCTGCCGCCGACCAGGGCCATGATCGGCGCGGTGCCGGCCTCGTTTTGGGAGATGGCGTCGTCTTTGGCGACGATGAGCCAGTAGCCACAGGGCAGCTCGGCCGTCGTGCCCGCGTTAAGGGCCACGGACACGGCGCCAGAGCTCTGGAGGGAACGAGCGAGCTGTGCGCTCAGCGCGCTCGTAAGGCGGGAATCGGTGTTGAGCCACTCGGCAGCTTCCTGTGCGGTGGTCTGGGAATTGGGCATGCCGGCGCTGTGCAACACAGGCAGCGCGGCGTCGCGCACGGCATCGCTTGCCCAGACAAGGTCGGTGGCGATCTTGGCGTCGTTGTCGTCATCGACGACGTTGGCGCTAAAGATCTGGTAGGCATCGTAGCTGCTCGCCACGGTGCCGCTCACCGTGATGGAACCGGTCGAGGTCGGCGCGGCCTGCGCGGAAGCGGGGAACACAACCGCGCAGGTGCCGATCAGGAGGGCAAGCAGCGCAAACAAGATCGGGAAGGAGCAAACTTTCTTATTCACGACGCTCGCCTCCCTTCGCATTCGCCTTGCGACGAATGTGCATCCAGGCCGCAGCAGCGCAAAGCACCGCCGCGCCGGCAAGGTACGTCAGAGTGACGCCCGACATACCAGAAAGGGGCAAAGAGGTGGAGTAGGTGTTGGTGAAGGTGGGGGTGGACTCGGGCTTGGTGCCGTCGAAGTTGACGGGGACCTGCTCCTTTTCGGCAATATCCTTGCCATCGACGTCCTTGATCTGGGTGTAGGTCACCTTCGTGGGTTTGATTTTGCCGTCTTTCTGGTCCGTCATCGTGACATCAAATCGATAGACCGACTTGTCGTACGTATAGTGCGAGAACAGCGAACCGTCGGTTTTCTCGCGCACGTAGTACGTGAAGGTCTTGGAGGCACCGCGACCAGTGGAGTCGGTCTCGAGCTTGTTGAGGTCTTTAAGCTCGTAGTTAATCTCGTCGAAGTCCAGGGTCTGGGACTTGCCACCGTCGGCAGTGGGGGTAATCTCGCCCTTGGGGTCAGTCGTAACCGTCTCGGCATTATCGAACTTATCGTTACCCGCAAACTCGAGCGTAAACTCCTTCATCTCGCCACCCTTAACGACCTTAGTCGCCTTAGGAGTCCAGGAGCCTGTGGATGTGTACGGGGTGTATCTGTTAGTGAAAGTCGCTGAGCCATTGTCAAAGGCAATTGGATAATAGCCTCCGCTCGCCCGCACGTCCTCCCACATCCCGGACTGTATACCGGATTCGTACTTGGTCACTTTGACCTTTTCAATCGTGTAGTTATGGATTTTGAGAGCTATCTGTACGTTCGGCTCGTCATTTTTCGGAACAGTCATGAGCTCGGTCGGGTTATCCTTGGCGCTTACCACAATCTCATACACAGCGGAGTCGTACGTGATACCTGATTCAGCGCCGGAATCTTCGACCAAGTAGTATGTGATAGTGGTTGTGTCAGCTGTACCACTCGTTGCGAACTGTTCATCAAGATCAAACGTGATGTTACCGCTTGCGTCATTTTTTGCAGTTCCAACCTCGGTGCAAACGTTACGATTGAATGTCGTGTCAGTCAAAGGGTTGTCTGAATTCTTGCGATACACCGTAAAGGAGAACTCCCCATCTTTGAGGCGGCGGCCGTTCAGCGCCTTGGTCGCCTTGAGCTTGAGGCTCGGATAGACATACGTGTCCTCAGGCGCGCCCATGTACAGGTCGCCGTTCGACATGATGCCGCCGCCATGGTCCCAGGAATAGTTGCCGGTGATGAACGTTGTCGCAACTTCTTGCGCATTGATCGCGGCTTCGTCTTGAGCTGTAACATCCGAGCTCAGGCCGATGCTCTTATATACCTGCACGCCACCGTTAGCGGGGATAGTAATGGCTTGCGTAAGCTCTTTACTTCCCTTGTATTTGGCGTCACCGCCGCCAAGCATTTTGCCAATCACCGCCGCGATCGGGGTCTTATGACCCTCCGCCGCAAGGAAGAAGTCCGCGTGGCCGTTTTCGCGAAAGACAGAACTATTGTAGGCGTCAGTATCCTGGTTCTTTTTGTGGACAAGGCCTTCGTAGCCACCAGCGGATAGGTGAGGGGTGCCATCGTTGCCTCTATTGTTTTCAGGATCATAGTCATTTGCACTCTGCTGTTTTTGAGCAGACGTATTGCCAAAAATTGCCGTGCCGTCGGTATTCGTCACCAAGGTCTTACCCGTCGGGCAAACCGCAACGCCGCCACCGTAGCCACCGGCCTCATTGCTGCTTATATAGGAGTTATAGACAAATAGCCTGCCCGCATTAGATGCGGTATCCGAATCGCCCTGGACAAAGATACCGCCTCCGCCCCAGTCAAAGCGAGACATGCAGGAGTTATTAGTGATATAGACTGGAGTAGATTTTGACGCACCTTCTATCATCGCGTCAACCATCTGGCCCACGCGAATGCCAGCACCCTCGGAACGGTTGCTCACATTTGCGGCAATAGTTCCCCCCGTAATGTTGAGCCATGCCATTGTCTCGCGAGAACTCGCCCCGTGTCGATCGACATCGGTAATGTAAACGCCGCCGCCTGCTTCCTCAGAATAGTTGCCCGTGATCTGGCCGCCCGAAATGGTGACATGAGTACCGTTTCTAGCGGCAAGTCCAGCGCCGCCATGATCGCCATAACCATCTTGGCCACAGAAATTGGCATAATTATTGTTAGTGATGTAGCCACCGGAAACAGTGACGCTGCCGCCTTCGGCCATGATGCCGCCGCCGAAACCAGCGCCAGAAGGAAGTGTGCTGTTGCCGGAGATTACGCCACCAGTTATGGTGACCGTGGAACCTCCAGCATACACACCGCCGCCACTAGGAGCGCTGTTGCCGGCAATTACGCCACCGGTCAGTTTTAGGGTCGAGGCCTTACCTTTATCGTTGGACACCTTAATGCCCGCGCCCGCGCCCGAGCCAGAAGCGCCGCACACATAGCCACCGCTCATGTTGACGGTAGAGCCGTTCTCGGCATAGATGAGGTTGCCAACATTGCAATTATACTGTTGGGTAATTACACCGCTATCAAGATTAAACGTACCGCCCGCATAAACGTTGATGAGCCTCATCGTGGAGCCGGCAGCGGTACCCACGATGGCACCGTTGATGCTGACCTCGTGCCTATAGAGAGTCTCGGTTGTCCCCGTACCGCTCGGCGTCGATTCGGTCACGTAATACGTGAGTTTGGTCGGAATGCCAGAGCTGGTGTCGTAGTCCATCGAGGCAACTCGCCCATTATTGCCGCCATCCGAAGCCTGCTTTTGATCAGACCCTTGGTTAGAATCTTTAACTGTAAGCGCCGCGTTATTGGTGATGTTGAAGAGCGGCTTATTTGAATTGTCGCCCGAATGCGTGATTTTATGGCCGCTTAAGTCCAGAGTTATATTGCTGCCGCTCTTCTCAAGTTTGATTTCGCCGGGATAGTCGATATCAGCTGTAAGCTCGAAGCAGGCAGTTTGGTTTTCCCCAACGCCTTGAAGCTTAGCTGACAAATCATCGGCGTTAGTAATGTTAGTAATAGCTGTGGTTGTCTCTTCGCTCTCTGCAGCTTCTTCGGCTACCGAGACAGTGCCATCGTCGACCGCTTCATTATCTTCTGCCTGCGACTCGTCCTTTGGCTGCTCCTCCGGTTGGGCATCGCCCACGCCGTTTTCGACATCGTCACTATTCTGGTTTTCGGTATCCCCGTTGTTGGTGTTGTCTACACCAGTAGACTCACTTGAGGAACCCCCCCCCATCACAGTTTCCTCGGTAGAAACCGTCTGAGTGCCATTGGCAATGGCCTGCGAGATCGGGGGCATGACGAGCGACAGTACCAGGCTCAACACGGAGGCTCCGCACAAAACGCCTGCCAGTACACGGCGCGTCGCTTTATTACTCTGCTTAGATTTGTCTGAATTTGCTTTCATCGATGTCTCCTCCCCAAGAGACCGCGATCCTGCTCTTTCACCATCAAACTTGGGCGCGCAACCTATAATTGCTCGCGCTCGATATGCATATTATTATTCTTTGTTTAAACAACGCAAGGCTAACAATGTCAATTTTACTTCGCGTTGCCTTAACTTCTTGACAATTATTCAAACTATGCGTTGTTTTTCGAGGGTTAAATTTCGGAAAGACGCTGGTAAACTCGTTAGCAAATCTAGATAAATGACACTTTACCATTGTTTGTACAACATTTTGTTTTAACCCGCTCAATCTGTGAACGGTCAAAATTGCGCCGTGAATGACAGTATATCTACCTGCAAATATTAGTTTTGAGCTAATTGGTCAATTACTGCACAACCAGCGTGTGCCGACATGTTCATACATCGACACTTGAATGACATCGTATGTTACCGGCTGCAAATCTCCTCGCTACAAAAAAGCGTTCCAACAATCGACTGTTGGAACGCTTGGAAAACCACCACAAAGGCGCTCTGCCCTCTTTGTGGCTGCCCCCAGGCGCTACAGAAGATGTTCCTCGATAAAGATCGCAATGCCGTCTTTGTCGTTGCTGGCGGTTACAAAATCGGCGGCGGCACGAGTGGCGTCGCTGCCATTTGCCATGGCCACGCCCACGCCGGCGTCAGCCACCATGCAGGTGTCGTTGTCCGCATCGCCAAACACGCAGATGTCCTGGAGCTCCATGTCGTTGAGCTCCGCCACGCGCACAAGGCCGCGCGTCTTGGACACGCGCGGATCCATGAACTCGTAGAGCCGCTGCGTGGTTTGCAGAGCCGCCGCCTTAACAGTATCATCGGCAAACGTCAATGCTCGCTCAATCACCCGCGGCATTACCTCGGGCGCCATGGTAAACATCACCTTGGGCTGCGGCTCGCGCAAAAACTCGGCGAAATCGACCACCTGGTAGGGCACGCCGTCGACGCGTGACAGGTGCTCGACGCACGCGTTGCTCTCGGGCACGTAGAACACGCCGTCTCGGGGGCAGACGGGCGTTGCCGGAAGGTCCGCCATGTGCTTGCAGATGCGCGCGATAGTCTCGCCCGGCAGCGGATAGCTCAGCTCGTTGATGTCGTGCGCGCGGTCGATGACCTCGGCGCCACCGCAGCCCACGAGCACGTCCACCAGGCCTTCGATGCCCCAGAGCTCGTACATGGCCTCGGTCGCGTGGGCGTCGCGCCCGGTGCACAGGCCAAAGAGCACGCCACGCTCGCGCAGGGCGCGGATCGCCGCCACGGTGTGCGGGGACACCGTGTGCTGGCTCGTGAGCAGCGTACCGTCGATATCGCAGAACACGGCTTTGATGTGGCTGAAGGTGGTGTCCATGGGGGCCTTTCTGGGTTGTGCGGCGGTGTGGGGTGTATTCGTGAACGGCGTACATGGTATACCTAGGCGCAAGCGCGGCCCGTCAAAGCAAAAACCACCACAAAGGTGCCTGGCTCCTTTGTGGTGGCAGGATCCGGGGGTGGCCTGGCCCGGGGCGCAAACCATCACAACATTCGACGTTATTCGGCGAAATCGCGATTTTCATCGAATGTTGTGATGGTTTTTACTGCTTTGCGGCACGATCCAAGTGCCTGCGACCAAACAGCAGCAACGCCGCAGGGACCGCCGTCACGACCATGCCTGCCCCCACGAGTGTCCGTTGTACGCCAAATGTTGCCGCCAGCCACGGGGCAATTGCCAGAGGGGCCACGCCAGCGAACATATTGCCAAAGCCCATGACCGAATTGACGCGACCAAGCTGCTCGAGCGGAGCCGTCGTTTGCACAATGGTGTTGTGGAGCGGGTTGACGACACCCCAAGCAATGCCCAGGGCGATCTGGCCGACGAGGGCCACGCCCACGTACGGCGTCCCCACATAGAGCAGACTTCCCAGGCCCACGGACATGAGCGCCACTAGCAGCGTTTTAAGGTTGACCAGGTGCGGCGGCAAGCGGAGCGCGAGCACGGCACCCAGCACCGCGCCCACGCCCGAGGCCGACGAGAGCCAGCCCATCCACTCAACGCCGACGCGTAGGACATCGCGATAGAAAAACGACTCGAGCGGATCGAAGGCTCCGTAGCCAAAGTTCGAAAGAAAAATGATGCAGAAAAGTAGCGCGAGGACGCTGTTGGTGAAGACTGTCTTGATGCTGGCTGCGAAGGTGGCGCGGGCGGACGTGCTGGGGTTGGAGCTTTGTCCCGCACGCTCCCCTTCCTCTGTCGAATCGGCATCCGCATGCCCGGCGACATGGCTGGTCTGCGGCCTAAAGCCCCAACCGACGACGAACGCCAGCACGGTAAAGAGCATCATAAGCACGAACACCGCACGCGACGACGCAGCCGCCGCGACAAAGCCGCCCAGCGTGGGACCAACGATGATACTCACGTTTGAAAACATGGCGATGGCGGAGTTGATGTCTTTGAGCTCGACAGGATCGTCGGTGAAGTAAGCCGGATAGGATGTGGCGATGGGCTGGGCGAATCCCATCGTAAAGCCCAGAAACACCGCGCCGAGCAGGACGACGCCGGTCGCGCTACCAAAGGCGATGATTGCCGTGCCAGTTGCGAGCGTGCCGACGATGCTCAGCAAGAAATGGCGGCGCGGACCCCATGCGTCGAGCGCAGCGCCGCCCGCAAAGGATCCCAGGATCACGAAAACGTTCATGAACAGGACGGCCAGCGATGTCGCGACGACCGAGGCATCGTCCGCATAGGTAAGCGTTCCGATGACGCCGATAAAGTAGCTGGTCTGAAACCCGGTGTAGATGAGAAAGCGCATCGCTACCAGGCGCTTGGCCTGCATGGACAGCGAAGGTTGAGGTTTTGAGAGAAGAGATGCGAGCATGGAGACTCCTTGTTTCATACGAATACGGGCGGTGGGTATTCGCCACCGTCTGTCAAATCAATCTATCCGCATGAAACATTAAGGACGCATCAGGACCCTTCTCTCCGTTTTTCGCTCAGTATGAACTACTTGGTAGATTGTAAGGCATGTCCCACACATCTACTAAAGTAAAAACCACCACAAAGGTGCCTGGCCCCTTTGTGGTGGAAATGACGTTTGCCCAGATAAAACCTGCCAAAACAAACCTGTCCCTTTTTGGCATGTTATGGCAACGCAGCGAGCCGGTTCCAAGTGCCCCAGGTCGCCCCGAAAGAGGAGCGACGCGTACTTTGGTACGCGAGCGACGGCTTGAGGGACGAGATGGGGTGCTTGGGGCCGGCGCAGCGTTGAGCCTTAAAGATGATCTTGGATAAGATCGCAGATGGCTCGGGCGTCGTTGATGTTGATGGCTCGGGTCGCTAAGCCGGCGTCGAATGCCTGGCGTGCCAGGGCCTCGTTGCAGGCAAGGGCCAGCGTGTGACCGTCGACCAGGTCGAGCGAGCTCTTGCCGCGTAGACGGTCGACACCGGAGCGCGCGACGACGATGTTGTCGAAGCCCTCGGTCTTGTAGCCCTCGATGATCACCACGTCGACATCGTTGTAACGCGACAGCAGCTCGCGCGCGGGCATCTCGTCCTCCTCGCGCGTGTCGGCGTACTCCGCCCAGCGCGTGGCGCAGATGAGGCCCACGTGCTTTGATCCGGCTTGGTGATGGCGCCAGGTGTCCTTAGCGGGCACGTCGATATCAAAGCCGTGATGCCCATGATGCTTGAGCGAACCCACGCGCAGGCCGCGGCGGGTGAGCTCGGCGATAACCTTCTCGACGAGCGTGGTCTTGCCCGAGTTTTGGTAGCCGATAAACGCGATCGCGGGGACGGCCGGGGCCGGAGCTGCGGACGCGACGGCGACGGGCGCGCTCGCGGGTGCGGCACCGTCAGCGGCCACGGACTCAACGGCAGCGGCCTGACGCTCTGCGCGGTCCCACACGCCCGAGCGGCCGCCCTCCTTGTGCAGCAGGCGAACGTCAACGATCTCCATGCCGCGATCGACCGCCTTGCACATGTCGTAGATGGTCAGACACGCGGCACTCGCGCCGGTCAGCGCCTCCATCTCAATACCCGTCTTGCCCGTCACGCCCGCCGTAACCAGTACGTGAAAACCAACCTGCCCGTCCGCGCGCGCCGGCGCCCAGCCCTCGGGCACGTCATCGGCCGGCGTCCCCGCCGGAGCGATGGGCGCAATGTCGCACTTGCTCTTGGTAATGAGCAGCGGATGGCACATGGGGATGATGTCGCTTGTGCGTTTGATGGCCATGATGCCCGCCACGCGCGCGCATGCGAGCACATCGCCCTTTTTGGCGCGGTCCTGCAGCACCATGGTCTGCGTCTCGGGGTGCATGAGGATGGTGCCCTCGGCGATGGCAATGCGATGGGTCTCGGCCTTGTCGGACACGTCGACCATGCGTACCTCGCCCTTGGCGTCCACGTGCGTCAGCTCGTCGCGACGGGCGTCGCGGGCGGGCTCGGTGGCAGCACTGGCAGACGGCTGTGCGGACGCGTCGGCGTTGCCAGCATTCGCCGCAGCCGTGACTTTGTGGGCAGACATCGCGGCCCTGCGAGCGGCCTTGGTGGCATCGGCGTACCTGCTCTTGGCCATATGATCATCCTCCGATTTGGGACATAAATCGTTGCGTGCCCTCAATTATCGCGTGTTCCTGCGGTTTGTGGGCGACGGCATCGCGCCAAATCGAAAGTACCTGCATATCATCACCACGGCGTAGGGCGTCGCGCACCGAATATTCGGCATCGCTGAACAGGCACGGACGCACGTTGCCATCGGCCGTCAGGCGCAGACGGTTGCAATTCGTACAAAAATGATTGGACATGGCGCTAATAAAACCGACCGTTCCCGCCGCGCCCGGAAAGTGCCAATAGCGCGCAGGGCCCGCGCCGGCAGGAGCGTCGTTGATGTCGAGCGGCTCGAGCTCGCCCAGCCCCGTCGCGGCGGCCCCAGCATTGATGCGCGCCCGCAGCTCGTCGCTCGGCACGGTGTCGCTCGCATCCCACAGCGCCGGATTGAGCGCGGGCGCATGCGGGCCCACAGCGCAATGCGAGCTCGTGTGCTCGTCGCCAATAGGCATGTATTCGATAAAGCGCAGGTGAATGGGACGGTCGATAGTCAGACGCGCGAGAGCCGCCACATCCTGGCTGAGCCGGCGCACCACAACGCAGTTGACCTTAACGGGCTCAAAGCCCCAAGCCAGCGCCGCGTCGATGCCAGCCATGGTCTGCTCGAGTCGACCCAGGCGCGTGATCTTTCCAAAGAGCGTAGGGTCGAGTGTGTCGAGCGAGATGTTAACGCGGTTAAGCCCGGCATCTTTGAGCTGCGGTGCCAGCTTGGGCAGCAGGGCGCCATTGGTGGTAAGCGAGATGTCCTCGATCCGCGGGATCGCGCGGATGTCGCGAATGAGCGGAATGATACGGCGGCTGACCAGCGGCTCGCCGCCCGTCAGGCGCACGCGGCGAATGCCCTCTCCCGCCACCAAGCGCACAAAGCGGGCGATTTCCTCGGCACTGAGTAGCTCGTCGTGCGCGCGGGGCGCCACGCCATCGGCCGGCATGCAGTAAATGCAGCGAAAATTGCACTTGTCGGTAACGGCAATGCGCAGGTAGTTGATATCGCGGCCAAAGCCGTCATGTTGCACGTGCCCGTCCACGCAGCCCTCCCCTCACGCGGCGTTTTATTCTTCGGAAAACATAATACCCCACGGGAGAATCATGCCGACACCCGTACGACAGGACAGGTCGCTTCGAGCAAAACGGACTTTCCAAGCCCATCCTCAGCATACAAACCATCACAACATTCGATGCTTTTCCCGTTTTTGGCAAAAAACGTCGAATGTTGTGATGGTCTGCCTGCCCACGGCACCCCGCAGAAGGACCGGAACGTCCCTAAAGGACGCCGTCCCAGTGCCGAATCACGAATTCTCGCAGGTCGTTCTGCCGCTTTTGGAACGTTTCGCTTCGGTCGCACCTGAGGCCCATAGCAAGCGCGATGGCGTTCATCGCCCGGTGCAATTGCAGCTGATGGGCAAACTGAGTCCCGGTGAGGACGATCATCCTAAAGCCCAGCGCGCTCAGCACGGTCATACGCTCCGCATCCGACGCGCTGCGCTGTTTATCAAGATGGTCCGAACCGTTGTATTCAATTCCCGTACCGCTCGCAGGCGCATATACGTCAATCTCGAAATACCCGGCCTTAGCGAGATACTTGAACTCGCTGGGAACATCGACCCGATGGTTGAGCTCGATCTTGGCGTATCCCAGCCCTCCCTGGGAACGTTTTGCTACGACCATGATTGAGGTGGCCGTCTCCATGGGCGATCGCGCGCCATCGTGCACGCGTTTGAGCACGGCGGCCGCGCGTATGGCCCCCTGACGAGATCGGTTCTCATTGCAATAAGCAATCAAATCGGCAACGGTATACCTCTGCCCCATCTCGATATAATCGCCTGTCGACAGATGATTCAAATGGTATCGGGCACAGATTTCGTAGCCATATTCCAGCTGCTCGGGCTCGCTCATCCACGAACCCGCTTGGACAAAGCACATGACCTCATCAACCACTAGAAGGCCCTCCGCCACCTCGATAAGATGGCCTGGGGGTACCGGCGCCCCAAACACGTGGCACCTAAATCCAGCCGGCGTCGAGCGCTCAAAATCGAAGTTAACGAGCGTATCGATATGATCGAGCTCTTCTCGTGGAATACCAAGCGAAACCAGATAGTCGGTAACGATCCCAACTGCCGTCGAAGCCCTCAGCCCCTTGGCATCGAGCCCCAATTTGGGCAGGCCCGCGGTCGGCTCCGCCTCGCTAGCAAGCGAGTCCTCATCGTATAGGCTGCTTGCTCGCGAGAGCGGCTCGGACGGGCGCGCCACGTTGTGGTACATCCAGGCAGTCTTATGGGACAGGACGATCGGCAGGTCCATGAGCCCTCCAATGGAGTCGGATAACCAACCTTATTCCCCTGCCCACGGGTCCGCACACCTGCGTGCGCAAGAAAGCGATTCCACCCGATCGAGTGGCAGAAAAACCATCACAACATTCGATGCTTTTCCCGATTTTGTCAAAAAACGTCGAATGTTGTGATGGTTTGAGGCGAGGTGAGGGGCACGAAGAGGTCAAAGCATTGTGCTCGGAGCGTGACTTTTTCACCCCGATGCCAGCACAAACCTTGACTCTACAATCGTTGTAGGGTTTTCACTACACTGGTACGTAAACAAACCCAGCCAGAAAGCCCCGCCCATGGAACACGACCTCACACGCGGCAATGTCCTCAAGACCATCGCGGTCTTTGCCCTGCCCTATATGCTCTCGTACTTTTTGCAGATGCTCTACGGCATGGCCGATCTGTACATGATGGGGCAGTTTAGCGGCGCTGCCGGCATCACCGCCGTGGGCAATGGCGCGCAGACGCTCTATATCATTACCGTGGCGCTTGTGGGCCTGGCCATGGGAACGACGGTCATCGTCGGCCACGCCGTGGGTTCGCGCCGCTTTGACCGCGCCGAGGCTGCCATCGGCAACACCATCACGCTCTTTATGGGCGTCTCGGTGGTGCTGGCCGCTGTCCTGCTCGCACTGTGCCCGCAGATCGTGGCACTCATTGGCACGCCAGTCGAAGCGGTCGAAGGCACTGCCGCCTACCTGCGCATCTGCTTTGTCGGCATTCCGTTTATCGCCGCATACAACATCCTCTCGGCCATCTTTCGCGGCCTGGGCGATTCGCGCTCGCCCATGTACGTGATCGGCGTGGCATGCATCATCAACATCGCACTCGATTTTCTGTTTATCGGCCACATGGGACTCGGTCCCGTAGGCGCGGCACTCGGCACGGTAACCGCCCAGACGGCAAGCGTTGCCCTTGCGCTCGTGTGGCTCAAGAGCCGCCGCACGAACATTCACGTTAAGCGCAGCGACCTGCGTCCCCAGCCCGAGGTGCTCGGCAGCATTCTTAAGATCGGCGTGCCCGTGGCCGTACAGGACGGCTGCATCCAGGTGGCGTTTATGTTTATCACCGTCATCGCCAACCACCGAGGGCTCGTCGACGCCGCCGCCGTGGGCCTGGTCGAGAAGATGATCAGCTTTTTATTCATTGTGCCGAGTTCCATGGGCGCCACCGTCAGCGCACTCACGGCGCAAAACGCCGGCGCGGGCAAGGGCGACCGCGCGCGTCAGGTGCTCAAGGACGCCATGACGATCTCGGTAGTGTACGGCTGCCTGATCACGGTGCTGATGTGGCTGGTGGCGCCGGCGTTTATCGGCTTTTTTGCCAAGGACGCTGCAGTAGTCGCCGCCGGCACCGGCTATATGCGCAGCTACATTTTCGACGCGATTTTTGCCGGCATCCACATTTGCTTTAGCGGCTTTTTCGCTGCATACGGCAAGAGCTACATCGGCTTTGCGCACAACGTGCTGGCGGTGGCGCTCATTCGCGTGCCGGGCGCGTGGCTGCTGTCGAACGCCTATTCCGATACGTTGTTTCCCATGGGCATCGCTTCGCCGTGCGGGTCCATTCTGTCGGCGGTCATTTGCGTGATTGCATTTACCGTACTCAACCGCCGCGGGGCTTTTGACAAGTTGGTGGCGTAGCGGGGCAACGCGAGATTGCCCTGATCGATGACATCATCAGCGACGACCCGGCAACCTACGTGACGCAGATCACGGTGCCGGTTGCCCCAGCAAAGTAAGAACCGCCCGGAAGGCATCGTGCTTCCGGGCGGTTCTTCAATTTGGTTATCGACGCCTTAAGCCTCCGGCACCTGACCAGTCGCCAGGATCTGCTCGAGGGCGTCCTCGTCCAGCACGGGTACGCCCAGCTGCTCGGCTTTGGTGAGCTTGGAGCCCGCTTTGGGGCCGGCAACCAGATAGCTCGTCTTCTTGGACACGCTGCCCGAGACCTTGGCGCCGAGCACCTTGAGCGCCGCGCCTGCCTCGTCGCGGGTGCGGTTGACGAGCGTGCCGGTGAGCACGAAGGTCAGACCCGCGAGCGGTTGTGCATCGGCGAGCTCGCCCGCCACGCCCGCGTCGGCTGCGGCTTGTGCATGCGCGGCGCCCAAGTCGACCTCGAGCGACAGACCCGCCTGGCGCAAACGCTCCAGCACGGCAAGGTTTTCGGGCACGGCCAGGAACTGCTTGACGCTCGCCGCAATCTTGGGACCGATGCCCTCGCACTCGGCGATGTCCTCTTCACTCGCCAAGATGAGCTTATCAATCGACAGGAATCGCTCGGCGATGACCTCGCCCACGCTCTTGCCCACGTGGCGGATGCCCAGGGCAAACAGCACGCGACCGAGCGGCTGGCTCTTGGACTTGTTGAGCTCGGCGATGATTTTCTCGGCCGTCTTGAGGCCCACCGGGATGGGGTCGCCCTTCTTGACGCCCTTTTTGCTGTTGGAGCTAGCGTACACGCGCCCTGTGTCCAGGCCTGCGATGTCGTCGACCGTGAGCTGGTAGAAGTCCGCGACATCGTGGATCAGGCCGGCAGCGATCATCTTGTCGACGATCTCGTCGCCCAGGCCGTCGACGTCCATGCAGCCGCGGCTTACCCAGTGAAGCAGGCGCTCCTTGAGCTGTGCGGGACAGTCGATGGACACGCAGCGGTAGGCAACCTCGCCATCCTCGTGGACCACGGGGCTACCGCACACGGGGCAGACCTCGGGCATGTGCCAGTCGACCGAATCGGCCGGGCGTTTATCGAGCACCGGACCTACGACCTCGGGAATCACGTCGCCCGCCTTGTGCACGATGATAGTGTCGCCCTCGCGCACGTTTTTGCGACGGATCTCGTCGATGTTGTGCAGCGTGGCGCGCGCGATGGTGGAGCCGGCAACCGTCACCGGGTCGAACTCGGCGACCGGTGTGAGCACACCGGTGCGGCCCACCTGGATGCGAATCTCGCGCAGGACGGTCTGCTTTTCCTCGGGCGGGAACTTAAAGGCGATGGCCCAGCGCGGTGCGCGGGCGGTAAAGCCCAGGTCGAGCTGCTGCTGGAAGCTGTCGACCTTTACGACCACGCCGTCGATGTCGTAGTCCAGGTCACCGCGGTGTTCGAGCGCCTGGGCACAGAACTCGTGGACCTCGGCGGGTGTGGCACAGCGAGCCACGTTAGGGTTGACGCTAAAGCCGGCGCTACGCAGCCAATCGAGGAACTCGCGCTGGCTGTGGACGTGCAGCGGATCGGTATCGGCGATGGCATAGATAAAGGTAGCGAGATCGCGGCGCGCCGTGACCTTGGGGTCCTTTTGGCGCAGGCTGCCGGCGGCAGCGTTGCGCGGGTTGGCGAAGGGGTCGCGCCCCTCGGCATCGGCCTCGTCGTTCAGGCGCACAAAGCTGCCCTTGGGCATATAGACCTCGCCACGGACCTCGATGGTGCGCTCGCGGTCGGCGCCCATGTGGGCGAGCGCCGGCTCGGACAGGTGCATGGGCACATCCTTGATGGTACGGACGTTGAGCGACACGTCCTCGCCCGTGGTGCCATCGCCGCGTGTGGCTGCGCGTACGAAGGTGCCGTTTTGGTAGGTAAGCGCCACGCCCAGGCCGTCGATCTTAAGCTCGCAGGTATAGGTGACGCTGCCGGCACCGAGCGCATCCTCGGTGCGCTGGAGCCACGCGTCGAGTTCGTCCAGATCCATGGCATCGTCCATGGAATACATGCGCGCCATATGCGTGACCGGCGTAAACTGCTCGCTCACGTACCCGCCCACGCGCTGGGTATAGCTGTCGGGCGTCACCAGGTCGGGGTAGGTGGCCTCAATTTCCTGCAGCTCAACGAGCATCTTGTCAAAGGCGGCGTCCGTGATCTCGGGCGCATCGAGCATGTAGTAGCGATAGGCGTGGTAATCGAGCTCGTGGCGCAGCTCGGCCGCACGCGCTGCCGCCTGGGCACGGGCATCGGCCGGTACGGCGGTATCCGTGCTCGCGGGCGTTTCGGTATCGATGTCCACGCCGTCACCAAACAGGCTCGATTGCTCCATAGCGGCACTCCTTCGCTCGATTTCAAACGGATACTAGAGTACCACCGGTCGCAATGAGGCCGAATAGCGGTCTCGAACCGCACCGAATCGGCAGCCGCCAGACTGGGGTGGATCGCGCGATCAAACCATGCCCCTGTCAGTTCCAAATGATCCGTTTTCCTCCGTCCCCAACGGATCAATAAGAAAAAAGGGCTGTCCCACGTTGATGGGACAGCCCCCTGGCCTCGATATGTGCGAAACGGCTCGCTAGTAACCCTGACCGTAGCCTTGACCCTGGCCCTGCTGGCCAAGCAGCTCCTCCAGATACTGGCGCAGCTGCTCGTCGGTAATACCGCCGTTGCCGGTGTCGGTCGCGCTGTCGTCCTGCTGCTGGTTCTGCAGCTCCTCGTCGGAGCCCAGCTCGACGGTAACCTTCTTCTCTTCCTTGCCGCGCATGAGCGTGATCTCGACCTTCTCGCCCACCTCGTGGCTGCGCAGCGCGATGATCAGGCCATCGGCGCTCGAAATCTCATCGTCGCCCAGCTTGGTAATGACATCGCCCTCTTGGATGCCGGCCTTGGCGGCAGGACCGTCCTCGACGACGCTTGCCACGTACGCGCCGCTATCGGTGCTCAGCTTGTTAGTGCGAGCATTGAGCGCGTTGACGCTCGAAAGCGTGGCGCCCAGGTACGGATGAACCGGCGTCTTGCCGTCGATGATCTGGTCGGCAATGTTCTTGGCATAGTTAACGGGAATGGCAAAGCCCACGCCCGAGCTGGAGCCCGAGTAGCTCTCGATGAGCGAGTTGATACCCACCAGCTCACCGTTGTCGTTAACGAGCGCGCCGCCGGAGTTGCCCGGGTTGATGGCGGCATCGGTCTGGATCATGTTGGCATAGATGGTGTTACCGTTGGTAGAGCTCATGGCCGTGGAGCGATACAGCGCCGACACGATACCCGTGGAGACAGACTGCTCGTTGCCGAACGGCGAGCCGATCGCCATGACCCACTCGCCCACGTTGAGCTTGGAAGAGTCGCCGATCTCGATCGGCGTGAGCTTAGAGGCGTCAGCATCCTTGAGCTTGATGACGGCTAGGTCGCTCGAAGCATCGTTGCCCACGAACTCGGCCTCGTAGGTGGTGCCGTCGTCCATGGTCACCACGTACTGGTCATAGCCATCGACCACGTGGTTGTTGGTGAGGATGTGGCCCTCGGTATCGAGCACAACGCCCGAACCGACGCTGCCCGAGCCGTCCGACTCGTCGGCAGACTGCGAAAGCGAGCCATTCTGGCCGCCGCTCGAAGTGGCGGTAATGGAAACCACGGAGGGCAGCGCCTTGGCAGAGACGGCCTCGGCCAGCGTGGTGTCCTCGGAGTCGATCGTAATCTTTTGCGTCGATGAACCCGAAGCACCCGCCGTCACGGCATTCTTTCCGCTGCCAATGTTGAGCGTGCCACTCATAATGAGCGCAATGACCAGCAGGGCGCCGCATGCACAGCCGGCGAGCGCCGTAATAAAGATCGGCAGCTTTTTGGTCTTAGTCTTGACCACGGTGTGCTTGTTTACAACCTGCTGGCTGCCCAGCGGCTTTCCGGTCTGCGTGTCGTAGGCCTGCACGTAAGGAATGTTACTGCCATCGGCAGGCGTCGACTCCACCTGCACGCGCGGCTGCTGCTGGGTCTCGCCGGCGTTGCCCGCATCCTGGGGACGCTGGGAATCGTACTCGCTCATAGCTGCGATCCTTTCGTCAAATAACCAAAGGCCCGCCAAACATGTGGCGGGCCATCATTGTTCACGTTGAGTTGTACCCCAAGCTGGGCAGTCCCGAGCACTAGATGCCAAGATTTCAGCTTTGCTTAAGTAATGACATGCTTATAGGCCAATTCGTTTTATGCCGTCATGTCTATTCGATATAACAGTCGATAGCAAAGCTATATGTTGAATCGTTAATGAAGTCCGTAATCGTCGCGCCCATGCCTGATCCGCACGTCCACTTATCCTTCTCCGCGTCGTATGGCGTTGGCCCCCACCCCGTTTCATATGATGCTTCGCCTTCTGCGAAGTAGTTCATCACATATTTATCTTTCTGCATGAGCGCATACCAAGCGTTTGCATACATCACAAGCGGATCGATTTGGACTATCGAGTACTTTCCGGAACGAATCTCAATTTCTGTTTTATCGTTATAATAAGCGACTGTGAGCTCAATCTTGGCAAGCAGCGGCAACGTTTCATCTGATTCCCTCTGGATTGTTATGACATCACCGGCCATAGCGTCGGCAGACACAGTTTTGCTCTCTGGCGTGAAAATAGTCTCTCTGCTTCTTGTTCGCGTTTTTTCATTGCCATTTTCATCTCTGACCACCGTGTCGACCACGAGCGTCAATCGCTTCTGAGCGTCCGGCAACTCCACGGCTTCTGCCATCCCGGCTCGCATCAAAATAGGAGCCCCCGCCATCAGACCTAAGAACTGCTTTCTATCAATCATTCTTCATTCCCCTTGTCTACTTGATTTGACTTTCTCAGCTGAATGGGGATACAGAACAGTCCCGTCAAGTTCCTTATCTTCCACAAAAACTAGAATCCATTTATCACCTGCTTTCAACCCTGAGACATATCCGGAACTTGACTTACGGCGCATATCGATTCTCTTACGGCAACCACTTGGCATAAGCGCCTCAAATTGCCCGTTATGAACATCCGATAGAGCGCGCACCTCGACTGCAACAACTGTGTCGTTTTCTCCCCCATTAGTCGCCCTTAACAGAAAGAAGCTCGCTGCGGTGAGCAAAGCAAAGGAAAGCACCAATAGGAGCATTGCCCTTCGAATGAACTTGTCGCCGTTCACGAGTACAATCAACCCTTGCAATATGTGCCATCGTGAGACGTGTAAATTGATACGTCATATGGAAGAAACTGTAGCTGGTTTGTCCATCCATTCCAAACAACAAGCAGGTACTTCTTGGCATTCGAGTATGTGTTATGCATTGCCACGTAGCCCACAACTGCCATTGCGTGCCCGCTGCCATTTGACCGGAGCCTTCCAGAGAAAATACTCAGATTCCCCGAGTCGGTATTCACCCTAAAGGAATCCCATGACGGATACCAAACGAATGACGTCTCAAGCTCCTTGCCTCGTCTTGCACAAAACTCCTTTAAGGCCGGAGCGGGTTTGTCAGGAGAAGTCTTGCCTTGAGTAAAGTACAGACCAGTCGCTTGATCATATTTCTTTTCTTCTTCTTCCCATGTCCCCGACAGCCTCCAAAGCTCCGAGTATAAATCGGACAATTTAAGGCGGTTCAAAGTCACATAGTGACTGCTAACTGCAAACATTGCCGAAACAGCGCAAGCATAAGTCCCCGTTTCTTTGATAACTCCTGTTTGCGTTGGCGTTATTATTCCCGAAACCGTTTTGCTCGCATCAACAACATATCCCTGTTTATACAAATCCTTGGCAGATACAAAAACGTCATCGAAATGTTCCGGCGATCCGCTGCGATTGCCTCCCGAGGACAATTTATTTGGTACTTTTTTTCCACTTGCGTCTAAAACAATGTTTTTATCTAAGTCGGCAACGCCAACAGTTAGCTCGTCAATCTTTAACGCAACGACGTTATCCGAGGATGCGAGGAGTGCAATTTCTTCGCTTGCACTCTCGATAGGTAAAAGAGCGTTCGGAGCCAAGCAGTATTCGCTGATCCACCAAGATCGCTCTGAATCAAATACGACGTAGCCATAGTTAACGTCATCCCGCTTCGCACGAACGATATACCCGATTGATTCCCCATCGGAATTCACCATTTTTACTGGGTCACAAGCGGTCACCGGCTCATCCGATACATCATCAAAGAAAGCCTGCGCTTGCTCCACAGCTATTTGCGGTGTGACACGGACCAAGTCGTCGTCTCCAAAAACCAACCTTGGAGACATCAGGGCGGCAAGCAACACTATGAATCCGACAATCACCTTTCTCGAATAACGCATTTCTTCCTCCATCCGTGTAGTAGGGAGATACGGTAACTAGATGATATTTGCTAGATAGTGTTATACGTTTGATATTGTTTTTACTGACACACTTTTAATCGGTGAAAGGTCTTCTTTTCGCCCTAAACGAGAAAAGGGTACTGGTGAAATCTCCGGTACCCTCACATTGCCCTCTATTTACTTGCTAGTCCTTAAACAGATAACCCACGCCACGGACGGTGGTGATGTGTGCCGCAATCTGCGGGCCCACCTTGGAGCGGATGCGTCGAATGTGCACGTCGACGGTGCGCGTGCCGCCGCAGTACTCAAAGCCCCACACGCGGTGCAGCAGCACCTCGCGGCTGTAGGCACGGTTGGGGTGCGTGGCCAAAAAGCTCAGCAGCGAGTACTCCATCAGCGTCAGGTCGATGGGCTCGTTATCGAGCGTCACCTGGTAGGTAGCCAGGTTGATCTCGAGGTTATCGATGTTGAGTACATCGTCGGCGGTGACGGTCTCCTCCTCGCCCATCAGGCGCTGCGCACGAGCCTTGAGCTCGTTGGGCGTCGCCGTGGGGCATACAAAGTCGGCATGCGCGTGATTGGGCAGGCGCAGGGTGCCGAGCGCCTCGTCGTCGACGATCACCAGCATGGGAACGCCGCCGCGATCGTCAAGCCACTTGGCGATCTGATCGATGCGGTCGCTACGGATGCCATCGGAATCGAGAATCAGCAGGTCGAAGTCGTGCGCCGCAGTCGGCGAATCGGGGGTGGCCAGGCTCACCTCGACACCCAGGGTAGTCGTCAAGCTGCGGGCAAACTCGTGGAAGCGCGTCGTGCGCGCCATGAACAGGGCACTCTTTTCGGACATATCGGCCTCCAAAGAAATGAGCTCAATCGTACTGGGACAAGCCAGCGCGATTAGGAGTTCGCCAGGTAGTGCTTGATCTCCCACTCGGTGATCGTGGATTCGAACTTATGCCACTCGTCACGCTTCTTTTTAAGGAAGAAGCTGTGGATGTGCTCACCGAGGGCATCCTTCATAAACTGCGAGTCCTCAAATACGTCGAGCGCCTCTTTGAGCGAGCGCGGCAGCGGCGTGTAGCCGGCCTCGACCATCTGACGGTCGGTGAGCTTGAGCGTCTCGGCCGTGGCCTCGGGCGGGAGTTCCAGTTTGCGCTCGATGCCGTCGAGACCGGCCGCCAGCGTGACGGCGTTGACCAGGTACGGGTTGGCCATGGGGTCGGGGCTGCGAAGCTCAATGCGTGTGGAAAGCTGCTTGCCGGGCTTGTAGACCGGGATGCGGATCATGCTTGCGCGGTTGCGCAGGCCCCACGTGGCGTACTGCGGCACGGAGTCGCCGCCCGTGGTGATGCGCTTGTACGAATTGACCGTGGGGTTGGTGATGGCGCTAATCTCGCGCGCGTGCGCCAAGATACCGGCCATATAGTGCTTGGCGACGTCGGAGAGATGGTACTTCTCGTCGCCCTCGCCCCAAAAGACGTTGTTGCCGTCATGGTCGAACAGCGACTGATGCAAAAACATGGCGCTGCCGTCCTCGCCCGCCAGCGGCTTGGGCATAAAGGAGGCGTGGCAGCCGCTCTCGTAAGCCTGCTGCTTAATGATGAGCTTGGCCGTGGTAATGGCGTCGGACATGCTCAGGGCCTCGGCGTGGCGCAGGCTCATGCCGTGCTGTGAGCGACCGGCGGCGTGGAAGGTGTACTCCACGGGCACGGACATCTTCTCGAGCGTGAGGACCGTGTTACGACGCAGGTCGCGAGCGGCATCGCTCACCGAAAGATCGAAGTAGCCCACGTTGTCGAGCGGCTCGGGCGTGTGCTCGTCGGGGAAGTAGTAATACTCCAGCTCAGCGCCCACGTTGAGCAGATAGCCAGCCTTCTCGGCCTTGCGGAACATGCGGCGCAGGGCATCGCGCGGGTCGCCGGCAAACGGCTTGCGATCGGGAGTGCACACGTCGCAGAACACGCGGGCGACGCCGTTGTGGCTCGGGCGCCACGGCAGAATCTGGAAGGTCGAGGCATCGGGGAACGCCAGCATATCGGCTTCCTCGGGCGTGGCAAAGCCCTCGATGGCCGAGCCGTCAAAGCCAATGCCCTCCTCAAATGCGACCTCGAGGTCCTCGGGGCTAATAGCAAAGTTTTTGAGGCGGCCGAGAATGTCGACAAACCACAGACGCACAAAGCGGATATCACGCTGCTCTACGGAGCGGAGTACGTAATCGATGTTCTGCTGGTTCATGTCGCTCCCCTTTCTTTCGGGCGGGTTTCGACTGGTCTATATCGCAGATACTATCGCAGAAAAATGTTTCCGCAGGGTTAAAGCGTATCAAGCGCTCAAAAAACGTGCGCGAACAGGCTGTCTGACTTACGCGCGATCATAAAGGATCACTCCTTCGCGCTCGATTACCGCGGCAAGATCGTCATCAAGATGATCACTCGAGACGAGATCAACCTGCCTCCCGGTTTCCTTGCGCACTGCCTCGCCAAACGCCGACAACGCAAAAAGACCAAAGCCCTGCTCGCGATCGACTTCGAGGCGCAAGTCGATATCACTATCTGCACGCGCCTCGCCACGGGCATACGATCCAAATAGGATCACGGTTTTGATGGCGGGAATCGGGCTGGCTGCCTCGCGGACGGCGGACTCAATCTGAGCGGTATCCAAAATGCCCGCTGTGGCGCTTTCGCTCGCAGAGCTTTTACCGAGTGAAGGCACAAACGGCAGCGAGCGCTCGCGCAACATCTGCCTCATGAACATATTGACCGCAACGGACGAAGTCATGCCGAGTTCTTCGCACAGCTCGGCAAATGAATCTTTAATTGACGAGTCCACTCGAACACTCAGCACAGACGCAGCCATGGATACCTCCTGTATGACATTGTCTATATAATATCACACAGACTAGCGCGAGGTCGAAGCGCGGTGTTCGATGTGACCGGGGATCTCGATGCGCTTGGGGGCGAGCTTTGCGGCGTCGCCCACCGTAGTGGTAACGACGTCGATGCGCTCGGACAGACGCTCGATTACGCGCTCGGCGATGGTGTGGGTGTCTTGCGCGGCCGTGGTCACACCGCCAAAGAGCACGTGGTTCCAGGGGTAATCGTCAAACGTTGCGATCTTAAGGCCCGCCGGCAGCGAGGGACCCAGCTGCGCCAGTGCCTCGGTCAGGCGCAGGAAGACCAGGCCGTTGACGGCAATGAGGCCGAGCTTTTTACCCGCATAGCCGCGGATGGTCTCGTCCAGGCGACTGACACCCTCGGCACCACCGTCCGCCAAGGTGACGACCTCGCCGGCCAGGCCGCGGCGCGAGAGCTCGTCGGCAAACGCCTCAGCGCGCTCACGACGCACGGGGCTGTCATCGCTTGCCTCGGTAAGCAGGCACAGACGCTCGCTGCCCGCAGCAGCCAAGGCGTCTACCAGGCCGGCGACCAGCTCACGGTTGTTAGATGTCACCAGATCGATGCCGCCATCGGCAACATCGCGGTCGAGCAGCACAACGGGTAGGCGTCCCGCTGCCGCGGCGATCGCCTCGTCATTGCCTCCGCAGGTGTTGACGACCAGGCCGTCCACGCCGGCATCGATAAGTCTGGTGAGCGACTCCGCTTCCTTGGCGGGGTCGTTGCCGCTAATGGCCGTCATGAGCGAGCAGCCGCGCGCGGCGGCGCTGGCGGAAAGCCCTTCGAGCATGGCGCTGGAGAACGGGTTGGCGATGTCGGCCAAGATTACGCCGATGAGGTTGGCGCGCGAGCTGCGCAGATTGCGTGCGGCGGCACGTGGGCGATAGCCGGTGCGCTCGATAACCGCCGCGATGCGGGCGCGGGTCTCCTCGGTCATCTGCCCGGGGCGGTTATTGAGATAGCGCGAGACCGTGGCCGGGCTCACGCCCGCCTCGGCGGCAATGTCCTTAATCCTCATCTGCGCCATAGCGCACCCCGTTTCCCAATTGTCAGCAATCTGAGCCATTTTAGGCATTTTTTAAAAATCTCGGTTGCAAAACGCTGTAGGTGAGCAGCATCGTTTTTGTGTCTCGAGCAGATGCGGCGATGGGCTAGATTGACGAGTCTTTCGACAGCTCAAAGTAGTCGGGATGCAAGGCGATAACCGGGCCCTGTTCCTCGGGCATCAGATGCAGGTGCGTCTCTGCCAGGTAGCTCGCCGCGTCGGTATCGCCCTTCTTAATGGCCTCGAGAATTCGGCGATGCTGCCGACGAATCGGCTCCCAATCCAGATCCTGCGACACCATACGCAACCAGTTGTATCGCTCAAAATGTGTGTTGACGCTCTTCATCCAATCCCACAACATGTGGCGGCCGGCAATCTCAAAACACGTCTCATGGAACAGGTTGTCCAGATCGAAAAAGCGACGCGTTTCGCTATGGTCGAGCGACTCGGACTCGGCAAGAATCCGCTCGAGCCGCTGCTTTTGCTCGGGCGTGACGGCAGAGCAGCATTTAATGAGCACGCTTCTCTCGAGTTTCTCGCGCAAGAAACAGGCGTTCTCGGCGCGCTCCATGCTGATTTTTGAGACATAGGTGCCGCTTTTGGGACGCGTTTCCACCAGCTCCTGCTCACGCAAGCGCACAAAAGACTCGCGAATGGGCGTGCGCCCGATTCCCGTCTCCTTTTCCAGACCAATCGCCGAAAGGCGCGTGCCGGGCTTGAGCTCGGCATAGATGATCTTGGAGCGCAATGCGTTGTATGCCTGATCTTGCAGGCTCTGATTATGCTGGTGTTGTTCCATAAAGCCCTCGGATGAAGCTCACGGTTTGTCGAATTTCACCACGTAATACTATCGCATCGACACGCCCCAGCTCCCAATCAGTCTTTTTGGGACGGGGCTCTTTTAGCTACCCTGGCCCGCAGATCGGCCCCCCTTGCCACAAAAGTGGCCCATCTATTACGTTAACACGGATAGCCTCGGCCATACCGAAAACCGTGAAACAAAACCGCAGGTAGACAGCTTGTCGATTTTCGAAAAAACCGACTATGGTTGACCCCTGCGGCTTAAACGTAGTAGATAGGCCCTTTTCGTGGCGCAGCACTACTGCACCCCAAATTGGCACCCCGAGCCTGTTATAAGTTGCTGTGAAATACGGACGGTTGATAATCAAGGGTTGAAAATCAAGGCGCGCTATACGGCTTGCTATATCTCACTATACTTTGCTGTACGTCGCTGTACTTTGCTATAACTTGACAATAATCGGCCCATTACCATCCGGGATATAACGGACCCCAAGCCAACGCTGGCTTGGGGTCCGTCTTGTACCATGGCTCTTTTGGACTATGAGCGCTCGTATTTCGTGGCCCGCCCGGTTCCCTGCCTTACGATTGCATTCCGTTCAAGCAGAGATTCGAGTGCCGCCAACGTCCGCATGCGGCTCAGCCCCGTCTGTTTTTCAATCTCGCTTCGCGACATAATTCGCCCGCCCGACAAGGCCTTGAGAACCTGGACCTCTTCCTCGGACCCTTCAAAGGCATCGGTAACGGGCAATGTGACGGCCACCATGCCGCCGCGAACATCAAAAATTGGTTGATTGATCGAATCGCGATAGGCACGTCTAATGCGCGCAATTCCCGTACCAAATTTCTCGATGTAATCCAGCTTTAAGAAGGCCTCTGCAACGATGGGGTTTCTGAGCACGGATATCTGCCCATACAGGTATTGTTCCGTCGTCAAACCGGCGGGCAGCGATCCGGGGGAGGTCACAACGACGCGATCATCGTACAGGGCAATTTGAACGTTCGCTCGAACGTCCCACGTCCGATGCACTAAAGCGTTTGCAACAGCTTCGCGGAATGCCTCAAGAGGAATTCGATCGGTTTGGACGCGCTCCATCCCTTCGATACGCTCATAACGGTAGTAGCGTGCAAACATAGCCACCGCCCTGTCCGCCTGCTCAATTGCGGATACATTTGTCGCCGCCTCGCGATCCAAGATCACATCCTCGGTATCGCCAAAACGGACGCAGTCGATGCCTGGAAAATCATTCTTATCCGCTAAAATCGCCGCGGCATTGGTATAGCCATCCTTGCCGAGCAAGCGGAGCGTACGCAAGATATCCGACGTTAGCTCGGAAATGCCGAGGTGTTCAACACACTTATGCTCGAGCGTATGAAAGCTCAAGTCCTGGCGAGCCGACGTGAGCGCGTCGAACGTTACGTTGCTGCCTTCGAGCGTCAGCCTGCCATACTCAAACCGGTCGACCTCCACCGTTGCCGAATCGTTTCGCCTGTAGGCCTTTCCCTTGCTTCGATAGGGTTTGTCCTGTCCCTCATAAACCGTAAGGATTACGGTCCCGTGTTTCTCATCGGGCTCGAGCGTGTAACGGGGAGCGGGGTCCAAGCTGTCATTAATCATGTTCTCGATGCGGAGACACTCTGCGACCGGATCTGCAAGGCCGACAACCACGCCCTCGTCATCAACGCCAAACTCAATCTTGCCCGTCCCATAGTTTGCATAGGCGCTCACCGTTTTAAGAAACGTCGGCGTAACGCTTTCCTTGTATTCGACTGTAGGGCTCTCTCTAACAACCATATGCACAACCCCCTCGTTTCGTACCATTCATAACCGTATTATAAGACGAAAACCGTTTGCGTACTGATTTATATAAGACGCAAACTGTTTTCGTCTTGATTTGCGTACGGAATTAAGACGCATAATTTCGCTTTCGTATGGCTCAATACCGGACGCAGACTGTTTTCGTCTGTCAATACGTCTGAAATCCAAACGAAAAGAGCCCCGAGCTCGTATGAACTCGGGGCTCTTTGTGCCGCACATCTATGAGAGGAAAAATTCGATGCGTACGGGCGCTACCCCATGAAGCCGCCCTGGGATGGCGGCAACCTCGCCGTTACCCGTCTGATGGGTGTGCTCAAGGCATCCGTTCCCCTCTTTATCGACGTAACGGGCAAAAAAGTTCGTCGAGGAGACCATCCGCACGCACCACGGTGTGGCCGACGCCATTGAGACGCGCAACCCCACCGCCGCTCACGATGCGATGTATCTGCACCTGGTCTACAACCGCAATATGATTGCGGAAGGCACACAAACAAAAGGCATTTAAGGCTCGACAATAATCTTTCTTTGATAAAACGCAGGCAGCGAGCGCTTGCGTTTTATCAAATGGTGCAATGGGGTCAGGTTTACATGCATCAACTTAGCGCAAAGTAACCTGGCCCCCACGCAACAAAGGGTTAACTAGAGCTCGCAGGCAACCTTGTAGCCATCGCCGATGGCGTCGCGAATGTTACCGCACTTGTTGGCATCGCCCAGCACGTGGGTGGCAACACCGGCTGCAGCCAGGTCGTCTGCCAGCTTGGTATTGGGACGATAGCCCATGGCAAGCACCAGCGTATCGGCACCGGTGATGGTGTGGACCTCGCCGTCCTTCTCGTAGCTGATAGCATCCTCGGTAATCTCGGTCACCTTGGCCTCAGTCAGCACGTGGACACCCTTGGAGAGCATGCGCGTGATGAGCACCGCGCGGCCGGCACCGCCCTCGTTGGCGGCGAGCGTCTTGGTCATCTCGATGACGGTGACATCGCGATTGGCCGGCGACAGGTCGTTGACCAACGGGGCCAGGTAATCGGCCGTCTCGCAGCCGACGGTGCCGCCGCCCACGATGACGATCTTCTTGCCCGGAAAAGCCTTGCCGCCCAACAGGTCGTCAGCCGTCATAACCTGCTTAAAGCCCTGCATGAAGGCCGGAGCGATGGGCTCGGCGCCATAAGCTAGGACGACCTCGTAGCCGGCGTAGTCACGCTGAATGTCCTCGGCAGTAAGCTCAGTGCCAAATACGCACGTGACGCCGGCCTCGGCCAGGCGACGGTACTGGTACTTGATCACACGAGTGAGCTCCTGCTTTGCCGGCGGAACGGCCGCGATGCGCATCTCGCCGCCCGGTTCGTCCTGCTTATCCACGAGCACCACGTTATGGCCGCGCTTGGCGGCAATGTAGGCCGCCTCCATGCCAGCGGGACCGGCGCCCACGACGAGCACGTTCTTGGCCTCGGCGGCAGGCTCGTAGCCGGCCTCGTCGCGCTCGACGTCCGGGTTGACGGTGCAGGAGATGCGCTTGCCAAACATGATGCCGTTCAGGCAGCGCAGGCAGCCGATGCAGGGACGGATCTCGTCGGCGTTGCCGGCAGCCGCCTTATTGCAGAACTCGGCATCGCACAGATTGGCGCGGCCCATCATGCAGATGTCGGCGGCGCCGTCCTCGATCAGCTCCTCGGCGATCCAGGCCTCGTTGATGCGGCCGACCGTGGCAACGGGAATGTTGACGTGCTTCTTAATCTCGCGCGAGCAGGCGGCATGCGAGGCCTGCTGCGTACCGGCGGCGGGAATTGCGGAGCCACGCTTGATGGTGGTGCCGCCCGACACATGAATCATGTCGACGCCGGCCTTCTCCAGGCGACGCGAGACGTAGATCATGTCGTTGAGGGTCAGGCCGCCATCGGTGTACTCGTCGCCCGAGATACGGACGTCGATAATGAAGTCCTTGCCGCAGCGCTCGCGAATCTCGGCGATGACCTCGAGCAGGAAGCGCATGCGGGCGTCGAGCGAGCCGCCGTACTCGTCGGTACGCTTGTTGTAGAGCGGAGTCAAAAAGCCGCCGAGCATACCGTGGGCGTGCGCCGCATGGACCTCGACGCCATCGACGCCGGCCTTCTGCATACGCACGGCAGCGTCGCCGAACTGATGCGTGAGCTCGTGGATCTCGTCAACCGTGATGGGACGCGGTGCCTCGCGGGCATAGGACGGGCCCACAAAGGACGGGGCGATCAGGCGCGGCGTGCCTGGAATGTTAAAGGCCATGTAGGCGGGGTGGAAGAGCTGCGGCATGATCTTGCAGCCGTACTCGTGGACGGCCGCGGCGAGCTTTTCCCAGCCGGGGATAAACGTGTCGTCGTAGCAGCACATGTCACCCGGCAGATAGGTATAGGTGGGCTCGACCGTCACGACCTCGGTGATGATGAGGCCCACGCCGCCCTTGGCGCGGGCGCGGTAATGATCGACCAAGTCGTCGGTCACATAGCCATGATCGGCCAGGTTGGTTGACACTGGCGGCATAAAGACGCGGTTCTTGACCTCGGTCGTACCGACCTTGATCGGGCTAAAGAGCATTGGATAGGCAGAAGACTCCATGCAGGCTTCCTTTCGTTTGAGCCGCTCGGCGGCAGTTACTAACGTACTTATCGTATCAGTATCCGCCGCATTCGCACTCGCTCGCACTCCCCACCTTCAATCCCGACCCTCACAAAAAAGTTGCGGTGGAATACGGAGTAGATGAGACTTTTGACAGCCAAAACAGTCCGTATTTCACCGCAACCGATGGGCGGGGTGGAATTGAGGGCTCAGATAGTCAGTCATGCCCTCATCCGCCACTCCCTCACTTACAGCGCGCCGTCCAGCATAAGGTTCACCTTGAGCACGTTAACCGTGGGCTCGCCGAACACGCCGAGGAAACGGCCCTTGGTGCACTGGGCGATGATCTCGCGCACCTCGTCTTCGCTCTTGCCCGTGGCCTTGGCAAGGCGCGGGACCTGGTACTCGGCGGCATCCGGAGAGATCTCCGGGTCGAGGCCGGACCCCGAACACGTCACCAGGTCGACGGGCACAGCGTCCATATCGGCATCGGAGTTGGCGGCGCGAATCTTCTTCACGCGCGCATCCACAAGCTGCCGATACTTCTCACTCGCCGGGGACAGGTTGGACGGGGCACCATACGCCATGAGCTCGCCGTCTTCGCCTTCGACAATTGACACGTTCTGGATACGACCCCACATGTGGGCTTCGTCATCGAAGTTCTGGCCGATGAGCTCGGAACCCACAACCTTGCCGTCGACCGTAATAAGCGATCCGTTCGCCTGGTACGGAAACGCAAGCTGCACGACGCCGGTCACCACGAGCGTGTATCCCAGGCCGCAGACGATGGTAAACAGCGCGAACACGCCAAGTGCGCGCGATGCGATACCTTTGAACATACAAACCTCCGTCTACATCATGCCAATGCCGAACAAGGCCAGCAGCATGTCGATAATCTTGATGAATACGAACGGCGCCACGATGCCGCCCAGACCCCACACCAGCAGGTTATGGGTCAACAGCTGGCCGGATGGAACCTCGCGGTACTTGACGCCCTTGAGAGCCGCCGGAATTAGCGCGACGATGACCAGCGCGTTGTAGATGATGGCGGACAGCACGGCCGTCAACGGGTTGGTGAGGCTCAGGATGTTGAGGGCGCCCAGTCCCGAATAGATCGGCGAGAACAGGGCCGGGATGATAGCGAAGTACTTCGCCACGTCGTTGGCCACCGAGAAGGTCGTGAGCGAGCCGCGGGTCATGAGCAGCTGCTTGCCAATACGCACGACCTCGATGAGCTTGGTGGGGCTGGAGTCGAGGTCGACCATGTTGCCGGCCTCCTTGGCAGCCTGGGTGCCCGTGTTCATGGCCACGGCGACGTCGGCCTGGGCCAGAGCGGGCGCGTCGTTGGTGCCGTCGCCGGTCATGGCGACCAGGTGACCCTCACGCTGGAACTCGCGGATCTTCTCGAGTTTGCCTTCAGGGGTGGCCTCGGCCAGGAAGTCGTCAACGCCGGCCTCGGCGGCGATTGCCGCGGCGGTGAGCGGATTGTCGCCCGTCACCATGATGGTCTTGATGCCCATCTTGCGCAGGTCGGCGAACTTCTCCTTAACGCCGGACTTGATGATGTCCTTGAGGTACACAACGCCCAGCACGCGGCAGTTCTTGGTCACGACCAGCGGGGTGCCGCCGGCCTTGGCGATGCGTTCGACGGCCTCTTCGCACTCCTGGGAGAACACGCCGCCGGCTGCCTCCAGATAGGTGCGCACGGAATCGGCAGCGCCCTTGCGGATCTCATTGCCCTCGTAGTTCACGCCGGACATACGCGTTGCCGCGGTGAACGGGATGAACTCCATGCCCTTATCCTCGAGCGTGCGGCCGCGCAGACCGAACTGCTCCTTGGCGAGCACGACGATGGAACGGCCCTCGGGGGTCTCGTCGGCCAGCGAGGAAAGCTGGGCGGCATCGGCCAGCTCCGCGGGATCGACGCCGTCGACCGGGATGAACTCGGCGGCTTGGCGGTTACCCAGGGTGATGGTGCCGGTCTTGTCGAGCATGAGGATGTCGACGTCGCCGGCGGCCTCGATGGCGCGGCCGGACATGGCCAGCACGTTGGCCTCGTTCAGACGGCTCATGCCGGCGATGCCGATGGCGGACAGAAGGGCGCCGATGGTAGTGGGAGCCAGGCACACGAGCAGCGCCACGAGCGTGGTCACGGCCGTGGGGTTGACCATGTCGTTAAGACCGACCGAGAAGCAGGAGTAACAATACAGGGCCAGCGTGACCAGAATAAAGACGATGGAAAGGGCCACCAGGAAGATCTCCAGAGCGATCTCGTTAGGGGTCTTCTTGCGCGCGGCACCCTCGACCATCGCGATCATCTTGTCCAGGAAGCTCTGGCCGGGCTCACTGGAGATCTTGACGATGATCCAGTCGGACAGCACCGTGGTACCGCCGGTAACGGCAGAGCGGTCGCCGCCGGCCTCGCGGACCACGGGGGCGGACTCGCCGGTGATGGCGGACTCGTCAACGGAGGCAGCGCCCTCGATGACGTCGCCGTCGCCGGGAATCTGCTCGCCGGCGCGTACGATCACCAGGTCGCCGCGCGTGAGCTCGGTGCCGGGAACGACGGTGAAGTGCTCCTTGTCCTCAACGGACTCGATGCGATGGGCCTCGACATCCTTCTTGGCCGCACGCAGAGAATCAGCCTGAGCCTTACCGCGGCCCTCGGCAAGTGCCTCGGCGAAGTTCGAGAACAGGTCGGTGAGCCACAGGATGACCGCGATGGCGACCACATAGTAGGTGGGCACACCCGCGTCCCGCACACCGAAGATGGAAGCGACGACCAGGACGGAGGTCATGACGGCTGAAAGCCACACCAGGAACATGACCGGGTTTTGAATCTGGACGCGAGGGTCCAGCTTGGCAAACGAGTCGCGGACCGCGCGGCCCATCATGTCTTTTTGCATAGTCATAAATCTGCGCCCTCCTTTACGCAATCATCTGGAAGAACTCGGCAACGGGGCCAAGCGCCAGGGCCGGGAAGAAGCTCAGGGCACCGATCAGCAGAACGATGAACACGAGCAGGAATACGAACATGCCGTTGGTGGTAGACAGGGTACCGGCGCTCTCGGCGACCTTACCCTTCTTGGCCAGCGAGCCGGCGATAGCCAGCGTACCGATGATGGGCATGAAGCGGGCGAACAGCATCTCGAGGCCGAGCATGACGTTGATCCAGGGAATGTTGCAGTTCATACCTGCAAACGCCGAGCCGTTGTTGCCGCCGCATGAGGTGAAGGCATACAGCACCTCGGAGAAGCCGTGCGCGCCACCATTGTTGAGCTGGTCGGCAAGACCGGGCACCATGCAGGCGATGGCCGAGCACACCAGAATGGCAAACGGAGTTGCCAGGCACAGGACAACTGCCCAGCGCATCTCGCCCGGCTCGATCTTCTTGCCCAGGAACTCGGGCGTGCGGCCGACCATAAGGCCGGCGATGAACACTGTGAGGATGGCGAAGCCGATCATGCCGTACAGGCCGCAGCCCACGCCGCCGAAGACAACCTCGCCCAGAGCCATCTGGAGCATCTGGACAAAACCGCCCAGCGGGGTGTAGGAGTCGTGCATGGAGTTAACCGAGCCGTTGGAAGCGGCGGTGGTGTAAGCCGACCACGTGGAGGAGGTGACGATACCGAAGCGGCTCTCCTTGCCCTCCATGTTGCCGCCGGCTTGGCCGTCGGTCATCTCGATATTGACCGCTCCGCCATCGGCCAGCTGCGGGGTGCCCGCATGCTCGTTGACGGCGATGATGCCGGTGAAGATCACCAGCAGGATGAACATGGCGGCAAAGATGGCCTTGCCCTGCTTGGTGTTCTTGACGCCGATACCGAAGGTGAAGCAGCAGGCAGCCGGGATCAGCAGCAGGCTGGTCATCTCGATGATGTTGGTGAAGGCACTGGGGTTCTCATACGGATGGGCGGAGTTCACGCCGAAGAAGCCGCCGCCGTTGGTTCCGGACTGCTTGATGGCGACCTGAGGAGCCGCAGGACCCTGGGGCAGGAACTGCTCGGTGACCACGCGCGCGCCCTCGACAACCTTGCCGTCGACCTTGACCGTGTCGCCCTCGATCTGGGCGCCGTCGAGGACGCTCCAGCCGCCGTCTGCATTAGGCTGGACGGCGACGGGCTCTACGAGCTCAGCCTTCTGAGCCGGCTGGAAGTTGGAGATGACGCCACCGGCAGCCAGGCAGATGCCGAACACGAGGTTCAGCGGGATGAGCACATACAGGACGGTGCGGGTGAGGTCGACCCAGAAGGAACCCAAGCTCTGCTCCTTGACCTGACGGAAGCCACGAATCAGCGCGAACATGACCGCGATACCGGTGCCAGCGGAAACGAAGTTCTGCACGGTGAGACCCATGAACTGCACAAGGTAGGACAGGGTGGTCTCGCCGGAGTAGGACTGCCAGTTGGTGTTGGTTATGAAGGAAGCAGCCGTATTGAACGACAGGTCCCATGGCACACCCGGCAGGTGCTGGGGATTGCCTGGCAAGAAGGACTGAAGCGCTTGAAGTGCCACAAGGACCACGAGGCCGATCCCCGAAAAGACCAGCACGCTCGCCAGGTAGCGCCTACACCCCATCTGCTCTGCCGCGTCGATGCGAAGCAGACGATAGACGCCACGCTCCACAGGAGCAATCACAGGCGACAGGAACGTATGCTCACCATCCATGATATGGGCCATGAACCGACCGAGCGGAACGGCCAGGACGACGAGCACGGCAAAGTACAAGATGTACTGAATCGCAGCGTCCATAGTTTACGAATCACTCCTCATCAGAATGTAGATGTAATAGATAAGGAGTCCAATGCAGACGACTCCGATGATGGGAATGAGGATGTTCATTTACCGCCCCTTTCACGCGCGGTCCGATGTCTCGGACGTCTGCTCTCGCAAGCGCCTGGGGACAGTAAACGCTTCTAGAGATTAAAGAGGCGTGAGGGCCGGGGCTCACGACCTTAAGATGCCGTAAAGATGCAGGTAGAAAGCACTATTGCGGCTGCAGTGCGCCTATACTCGACCTCGCGAGCATACAGTGGCGTCCTCACCGCGTATGCACGCATGGGCAACGTTTCAGAAAGGCTACGCTATGCAGCGCGACGCATCGGACACTCGCGTCAATCCAGACCTCATCCTCAAGGCAATTGAGAAAGACGAGGCCGCCGATGACGCTCGAACCAGCCGGGGACACCTCAAGATTTTCTTTGGCTACGCTGCTGGTGCAGGCAAAACCTATGCGATGCTTCAAGCCGCCCACGCCGCCAAGCGGCGAGGTGTCGACGTCGTCGCGGGATACATCGAGCCGCACGAACGTCCGGCAACTGCCCATCTTGCACAAGGGCTTGAGAACGTGCCCTGTAAACTCGCTGAGCACAACGGCATTGCGCTCAGCGAGTTCGATCTAGATGCGGCTATCGAACGCGCCCCTCAGCTCATCCTTGTCGACGAGCTCGCCCATACGAATGCGCCGGGGTCTCGCCACGACAAACGTTATCAAGACGTCGAGGAACTTCTACATGCAGGCATCGACGTCTATACGACTGTGAACGTTCAGCATATCGAGAGCCTAAACGACATGGTTGCATCCATCACCGGCGTTGTCGTGAGCGAACGAATCCCCGACCGCATCTTCGATGATGCCGACCAGGTCGAGCTCGTTGACATAGAGCCCGAAGACCTACTTGAGCGCCTTCGCGCCGGCCTCGTCTACCGTCCCGCACAAGCCGAGCGAGCGCAACAGCATTTTTTTACCGTCGAGAACCTCACCGCACTCCGAGAAATCGCGCTGCGCCGCTGCGCCGATCGCACCGGCCACCTCACAGACGCCGCACGCGTGCTGGGAAACCGTGACTACTACACCAGGGAGCGTATCTTAGTCTGTGTCTCCCCGGCGCCGACCAATCCCCGCATCGTCCGTGCCGCCGCACGCATGGCGAAAGCGTTTCGCAGCGAGCTCGTCGCCCTGTTCGTAGAGAGCCCGCGCACGCAAGCCATGAGCGATGATGAGCGCGCCAAGCTTGCAGACAATATCGCCCTAGCCGAGCAGCTCGGAGCACATATGGAAACCGTCTATGGCGACGACGTCGCGTTTCAGATCTCCGAGTTCGCACGCCTGTCGGGTATTTCGAAGATCGTCATGGGGCGCACGGGCGAGCACAGCAGCGTCCGTCAGGCCCTCTTTGGCCGCAAATCTCTCGTAGAACAGCTCATAACATTCGCCCCGAACCTCGACATTTACATCATTCCAGACCAGTCGACTCCGCCCTCCCGACCCAAAGGACGCCGCCATGCGCTCGCCCTGCAGCCGCCCAGCAGCCGAAACGTGCTTCGCACGCTGGCCCTCTCTCTTGTCGCCACAGCGATCGGCACGGCTTTCCGCCATCTGGGATTTGCCGATTCCAGCATCATATCCCTCTATATCCTCACGGCCCTGCTGACCGCCGTCACCACGACGGGGCGTATCTGCACGATCGTATCGAGCGTGCTCTCTGTAGTGCTTTACAACTTCTGCTTCGTAACGCCTCTGTTTTCGCTCGCCAGCTACGACCGAAGCTATCTGGTCACGTTCGGCATCATGTTCGCTACCGCTATGGTCGCCGGCGAGTTAACTGCGCGCATCGCCGACAACGCCCGTACCTCCGCCGAGAACGCATTCAAAACGCGCGTACTCCTCGAAACGAACCAGCTCTTGCAGCAAGCCCATAGCGCGGAGGAGTGTGCCCGCGTCGCCATGAACCAACTCATCAAACTGCTAAAACTCGACGTGGTCTTCTACACCGCCGAACACGGCACGCTCGGCAAGACGCTCTATGAGTCCGCTGGCACCGAAAACCGATCCGCGTCGCTGCTCACCGACTACGAGCGCGCTGTTGCAACCTGGACCTACACCAACAACAAACGCGCGGGCGCAAGCACGCGGACCCTGCCCGAGGCGCGCTGCCTCTACCTCGCGGTTCGCACCGGCGACAAGGTATTCGGTGTCATCGGCATCGACCTGGAGGGGCGCGAGATCGAAGCCTTCGAGCATTCGATCGTCCTATCTATCGTAGGCGAATGCGCCTTGGCGCTCGAAAGCGACCGGGCGGCGCAAGAGCGCGAAGAGGCTGCGGTCTTGGCGAAAAACGAGCAGCTGCGCGCCAACCTTTTGCGCTCCATCGGCCACGATTTGAGGACACCACTCACGGCTATATCCGGATCTGCGGCAATCCTTCGGAAGAGCGACGAGAAGCTCAGCCTCGAACAACGCTGCGATCTTGCCGATGCCATCTACGACGACTCCCTCTGGCTTATCGATACCGTGGAGAACCTCCTCGCCATCACACGCGTCGAGGATGGCACCATTTGCCTCAACTTCACATCCGAGCTCATCGACGAGGTCATCGAGGCCGCCCTCAGCCATGTCTCCCAAGCATCGCATGGACGTACCGTCACCATCGAGCACACTGACGACATCCTGCTGGTACGCATCGACGTCCATCTCATCATGCAGGTGCTTACGAATCTCATCATGAACGCCTTCAAATACACGCCCGAGGACTCGACTGTCACCATCAGCGCACGTCGCGAGGGTGCGTTCGTCGTGGTGGACGTCGCAGACGATGGGCCGGGTGTGGCAGACTGCGACAAGCCTCATATCTTTGAGCGCTTCTTCACCTCACGCAATACGCGGCCCGTGGATTCGCGTCGAAGCATCGGCCTTGGGCTGTCGCTCTGCCGCTCCATCGTGGAGGCGCATGGCGGCGTCATCGAAGCTCGCGACAACCACCCCCATGGGGCCGTCTTCCGTTTTACCCTGCCCGCCGAGGAGATCGAGATTCATGAATAATGCCGCTAAGCCACGCATCCTCCTGGTCGAAGATGACCTGACCGTTCAAAACCTCGTTTCGACCGCGCTTGACCTCCACGGCTATGTCGTGAGCAAGGTTTGCAACGGCCAGGCCGCCATCATGGATGCGGTGTCGCACGGCCCCAGCCTCATCATGCTCGACCTCGGCCTTCCCGACATTGACGGTATCGAGGTCATCACGAAGATCCGAAGCTGGTCGGCAGTCCCCATTATCGTCATTTCGGCGCGCACCGAAGATTCCGACAAGATTGCAGCACTTGACGCAGGGGCAGACGACTACCTCACCAAGCCCTTTTCTGTGGATGAGTTGCTCGCGCGCGTCCGTGCGAATTTGAGGCGCTCCTCGATGGCGTCAAGCGAATCGACAGAAGCGAGCACGTTCGACAACGGTCCGCTGCATATCGACTACGCCGCGGGATACGCGACGAAAGACGGACGCGAGCTCTCGCTCACCCCAACCGAGTACAAATTGCTCGTCCTTCTGGCGAAAAACGTCGACAAGGTGCTCACCCACACCTTCATCACCCGCGAGATATGGGGCACGAGCTGGGACAGCGATCTGGCGAGCCTGCGCGTGTTCATGCGCACCCTGCGCAAGAAGATCGAGGCAGACCCCTCTCACCCCAAGATGATTCAGACGCACATGGGTGTCGGGTACCGCATGCAGCGTCTCTAGCCCACCCCACAAAAAAGTTGCGGTGGAATACGGAGTAGATAAGGCCTTTGACGGCCAAAACAGTCTGTATTTCACCGCAACTGATGGGCGGGATGGAGTTAGAGGCCCAGGTAGTTGGTCATGCCTTCGACGGCGAGATTGGCGCTCGCTACGGCATGGACCACGGTGAGCGGGCCGTTGACCACATAGTTAGCGATACCCAAAAATACTCTTCAACTCGCCACACTCTCCCCCAAATGTGCAAAGCGCCCCGCGAACGGATGCTCGCGAGGCGCTTGGGTGCCTGGACCTTTATTTGATACCGCGGCCCAAGTCTTCGGCGATTTTGTCTACGCCCTTAAGTGCGGCGCAGGTCTTTTTGTTGGAGCAATGCCCCGTACAAACGCCACCCTGGGCGCAGTCGGCGCAGGTGCCCTTTCGGTAGATACGCACGCACACGGCGACAAACGCAATGCCGATAACAGCCAACACAACAATATCGATAGGTGCCATAGTAAGCCTCCTCTAGTTAACCACCACTTACTTTACCCCATCTTCCACCTGCCAAAAAGGGACAGGTTTGTTTTGGTCGGTTTTATCTGCGGAAACGCCACATCTTACTTCTGGAGCAAAGCAATCTGTCCCCCATTGCACCAAAAAGCCCGAGTGTCGCTGGGACACCCGGGCTCATGGAAAGGGGCTAATCCTTATTCGGACTTAAGCGGAAACTGCGGCGGAAGCAGTGTTGGTCTCGTCCTCGTCGGTCCAAGCATGTTTAGGCATGGGACGGAAGATCTGGAAGAGCATCGCAACCAGCAGCACGATGGCCACAACCGTCCAGATACCAAACTGTCCAAGAACGAACAGGTTGTAGAACTGGTTGATGAACAGACCAATGACCCAAGCAAAGGCGCACTCGTAACCGATCGCGATGGCGGTCCACTTGCCGGAATCCATCTGGTTGCGGATAGTGCCCATGGCGGCAAAGCACGGAGCGCACAGCAGGTTGAACGCACCAAAGGCAACGCAAGCGCCCATAGTCGGGAACATGCCGGCGAACGCGGTCCACAGGCTCGGGTCGGTCTCGCCGGCGTCGGCGACGGACAGCAGCGAACCGGCGGTGGCGACGACGTTCTCCTTAGCGACAAGGCCCGAGACGGTCAGCGCAGTTGCCTGCCAGGTGCTAAAGCCGAGCGGGGCGAAGATCCAGGCGACCAGGTTGCCCAGCATGGCAAGCACGGAGTAGTCCATGAACTCCTCGGGGATGCCCTCCATAGCAGGCAGGAAGCCAAACGTGCCGTTGTAGCTACCAAAGTTGGACAGGAACCAAACAACGACGGTGGACGCGAAGATGACCGTGCCGGCCTTCTTGATAAAGGCCCAGCAGCGCTCCCACACGTGCAGCGCCCAAGAGCGGATCGCCGGGAAGTGGTAGGCGGGAAGCTCCATAACGAACGGCGTCGGGCGGCCGGCGAAGAGCTTGGTCTTCTTGAGCATGAGGCCCGAAGCGATGACGGCAAAGACGCCCAGGAAGTAGAAGAGCGGGCTGATCCACGCGGCGGTGGTGGAAGAATCGCCGATGATGGAACCCATGAGCAGGGCGATGATCGGCAGCTTAGCGCCACAGGGAATAAACGTGGTGGTCATGACCGTCATGCGGCGGTCCTTCTCGTTCTCGATGGTCTTGGTGGCCATGACGCCGGGGACGCCGCAGCCCGAGGATACGAGCATGGGGATGAACGACTTACCGGACAGGCCAAAGCGACGGAACACGCGGTCCATGATGAAGGCGACGCGGGCCATATAGCCGCAGTCCTCCAGGAAGGACAGCATGACGAACAGCAGGAACATCTGCGGGACAAAGCCGAAGATGGCGCCCAGGCCGCCGACGATGCCGTCGCAGACCAGCGAATCGACCAGGCCACCGTCCTCGGTGCCGCCCGCCACAAGGGCGTCGTGGACCATGGTGGTAATACCAGGAACATAGGGGCCGTACTGTGCCGGGTCGACCGAGTCGGCATTGTCGCCCGCAGCCTCGACGGCCGCGTCGTAGGCGTCGCGGCCCTGACCGAGCACGTACCAACCGTCGGTACCGAAGAGCTGGTCGTTGGTGAAGTCGGTCACCGTGCCGCCCAAGGTAGAAACGGCGATGTAGTACACGCAGAACATGATGACCACAAAGATCGGCAGGCCCAGGATACGGTTGGTAACCACGCGGTCGATCTTCTCGGAGGTGCTCATCTTTGCCGGAGCCTTGGTGAGGCACTCGTCAATGATGTGGGCAATCACGCCGTAACGCTCGCCGGTGATGATGGACTCGGCGTCATCGTCGCAGTCCTGCTCGCACTGAGCGACCAGACCTTCGACGCGAGCGGCCTTCTCCTTGGTGAGGTTGATGAGCTTGCAGGCGTCCGCATCGCGCTCGAACAGCTTGACAGCGTAGTAGCGGCGCTTGTTGGCGGGAACGCTCGCCGGCAGATTGTTCTCGATGTGGTCCAGAACGTCCTCGATGGAGGAATCGAACTTGTGCTCCGGCACCTGGCCCTTGGAAGCAGCGGACTTCTTGACCTGCTCGAACAGCTCCTTGATGCCCTTGTTCTTAAGGGCCGAGATCATCATGACCGGACAACCGAGCTTCTTGGAGAGCTTGTCCGTGTCGATCTTATCGCCGTTCTTCTCGACCAGGTCGGCCATGTTGAGGGCAACGACCACGGGCAGGCCGGTCTCGATAACCTGAAGCGCCAGGTACAGGTTACGCTCGAGGTTGGTGGCGTCGACCACCTGGACGACGACATCGGGCTCGCCGCTCATGAGGTAATCGCGCGAGCACTGCTCCTCAGGGCTGTAGGGGGAAAGCGAGTAGATGCCAGGGAGGTCCGTGATGGTAACGTTCTTGTCGCTTAGGAGCTTGGCCTCCTTTTTCTCAACCGTGACGCCGGGCCAGTTGCCAACGTAGCCGTTGGCGCCGGTGATCAGGTTGAAAAGCGTGGTCTTGCCGCAGTTGGGGTTACCCGCCAGCGCGACATGGATCTGAGAATCCGCCATTCAATCCTTCTTCCTTGTGTGCCTGCGCTGCTTTCTCCGCGCAGGCTGGATAATGTGCTTCAAAGATGCTGCATTAAGTTAGAAAAACCTAACTTTATCTGCAGATATATGCGCCGCGAGCCCTTACTGGACCTCGACGACGGCAGCCTCCTCCTTGCGGATGGAAAGCTCGTAGCCGCGCACGTTGATCTCGACCGGATCACCGAGCGGTGCAACCTTCACGACCTTGAACGAAGTGCCCTTGATGAGCCCCAGGTCCATAAGGTGACGGCGAAGCGCACCCTCACCGTGAAGCTTGACGATGGTAGAGCTCTCGCCCACCTTAACGTCACCCAACGTCTTCATCCTCTTGTCCCCCTTTCAGTTTTTATGAAATGCTGCGGACTAACCGACGGTCATGATGTGCATGGCAACCTTGGAATCGATGCCAAAGCGTGCGCCCAGCACCGTGACGATGATATTGGCGCCACTCGAGCTCACCACGTGGATTTCGTTGCCCTCGACAAAGCCGAGGTCCTTGAGGTGGTGCTTCATGTCCTCATTGCCCTTTACACGAGACACGCGCACGGTTTCGCCCGCTTTTACCATCGAAAGCGGCATGGCCGGCATCTGCGGTCCGCAAGACATGAGTGGCTCCTAACGTCAGTTCGTCCTCAACATCGACGCGATAAAAGTTAACCACGTCTATGTTCGCTTTAGTAAACTAGCACGTGGTTAACTTTTTGGAAAGGGTCCCTATTCAGATTTCGAAAAAGTTTCCTATATGAAACAAAAAGGCGCGGCAAAGAGCTGTCCTTTGCCGCGCCCTGTCATGCTTAGAGCGAGAGGTTTCTGATCGACGTAACGCAGGAAGCCTCGTCTACGCCCGAAACGCGAAAGATGATGTCCTCGCCGCACTCGCCGTAGAGAGCCATGAGGCCCATGACATCGCGACCGTCGGTATGGCGGTCGCCGATGCTGACCGACACGTCGCTACGGTGCTTGGCAATGATGTCATAGAGCAGCGCAACCGGGCGGGCGTGTAGTCCCAACGGATCTTTAATCGTCTTTGTAAACTCGACCATGTCCCCTCCCACGACATCACACATTCGGCCGGCAAACCCAGCCACGTGGTAGTTATTGTAGCGTTAGATGCTTATCGAGGGCCCCTCCGGATACCCCGTGGTCAAAAAGTGGCAAATATGAGTACTGTCACAAATTTAGTAGCAGCAAAATCGAGAGCAAATTGCCTAGCTTGAGCGATTCGAAGAGGTTGAAAGCCGTCAAACGCCCTTTAAAGGGAGTTAGATAAAGGTGGCGCGCGCAGACGTGGTGTAAGAGCGTCCCGAGGTCCGTCGCTGCAAGTC
>CAJMMX010000004.1 GCA_905214615.1 uncultured bacterium | reverse complement strand
ATCAAATGCAAAATGCTTCTTCCGAAAGAAGTGAATGAAGATGGCGAGGAAGAAGACCCAAGACAGGAACTGGTGGAACAGCTGATCGCCAAGGGCGAGATCACCGTGGAGCAAGGTAAGGCCATCAACTCCGAGGTGCTGAAGCAGGCTCAGGCTACGGCCGAGCGCGTGGGACGCGACGCGCAGACGACAGCTGGCGAGGCCAAGAAGGATTCCGCCGATTTCGCTACGGCCCTGAAGCACGACGTGCTGGAGGCTCAGATGGCCATGATGACCCCCGAGCAGCGCGCCGAGTTCGCCAAGAAGGCCGCCGAAATCGCCGCCCGCGACGCGAAGACGGAGTAGAGGATTGCGCGGATGAATTTTACTCAAGTGGATTTTAGTAAAATTTACTTGAGTAACTGACGAGCGAAGAATTCAAAAGTATTCACGGGCTGGGCTGCCGCTTGGGCGGTGGCCCAGCGTTTAAGCGGCGTGAGCTCCATAATCTGGTTCCACAGGTGTTCGTCTTCCATCACGCAACGGTTGAGCGGCGTGATAACGCCGCCCGGGTCCACGCTGTTGGCGATGGCCTGCGGCGCCAGGCGGTTTGCAAGGTTCTTGGTGTAGGCAATAACGCCACCCTTGCTGGCAGCATAGGCGGGAAACTCCGATCCCGTATGTCCGCTCGCCGACCCCACATTGACCACGGATTGGATAGCAGGCGCTGGCTTGGCGGCAAGCCCCTCTCCCACAAAGGCGTAGCGCTCGGTCACGTTGATGGTGCCACGCAGGTTGGCGGCAATGTCATCGGCCGAATCCTGTACACCGGCAACGTTCACGATTACCTGAGGCTCAAGGTCGCCTGGAAACGAGTTAGGCTCGCGTACATCAACGATCAGATGGCGGTAGCGCTCGTGCTCGACCGCCGTCGGCAGCAGGTCAAAGCCCACGACCTCGTGGCCCTCGTCCAAAAAGCGCTGCACGCACGCGGCTCCGATACCGCCCGAAGCGCCCGTGATCAAAACCCGCATACTTGCCCCTTAGGCGGTTGCGTGGCGCTCGAGGTACTCGGCGCCCACATTCTCACGCTCCCAGCCACGCACGACCTTGTAGCCCACGGGGCTCAGGAAGACCTCGCACAGCAGCTCGGCAACAGCGCCGGTCAGCGAGCACATAAGGACCTGCACCCAGGTCCAACCAAAGAACGTGTGGCTCACCACAATGGCAAAGACCAAGTTGTCGATAAACTGGCCAACACCCGTGGACACATAAGAGCGGAAGGCAAAGCTCGCAAAGTTATTCTTTTTGAGCATACGACCGAGCGACTGGTTGAGTGTGGAGTTAACCACGGCAGAAACGAGCATTGCCAGCGAAGAGCCCAGCACCACGTACCAGGTGCCGCCGATGGTGGCGTTAAGGGCGGTGTTGACCTCGATCATACCCGTGTCGTAGTAGGCGCCCCACATGCCGGGCGTGAGCGAGCATGCCCAAAAGCACAGACTCACGGCCAGATTGACCAGCAGCGCGAGGATAGAGATTTTGATGGATGCCTTGGCGCCAAAGCGCTTGCAGATCATGTCCTGGCACAAAAACGAAACCCAGCTCACCACAAAGCCGCAATCGAGTGCCAGATACGGCAGGCTGATAAGCTCTTTGTTGGCCAGCAGGTTCATCATGATGACACTCACGAAAAACAGCGAAACCGTTGCCGCGGGAATGCTCCGCAACAGGACCTTGTAGTCCTCCATGACCTTCTTGATCATTATGTACTCCTTTGGTTTTAGGTTTAACGAGCAGGATATCGGACCCGAACTGCTCGGACGTCACGGTCTTGAGACGACGATGGGTATAATAGCCGCTCACACGGCATCAGGCAAGCAAACGGCGCGGCAGCCCCACAGGGCCACCGCGCCGATGCATTAAAAGGCTACGTTGCCAAACTCCGACAGGATAAGATCGGGGTTGTGATCGGTTGCCCAATCCACGTTCCACGGGCTCGTGAACAGCAGCAGCTTACCGCCGCGCATGTCCTCGACGCGCAGCGTGTCACGCGTGAGCGAAAGGCCCGGGATATCAATGGTATCGGGGTCGTTCTGAATCCAGCGGATGTCCGTATAGGGCAGCGGCTGGCGACGGACCTCAACACGATACTCGGCCTTGAGGCGGCGCTCGAGTACCTCAAACTGCAGCACACCGACCACGCCCACGATAACGCTCTCCATGCCGGCACCCAGCTCGCGGAAGATCTGGATGGCACCCTCCTGGGCAAGCTCCTCCATACCCTTGACGAACTGCTTGCGCTTGAGCGTGTCGACCTGCGTAATGCGAGCGAACATCTCGGGGGCAAACGTCGGGATCTGCGGATACTGCACGTGGCGCTTGCCGGAGCACACGGTGTCGCCGATGCTAAAGATACCCGGGTCGAACAGGCCCACGATATCGCCCGCGTACGCCTCGTCCACGATGGCGCGGTCATCGGCCATCATCGACGTGCCCGTTGCAAGCTTGAGTTTACGGTTGCCCTGCACGTGGAAGGCGTCCATGCCACGCTCGAACTTGCCCGAGCAAATGCGCACAAAGGCGATACGGTCTCGGTGGTTCTTGTCCATATTGGCCTGGATCTTAAACACAAAGCCGCTAAAGTCGTCGCGGCAGGGATCGACCGGCTCACTGGTGAGCGTATCGGTATAGGCGCGCGGCGTCGGGGCCAGGCGCAGGAACTCCTTGAGGAAGGGCTCCACACCAAAGTTGGTGAGCGCCGAGCCAAAGAACGCCGGGCTCAGCTTGCCGCAGGCCACAGCATCCAAGTCGAGCTCGTCGCCGGCGCCATCGAGCAGCTCGATGTCGTCCATCAGGTTCTTGTGGTTCTCCTCGCCGATGAGCTCGTCCATGGAAGGATCGCCCAGCTCGGCCTCGACCTCGGCGACCTTCTTGGTGGCGTTGGCGTGACCGTCGCCCTCAAAGGCAATGACGCGACGGGTCTGACGGTCGAACACGCCGCGGAAGTTGCGACCACTGCCGATCGGCCAGTTCATGGGATACGTATTGATACCCAGGACGTTCTCGATCTCTTCCATGAGCTCAAACGGATCGCGAGCCTCGTGGTCGAGCTTATTCACAAAGGTGAAGATGGGAATGTGGCGCAGCGTACAGACCTTAAAGAGCTTTTTGGTCTGGGCCTCGACGCCCTTAGCGCCGTCGATGACCATGACTGCGGCGTCGGCGGCCATAAGGGTACGGTAGGTATCCTCCGAGAAGTCCTGGTGGCCGGGGGTATCGAGGATGTTGACGCAGGCGCCATTATAGGTGAACTGCAGCACCGAGGAGGTAACGGAAATGCCGCGCTCCTTCTCGATGTCCATCCAGTCCGAGACGGCGTGCTTGGCCGAGCTCTTGCCCTTGACCGAACCGGCAGTCTGGATGCTGCCGGTATAGAGCAGCAGCTTCTCGGTAAGCGTGGTCTTACCGGCGTCCGGGTGGCTGATGATCGCGAATGTGCGGCGCGACGAGATTTCATCCGACAGGCTTGCCATGCGGATCCTTTCTTGCATTGAGTGCATTACGTCGATGTAACCGCACTATTGTAGCCGCGAAATCCCGCTCTAGGGCGCCTATCAGGACAAATTCATCAGTTGGGGCCTGGGTAGCCGGCCCAATCCGAATTTGTCTCTTGCGTAACTGTACATAGTGTATATATACTGTGCTTACCGGTTATATACACGTGTAGCCCAACAGCTAAGGAGCCGCTGTGGACATCATCCTATCCAATTCGAGCGACAAGCCCATCTACGAGCAAATAGCCTCGCAAGTCAAAGCTCAGATCCTTTCGGGCGCGCTCGCTTCGGGAGCCAAACTCCCCAGCATCCGTGCACTCGCGAGCGATCTTGGCGTGAGTGTCATCACCACCAAGCGCGCCTACGCCGACCTGGAGCAACTCGGCTTTATCTGCACCGTGCAGGGCAAGGGCTGTTTTGTCGCCGAGGGCAACCAAGAACTCTTGCGCGAAAATCAGCTCTGCCATATCGAAGAGCTGCTTGCGAAAGCGGCGAGCCAAGCCGAAGCCTTGGGCGTCACGCGCGACAAGCTGCACGAGATGCTCGACCTCGTAGCCCCCGAAACCATGCAGTAGCCATCTGCAAGAAAGGCTATACCATGCAAAAGTTGCTAGAACTCAAAGGTGTATCGCGCCGCGTGAGCGACCGCTTTTCACTGCGCGACGTCACGCTTGCCGTGGAGCCCGGCCAGATCGTTGGCTTTGTGGGCGCAAATGGCGCCGGCAAGACGACGACCATTCGCGCCGCGCTTGGGCTTATAAAGCCCGATGCCGGCGAGGTGCATCTGCTTGGACAGCGCTGCGACGCCAACGCGCCCGACGAGACGCAGCGCCACCTGCGCTCCCGCATCGGGCTTGTCCTGGACACGTGTCCCTTCCCCTCCACGCTCAAGGTGGGCCAGGTCGAGAAGCTCGTAGGCCCGGCATACCCCACGTGGAGCTGCGAAACGTTCGCCGGATTCATCGACCGATTTGGCCTCGATCCCAAGACGAAGGTCAAGGACCTCTCCCGCGGCATGGGCATGAAGCTGCAGCTCGCCTGTGCGCTCAGCCACAATGCCAAGCTGCTCGTTTTGGACGAAGCCACCGCGGGCCTCGATCCCATGGCGCGCGAGGAACTGCTCGACGAGTTGCTTGCCTTTGTCGCCGACGGCCAGCACAGCGTGCTGCTCTCGAGCCACATTACATCCGACCTCGATCGCACTGCCGACCGCGTCATCTGCATCGATAACGGCTCGATTGTGTTTGACCTGCCGCGCGAGGACATTACCGACCGAGCCGGCATCGCCCACTGCACCCAAGCACAGGCCGCAGAGCTTATGGCTTGCGTCGAAGGCGCCCGTGCCGCCCACCACGCCTATAGCGTGGACGTGCTCGTGCCCAACCGTCGCGATGTGCTCGAGGCCTTCCCCGAGATTCCCTGCGACCGGGCAACCATTGATGACTATCTTCGCCTCACGCTGAAAGGGGCTTCGAAATGAAACGCGCCTTTATGTCTGAGCTCGCCATCGTCCGCACGCTTGTCCCGAGCATCGCGGGCGTCGGCCTGTTCATCTTCGTCGTACTGACCCTCGCCAACGCATCGGACGGTGACTCTGGCATGAGTGCCGGCGCCTGCGCGGTCAGCGCCATGTCGCCCATCGTGGTCATGAACTCGCTGGCCGGCTACGACAATCAAAACGGATGGGAGCGCTATCGGGCAACGCTGCCCATCTCGCGCAAAGACATCATCTGTGCACGCTACCTGAGCATCATTGTCTTCTCGGCCGTCATGGCGTGCGCCGCCGCGCTTTTGAGCATCGTCTCCATCCCGCTCTTCAACAGCGCGGGTATTCCCTCGACGGGACAGACCGTCTTTGAGACCATAATAGCCTCCGCCGCATCGATGCTCATCTCCCTCATGATGGTGTTTTTGGCACAGCCGCTGTTCTTTCGATTTGGACACATGGAGGCGCTGCGCCTTTCCGTCGGCCTGTTTGCCCTGCTCGGGTGCCTTGCCATGGCAGCGCTGAGCTCCTCCAACCCCATCAGCAACTGGCTCATGTCGATTGCCGGAGCGAATCCCGATCCTGCCGTTCTGGGCTGTCTGTGCGCAGGAATTGCCGTGCTGGCCCTCGCGCTATGCGCAATCAGCTGCACCGTCAGCACCAAGGTTTATCGAGTACACGACCTGTAGGCACGCGAGTCTCAATCCACGAAGGACGCGATCGCCCCCGCCGCAAATCCGTGACAAATGGCATATCCCCGGCACGCGCTATCGTGCTACTTGCGCAGCGGCTTGGGCAGCGGAATGCCTGCCGCGATGACGGCGGCGATGATCATGCAGACAATGCCCTTGAGCGGGAAGCACATGAGCAGCAGGCCCACGACCATGACGGGCTGACGCATGACGGCACCCATCGTCGAGGCGGTACAGACGGCGACGCAAAAGACCGGATCGGCGCCCGTAAGGACGGCAAGGCCGTAGCCCAGGCTCACGCCCGAGAAGATAACGGGGAAGAAGTGACCGCCGCGCCAGCCCAGGTTGATGAGGGCGGGCGTCAGCATGGCCTTGATAAGACCAGTTGCAATGAGCACACCGGCGGGAATGGTCATATAGGTCTCCATGAGCACGTCGGCCTGCGTCTCGCCAGCAAACATGGTGTAGGGCAGGACCGTGCCGCAGATAGCGAGCGCCAAACCGGCCAGCATGGCCTTGACGACAGGGCGCTCCCCTATGGCGTGGGCCAACGCCTCGCTCGCGTGCTCCGAGACAAAGTACAGCCAGCCACAGGCCGTGCCGACGAGCGCCAGGGGAATAAGCCAAGCAAGCTCGAGGTTGCCCACCTGCGCGGCCTCGAACCTCGGCATACCCATGCCGCCGCCCACAAGCTGGCCAAGCAGCAGGTAGGTGCCCAAACCGCCAGCGATCGCGATACCGTAGACCACGGTCTTTTGCGCCTTGGGAAGCTTGATGGTGATCTCGTCAGACGCGGACTCATCGTCATTGGCACCCTGACCGTCAGCACTTCCGGCGAGCGGCGCCACAAAGCCAAACACGGGCGCGGTAAAGAGCGCCGTCAGGGCAGCCTGGGTGCCCAGCAGCGTGAGCTCCCTAAACTCAGCTCCAAAGCGACGCATGCGATCGCCGACCCAGCTGCACAGTCCCGCGATAACGCCGGTCAGGCCGGCCTCCGGTCCAATACTTCCGCCAAACAGCAACGGCAGCAGCGCCGCAATCGACAGCTTGCCCAGATTGTCGTACGGGTAGCGACCGTCTTGCTTGACCTTGGTCATGACCTGGTTGAGGTCGTCGGTCTTGGCGCCCGTCATCTTTTCGTACAGGCCAATCACCAAGCCGCCCAGCAGGCAGACAAAAAACGGGTACGGCAAAAAGCCAAACGGACCGCTGGCGAGTTCGGGCGAAGAGACACCCAGCATATGCGGGACCTCGGTCCACAAATAATCAATGCCGTGCTCCATCGCAAAGAAGAATAGCCAGACTGCAGCACCCGCGAGTGCACCGGTCACGGCAACGCTGACCAAAAACAGCGCGCGGTTTGTGGGTTTGGCAAGGTTATCCATCGGGTCCTCCCGTGGTCAAAATCGACAAAGATACGTTTTATTGTAGAGCGAGCGTTGCCCGAACGAGCCAACCGTCTGCACCGCAAACGGCACCATTGGGAGTCATAGTGGGGCAGGCTCAAGACTCATCCATTAATAATCGAGGCAATCTCGCGCAAATCGTCGGCAAAGTAGATGCCGTGCTGGCGCTGCGGGCTCGAAAGTCCTTTATCAATCATGTGCTCGAGCAGCGCCTTAAGATCGTTGTAGTAGCCCCCGAGGTTGCACAGGATGCACGGCGCACTCAAGTGCCCCAACGACACGGCGGACATGACCTCGGCAATCTCCTCGAGCGTGCCCGTACCGCCCGGGAAAGCGATGAACGCGTCGCCGAGCTCGATCATCTTGGCCTTACGCTCGGCCATGTCACTCGTCACGATGAGGTCGTCAATACCGTCGTGTTGAAACTCTGCCTCGATAAAAAAGCTCGGCTCAACACCCGTCACGTGTCCACCCGCCTCGAGCACGCTATCGGCAAGCGCGCCCATCAGGCCCGACTTGGAGCCGCCGTATACCAGCGCGTGGCCGTTGGAGCCAATCCACGTGCCGAGCTCTCGCACTGCAGGCAGAAACGCCGGGTCGTTGCCGACGCTCGCGCCCAGGTACACCGTGATGTTCATATGCAATCCCCCTCGTCGTGACGCGCGGCACCCGTTCTATCGTTGCCGGCGACGGTACTCGCGCACGCGGCGCGACAGGTCAGCGAGCTCGTCACGATCGAGCTCTTCCAAATGCTCAAGATCGTCCATAAAGCGCGCCATGGTGTCCTTTTGGCGCATCTTGATGAGCGTATTGCAGTAGTTCACCGCCACGCCCGTGAGCATGGCGATGTAGAAGATGCTGATGACGCTCAAAACGACAGTGATAGCGCGGGCAACCGGCGTCTCGGCCGGGATATCGCCAAAGCCGATGGTCGATACGGTTTCAAAGCTAAACCAGAGGCCGTCGCCAAACGTAAGGGTCGTGGGCTCGGACAGCCAGACGGCCGTCGAGCACAGCAGATAGAAGACGAGAAACAGGCCCGTGATGCGCGCAAAGCCAGCCTGGCGCAAAACATCGGCAAGCGTCCTCAACTTGTTCATCGCGACCCCTTTTCCCAGACGCCCAATCACATTCGCTCGGTATTGTCCCACAACCGGCAGTTGGGGACGTTCCTTTTGTGCCGGCAGAAAGGGACTGTCCCCAAGTGCCGGGCGGGACCGTTTAGCGGCTCAGCTGCCGACTAAGCATGCTGAGTTGGTATCCTTATGCGAAACTGTCTCAACTCGATAGGATTTCATGTGAAACCTTCCGCCGTCCTTCGCTTAGCCCTACGCCGCACCCTGGCTGTCGCGCTTGCCGCACTCACCGTGCTGAGCGCCGTCATGCCTGCCCCCGCCTTTGCCGCCGACTCCGACCAGCAGGTCAAGACGGTCCGCGTTGGCTGGCTCGTCAACAACAAAGGCTTCCAGGAAGGCACGCCGGGCGAGCGCCTCTCGGGATGGGGCTACGAGTACCTCCAGACCCTCTCGTATTACACAAAGGGCTGGCAATACGAATACGTTAGCGGCACCTTCTCCGAGCTTATGGACATGCTCGAGGCAGGCGAAATCGACCTCATGCCCAACATCTCGTATTCGGCAGAACGCGAGCAGAAGCTGCTCTTTTCCTCAAATCCCGAGGGCACCGAGCGCTACTATATCTACGCCAGGCCCGACCGCGACGATCTGGCCAAGGGTGACCCTCAGGCGCTCCAAGGCCTCACCATCGGCTGCAACTCTGGCGTTATGCAAACTATCGTCGGCCAGCAGTGGCTCGCCAACGAAGACGTTACCTGCACCTATAAAGAAATCGACACCGGCAGCGCCCTCTTTGAGGCGCTTGCAGACGGCGAGGTCGACGCCGTCATCATGAACGACACCATTTCGTCGCCCGATGCGTCACCCATGTTCTACGTAGGCTCGAGCGACTACTTTTTTGCCGTTCCTAAAAGCCGCCCTGACCTGATGAACGACATCAACGCCGCCATGGCGACCATCGCCCGCGATAACCCGCGCTATAACGAGGAAGTCAAATCGAGTTACTCGACCCAAAACAGTGGCTCGTCATCGCTCACCGGCACCGAGACCACCTGGCTCAAAGAAAACGGCAATACCATCACGCTCGGCTATCTTAAAAACCAACTTCCCTACTGTACGCAAAATGACGACGGCGAAATGGAAGGGTCGCTCGCCTCGCTTGCAACGACGTTGCACGACAAGTTTGGCATTACGGTCAATACAATCGCACTCTCGAACAACAAGCAAATGATCAAAGCCCTTTCCAACGGAACCATCGATGTCGCCCTGCCGTTGTTTCGCGACTACTGGCTCGCCGAGCAGACAGGGGTCATCCAGTCAAACTCGATGGGAACGGTTTCGCTGACCGCCATTCACAGTGGCAAAAACCTGAACAGCGACCTTAAGAACATCGCTTGTACAAAGAGCACAATCGTTAACCGTTTTGAGCTCGAAAGTCTCTTTCCGAACGCAACGGTAACCGAGTATTCGAATGACGGCGAGGTGCTCAAAGCCCTCAATGAGGGGAAGGCACGTTGCATCATTGTCCCCAGCACGCGCCTGGAAACTCTCCGCGACATCTACGACATCGAGGATTTCGAAACACAGGAACTCACCAACACGGCGCAACTATCGTGTTTAATTTCGCGCGGCAAGCCCGAGCTGCTGGGAATCATCAATAAGGGCATCGTCAATGCAGGTGAATCGCTCTCTGCAAACAGCTATTTCCCCACATCGTACTCGGCGCAAGAATCGGATGCGTTCCGACTTCTCTACCGCAACCGCATCGTCATTGCGGCAGTCGTCATCTGCATTTTGCTCACCGGCATCGTCATCCTTGTCTGGTCGCTTTACCGCGCACAGGAGGAACGGCAGAAAGCCGATGCCGCCAATGCCGCCAAAACCGCTTTCCTCACGCGCATGAGCCACGACATCCGCACGCCGCTCAACGGCATCCTGGGCCTTATCGAAATTGAGGAATTGAGAGAAGGCGACATGCAGGTCGCCCGCGAAAGCCGCGCCAAGGCGCGCGTTGCCGCCAATCACCTGCTGTCACTGATTAACGACATCCTCGAGATGGGCAGGATCGAGGAGCGCAAAGTGACGCTCGAGCACGAATCATTCAACCTTAAAGAGCTGTGCGACAATGCGCTCGTACTGTGCAAGCTCCGCGCATCGGACCGCGGCATGACCATGCTCGACACCAGCGAGCCCTACGCTGTCGACCAATATATGATCGGCAGCCCCGCCCATATTCGGCAGATCCTTGTCAACCTGCTCGACAACAGCATCAAGTACAACAAGCACGGAGGCACCGTCACGTTCTCATCGACCATCAAACCGGTCGACGACGAGCACGCCGTGTTTTGCTTTAGCGTCTCGGATACCGGCATTGGTATGACATCCGAGTTTTTGGCACACATTTACGAGCCGTTTGCCCAGGAAGGCGACGATGCGCGCAGCAAGTTCCAAGGAACCGGCATTGGCATGTCTATCGTCAAATCGCTCATCGATATGATGGGCGGCACGATTGAGATTTCGAGTGAGGTTGGCGTGGGGAGTACGTTTAACGTCCAGATTCCGCTCGAGATCGACAAGAACCCTCAGGCAAAAGAACGTACGGACGAGCAGGCATACAGTTGCTCGCTTGCAGACATGAACGTTCTTTTGGCAGAAGATAACGAGCTCAATGCCGAGATTGCCCAGGCTCTGCTCGAAAGCGAGGGCATCGTCGTAACTCGCGCCGCCGACGGCAACGAAGCGGTCGACCTATACGTTGGCCGTCCCGCGGGTAGCTTCGATGCGATTCTTATGGACATCATGATGCCGGGCATGGACGGCTACGAGGCAACCCGCGCGATCCGCCTGAGCGAAAAGGCCGATGCGGCCGACATCCCCATCATCGCGCTCACCGCCAACGCCTTTGCCGAAGACGCCAAGGCGGCACACGATGCCGGTATGAACGCCCATCTGCCCAAACCGCTCGACTTTAGCAAGCTCAAAAACATACTCGCCTGTATCAAGAAATACGGATCCGTTTCGCTATAGTTTGTGCTCAACCACCATGCACAGCCAGAAAGGAAGCCAACGATGTTTAGGCCCTTACGTCGAAAGAAACGCGCCATCACTGACGAGGAAGCGCGCGAGTTGCTCGCCACCTGTAAGCGCGGCGTCTTTGCCGTCAACGGCGATGATGGCTACCCCTATGCCATTCCCGTCAACTACTTCTTTGACGCCGAGCACGACAAGATTTATTTCCATGGCGCCAAGGCCGGCCACAAGGTCGATTCGCTCAGGCGTGACGATAAAGTCTGCTTTACCGTTTACGGCAACGAGTGGTACAAGGACGGCGACTGGGCTCCTTACGTCATGAGCACCGTGGTCTTTGGCCGTTGCCGCCTGGTAGATGAAGCGCCTGCGTTTATCGAGGACAAAGTCCGTCAGCTCGCGCTTAAGTACTACCCTTCTGCCGAAGAAGTCGAGGAAGAAATCGCCAAAGACATCAAGGGCGTCCAACTCTACGAGATTTCGATTGAGCATCTTTGCGGCAAGCAGATTCACGAAAAGTAGCGAATGCGAAAAACGCGCTCGCTACCCTCTGCGCCCCATGTGCCCACGCATTTTGACGGCGTGGGCACATGGGGCAGCACTCGAATCGAGCGCCCCCTATACCCCAAAAACGTAGCGGTCCAGGCGCTCACACGCCTCCTTTACCCGCGAAAGCGGCAGTGCCAGATTCACGCGGATGTGACAAGGCCCGTGGAACGGACGGCCATCCTGATACCCCACGCCCACGCGCGCCCCCTCGTCAAGCAGCCACTGAATATCGCGGCCATGCTCGCGACACCACTCGGTGCAGTCCAGAAACACCATGTACGTGCCCTGCGGACGCGAATAGGACACGCCCTCAAAATGCTCGTCAACGTAATTGCAAAAGTAGTCAACGTTGGCATCGATGACCTCATTGAGCTCATCGAGCCACTCGTAGCCTTGCGGCTGGTAGGCACCGATAAGCGCATGCATGGAGAGGACGTTCATCTCGTTGTAGTGAGTCTTGTTGGACACGGCGCACACGCGGTCGCGCAGCGTCTCGTTATAGATGATGTGGTAGCTGCCGACCAGGCCCGCCAGGTTAAACGTCTTGCTGGGCGCATAGAGGGCAACCGTGCGCATGCGGGCATCCTCGCTCACCGACTGCGTCGGGATATGCTTGTGACCCGGCAGGATGATATCGGACCAAATCTCATCCGAGATCACCACGCAATCGTGCTGGCGATAGATATCCATGGCGCGCTCGATCTCGTCGCGCTCCCATACGCGGCCGCAGGGATTGTGCGGCGAGCAGAACACGGCGGCATGGATGTGGTTTTGGGCGAGCTTGCGCTCCATGTCCTCAAAATCCATGCGCCACACGCCCTGATCGTCGAGCTTAAGCGGGCTGTGGACAATGCGATAGCCCGCGGCCTCGATGGACTTGGTAAAGCCGATGTAGGTGGGACTGTGGACCAGCACCGCATCGCCCGGCTGGACATATGCGCGCAACGTCGACACGACACCGCCCAGTACGCCGTTTTCGTAGCCGATATGCTCAGGGAGCAGGCCTTCGACGCCATTACGGCGGGTCTGCCATTCGATGATGCGGTCGAAGTACTCGTCGCGCGGATTGAAATAGCCAAACATGGGATGCTGGGCGCGCTGAATGATGTACTCCTGGACCGTGGGCACCGTGGCAAAGTTCATGTCCGCTACCCACATGGGGATGCGGTCGAAGCCCTCGTCGGGTGCGTTCGGAGCCATGCCGGGAATTTCTCCCCAGGAGTCAACGGCGATGGCGTCCATGCCGTGGCGGTCGATAAGCGAGGTAAAGTCGTATTTCATGCTGAGCTCCCGTGCAAAGCGGATTGTTTCGGTAGGCGTTATTGTCCACCAGCGTGGGCGGTTTTGACATGGGGTTTGGCGCTTAATTTGACGGGTGCGGACGAATGGCTGGTTAGTCTTGCGCGTCGTTGATGGCGGTTACCGTCAGCCTTGTTCCGTCGACCGTAAACGATATGTCGAGCCCGGCGTAGGCCAAGTGGTAAACGCGGTTGGGCTCGTGCTTGCTACCCGCACGGCGCGGATCTTGGCGAAGGACCTCGACCAAGCCGGGGAGCTTTGCAGGCGGGACCATATCTTTCAGCGCTTGTGGGAACTCAACATCGAGCTCTTGCCACGGCGCGTCCTCAATCCAGCCGCCCGTCGCATCCGGGTGACAGTCGGCAAATGGAATGTAGGGCTTGATGTCGTAGATGGGCGTGCCGTCGCGCAGGTCGGCCCCCAGTATATGGATGATCGGGCCATCATCGGTGAGCTCAACACGGCTGAGCTTGACGCAGGTGAGCCCGATGGGATTAGGGCGAAACGGACTGCGTGTGGCAAACACGCCCACACGCTCGGCTCCACCCAGACGCGGCGGGCGCACGGTTTTCGACCATTTTGCGTTGGTGCCGGACCTGTCCTGCGTTTTGGCATCGGCGGCTATGTCCTTAGCCGTGCCACCGGGCGTTCCGTTTTCGAAGCACCATAGCAGCCATAGGTGAGAGAAGGAGTCCAGACCCTCAACTGCAGCGTTGGAGGCAAATTCCGGCTCAAAGACGATGCGCCCCTGCAGATGGGGCGCCAAAAAGCTGTTGCGTGGGATGCCGAACTTCTGCGGCAGGTCGGTATGTATGTGTGCAATAGGTTCCATGCCGGTCATTGTACGGCATGAAGGTGTGAGGCGTCGTGCGCAATTCTTTGTCGCGGTCCCCCGTCGTGCAACCAACGGTTGCTTGGAAGGGCGTCTGCCGCCGCGTATGCTTAATGCCATCAACCAGCAGAAAGGAGCCGCTATGGCCTTCGCAGAAAAGCTCATTGCTGTCCGTCGCGCCCATCACCTAACTCAGGAGCAGCTCGCCGCCAAGCTCTTCGTCACACGCCAAGCCGTCAGCCGTTGGGAGCGCGGCGAGGTCACACCGGGCATCGACATGATGAAGCTCATTGCCGCCGTGACCGGCGAGCCACTGTCTCATCTGCTCGAAATGCCCGAGTACTATTGTCAGAGCTGCGGCATGATACTCACGCCCGACGACTGCGGTACCGATGCTCACGGCGCAACGACCGACCATTACTGCAAGTGGTGCTACGACCACGGCAAGTACACCTACGAGACCACGATGGAGGCAATGATCGAGGACTGCGCCCCGCGTCTGGCGCAAAACACCGGCATGTCGCTCGACGAGGCAGTCTCGCTCATGGGTGCCGTGCTGCCGCAACTGGAGCGCTGGCGTACCGTGCAGGAAAACGAGGAGCGCTACGGCGCCGAGGCACGGGCGCGCTATGGCGATGAGGCTATCGATGCAGCAAACGAAACGTTACTGGACATGGATCCCCAGACATGGAACGACATGAAGGAACTCGAGCGTGCCATTCTGGGTCAGCTCTCGATTGCCATGGGCGACGGCGATCCAAAGAGCAGAAAGGCCCAAAAACTTGTTGCGATGCATCGTCGTTGGATTGGCCTCAACTGGGGAAGCGAACCCCAAGACGAGGCATACCTGGGGCTCGCCCACGGCTACCTCGCCGACCAGCGCTTTGTTGACTACTACGACAAGCCCTGCGGCACCGGAGCCACGGCGTTTCTGGTCCAGGCAATCGAGTCATCGCTGACTCGCGCATAGACCGCGGCGGCATTGGGTATCTCAATCGAAACCTCAACCGATTGGAGACCTATGGCTACTGATCACAAGCTCGAGCTGTACGTTATGACCGGCTGCCCGTATTGCATAAAGGTCAAGCGCTTTTTGGCCGATAACGGCGTGACCATCCCCGAGCGCAATATCTCGACCGACCCCGATGCCGAGCAGACGCTCATCGCCGTCGGCGGCAAGCGCCAGGTTCCCTGCCTGTTCATTGACGGCGCGCCGCTCTACGAGTCGGGCGACATCATCGCGTGGGTGCAGGAGAATTTGCTCTAGCGTTCTATTGCGGTCGGCCGGCCCCAACGCACAAACCCATACGAACCAAACATGTACGTCAGCATCCAAAGTCGACATTTTTCGACATCTTTGGATGCTGGCGTACAGCTTTTCAATCTAGTCATTGGGGACGTTCTTGAATGACTAGTCGTTAAAGAACGTCCCCAACGACTAGTAGCCACAAAAGCGGGCAACAGGCGCGAGCGGCTGCTCGCGAAAGACGCGCTCGACGGCGGCGCGGTATTCGTCGACCTTTTTGGTCTTGCGCACGAGCTTGTGCACGGTAGCGGGATCGGCGAAGGCACATTTGGCGTAGAACCACCATTCCTTCATGCGAAAGACCGCGTTGCCCCCAATCTCGTCCGCATAGGCCGCAAACAGCATGTCATGGAAACGCTGCAGTTCGGCTGCCGTGGCAGCAGGGCCACCCTTAACCATGCGAGCCAGCGCGGGGTTCGCGAGCAAGCCGCGCCCCAACATTACGTGGCGTGTTCCGGGATAGGCCCCCACCAGCGCATCCATGTCCTCAAGATCAAAGATGTCGCCGTTATAGGCCACGGGAAACGGCGCCCGCTCCAACGTCTCGCCGTAAAACTCTTTACGCGGCGAGCCCGTATAACGGTCCTTTTGCACGCGCGGATGCACGATCAGCTCTGCCAGCGGCATGCGGCAATAGAGGTCGAGCACGCGTTCGTACTCGTCATCGCTTTCCAACCCCAGCCTGGTCTTGACCGACACCGGCAAGGGTGAGCGTTCGCACACGTCGCTCAAGAACACCTCGAGCTCATCCAGGTTGCGCAGAAAGCCCGAACCCTTGCCTTTGGCAACAACCGTACCCGAGGGGCAGCCAAGGTTGAGATTGACCTCGCGGTACCCCATCTCGGCGAGCACCTGCGCCGCCCACACAAACTCGTCCGCATTCTTGGACATCAGCTGAGGTACTACGTTAAGCCCCTGGTTATTGGCAGGATCGACCTCTTTAAACGCCTTGCCACCAAAGCGGTTGCCCACCCGCGGCGGCGGCAAAAACGGCGTGTAATAACAATCGAGCGCGCCAAAGCACTCCGCATGCACGCGACGGAACACATGCCCGGTAATCCCCTCCATAGGGGCCAGCGATAAATTCATCAACATCCACTCTCAAATCAATGTGACAAAGGGACAGTCCCTTTGTCACATCCCATTCAAGCGGTTCAGGAACTCTTCGCAGGCGCGAGAACGCAGGCGATATTTTTTCCACACCAGATACGATGCAATGGTGAAGGGGCAAAAGGGCAGTCCCTTTGCCCCAAGTGCCGGCTACCGGACGCAAGCTAGTTGCCGTTCGCGAACGCCGCCCATATTTCGAGGTCTAATACTTTTCCCGAGAAGTGAACGGCTCTATTTGGACCCCCGAAGCATTGACATTTTTAGGCGTCAAAACCGCAGGATTTGACTGGCAAAACCGCAGGAAATTGCACGCCAAAAGTGTCGATGCTTCGGGAGTCCGTTTTCACTCGTTCACTTCTCGGGAAAAGTATTAGACCTCGATTCCGCAGTCCCCGATGTGACAAAGGAACAGTCCATTTGTCACATTCAGAATTGACCCCCCCCCCGCAATAGCTCATCGATGGCGGGATTCTCTATACTGGGTCACATATGACGGTATCGCGCCAAAGGAGAACGCCGTGACCACGTCGCAGATATCCCTGCTCGCGCTCATCTTGGTTGGGGGCATCGGCATCCTGCTTATCGGAGTGAGCGCGCTCATGAAAGCCGCCGCTCGCAAGAAAGCCAAGGCCTGTACCGCCGTGACCATGGGAACGGTCATCGACCATCGCTTTATGGGCGAAGGCAGGATGTATCCCGTTTTGGAATACGCCGTCGACGGCACGCAATACCGCGCGAAAAAACAATTCCGTGGCATAATGACCAAAAGCTTGTCGGGACTCCCCATCCGCACGCAAGCCACCGCCTACGAAGACGCCAAGGGCTGGCTGCACGTGCAGACAGGCCCCATCGCCCGCCTAGGCACCCTCGCGGAGCAGCTTTGGCCCCTCGGTAGCCAAATGACCGTGTACTACAACCCCAGCAACCCAGACAAAAGCTATGTCGAACGCCCCATCGTGGGCAACTTTGCCACACTGATGTTTAACATCGCAGGCTTCTTGCTCATCGCGATGAGCATCTTGCTCTATGTTCTTATCCAGCGCTAGCTCAAACTGATGCGCCCCGCGCCCCATGCGCCGCAACGACCGTTACGACACCAAGGACCAGCCATGGCAACAATTTCCGAACAAGAACGCAAGCGTATCCAGCGATACTGCATCTATCCCAAGATTGCCGGTGCAGCGCTTGCCATGGCGTTCGTGCTGCCTTTTTTGATCATTCCCTTCGAAATGATCGACGATATCGTCTTCCATCACGAAGGCTTCCAAGAGACGGGCATGATGACCGCCTTGGCGCTCACTGCCATCGAGCTCGTCATATTCTGCTACTGCGCGCTCGCGCCGCGCTTTGGCATGCGCGGCAAGCAGTGGAAGGAAATGCAGCACCGACTCGTCGTCGAGCAGACCGAGAAAGACCGCTCGGCACAAATCGCAGGCGTTATCGGTACGCAGGCTGCCGCGCGCCTGCTTAAGAACAGCGATAACGCGACCGTGCGCAACCTGGGCGGCGCGGCAGAAGTCGCCGCTGCCGTAGGCGCCGTCGCCACCGCAGCGGACGTACTTACCGAAAGCTATGCCAACGCAAAGGCCATGGCGGAGGCCTATAGCGTGCCTATCCCCCGTGCAAAAAAGTGGATCATCGCACTTGTGGCGCTGCCCCTCGCAATCGTGTGCGGTGCTTATATCCCGCAGCTGGCACAGGGAAACATCGAGATGCAGGAGAATGCCGCGGCCGCGGCCGAGCAGATCGCCATCGCCCGCAAGACGCTAGAGCCCGCATGCGAGTACGTGTCCGCCGATGACCCCTACGAGCGATATCAAGATTACGGCTATCATGTCCGCGGCTATCTGCACGAAGGCGACTCCGACGCCCAGAAGACCTATACGTATCTGGACTTTGACAACAAGGGAACGCTCAAGGAAGTGAGTTACATAGCAGAGATCGACCCCGACGCGAGCCTTGAGGACAACCTCGCCCGCATCGAGCTCGACTTGGACGAACTTTCCTCTGTCGTCCAAACCGTAGACGTCAAGACCATGAGTCCCGAGCTCCTAGCACCGCAAAAGCTCCCCGAAGAGTTTAGGCAGGCTTTTTTGAACGGTTCGCTCTACGAGAGAATCTCCATCAGGACGAGTGACAACCCCATCAAAACGTACTATTCGTTTGACACGGAGCCCGAGGACGAGTTTGACGAGTACACCCATCCAAGCATCCGTATCACGTTGGTGGGCAAAACGAGCTAGGCGCCCAATGTGACAAAGGGACTGTCCCTTTGTCACATTCCATGAAAAAGGGCACCGGCGTTAGCCGATGCCCTAAAGCTGCTGCAGATTAACTCCTACAGCGTATGACTAAGACGAATCGAACTATTCGTCCCAAGAGAGGCTCTTACCAGTCTTCTTTGCCAGCAGCAAGAACAGACCGATGATGACGTTGCATGCAATACAGAAGATGAAAACGCCCTGGAAGGAGCCGACAAGCTCGTATACCTTCATCATGACGGGCATGCCAAAGGCGCCGACGATATAGCCCACGGAGCAGATGAGCGCGAAGATGCGACCAAAGTCACGGGAGCCAAAGACGTCCATCACCAAAACGGTCAGAGCGGTGCCGGCGATGACGTACATGACGTCGTTAACACCGGCAGCAAGAATGCTGAGCGTCGAGTTGCCGCTGCTCATCATGAGCATGACAAAGGAGAGAATCGAGACGGCGAGCCAGCTCAGAATGGCCTTGGTGCTGCCAAACTTATCGCAAGTGGTACCGACGATCGGGTTGAGGAACAGGTCGAACAGCGATGCGGCGGAAACCATGAAGCCACCCACCATGGGGCTAAAGCCGACCTCGGCGGCATAGGTGGGGAACAGCTGGTTCATGCAGCAAGTAAGCTGAACGAGGCAGAGGAAGCCGATGCAGAAAAAGAATGCAGGCGACTTAATAGCGCGTGCGTAGCTAACGCCACGTGCACTATCCTCGGTCGTCTCCTCGGTCTCGGCGACCGTCTCGCCTTCGACATAGCCATAGGGCAGCATGCCCTTGTCCTGGGGCTTATAGCGGATAATCAGGATGGAAGCGGGAAGAATGAGCACGGCGGAGACGCCAGCGAGCACCAGATAACCAGTCCTCCAGCCAGCAGCCTCAATGACAGAGGTGATGACGGGACTCATGATGAGCATGTAAATCGAGTTCACTGCCCAAGCGAGACCAATTGCCAGGCCGCCAGATTTTTTGAACCACTGGTCAATAACATCGGACATGGCGACGCCGGTAGTGAAGGCGAAGCAAACGCCAATCAAAGCACCAGCTGCGATGAACATCCAGACTTCGGTGTAGAAGGCCATGCCTGCGCCAGCGGCGAGCAGAATAAGCTCGACGACGGGGAGCCAAAACTTGCCAACAACCTTGGGGATGAGTTTTCCGACAAACGGAAGAGCCGCTGCAAGACCAATGAGCGTTGCAGTGAAGTAATACGAGAAGATGGAGTAGTCAAATCCGAACTCCTCGCACACGGGCGCGACGAAGGAGCCAGCGATTACGCTATAGGATCCGGTCGTACCGGCAGACATGAGGCCGAGCGCGATCACGAGAACCCATGCGTAAACCTTGCTGCTCTTTAACTTTGCATTTTCCATTGATACAGCTCCTAGAGACCCAGAAGGGCGCACATAACGGCCTTAATGGTGTGCTGACGGTTCTCTGCCTCACGGAAGATGACCGACGCGTTGGCCTCAAAGCACTCGTCCGCAATCTCAAAGCCCTCGGTGATGATTTCACGATGCAGGTCGTTCTTGCACTGGTCGAGCAACATCTTGCCAACGCGGTGATTTGCGTTGTGAACAGAGGGGAGCTCGTGCATGCAGAAGATGTCGGGGTTGTTGGTGCGCTTGCACAGCTCACTGGTGACGCGATAGGGGTACAGGGACTCGGCGTCGCCAAGCCAAGAGTTGTAGTCGTCGGGGTCCAGAACCTCGTCGCCGCACTCGGGGTTGATGTAGCGCCACTCCTCGGTAACGATTACGTCGACACCGTCCAGAGCATCAAGGTCAGAGGTGATGGTGAAGGTCCTGTTAGGCGCGTACTTGGCGTAGCAGGCCTCAACCTCCTCGATCATTTCCTTGCACATCTGGTGACGGAGGTCGTCGGGGCCGATGGCGAGGAAGTCCATGTCGAGCATCGCGCACAGACGGCCATACCACACGGGGGCGCCGGCGCAGTTGCCAACGAAGGCCATCTTCTTGCCACGGCTCGTGCGCAGACCACCCCACTGCTCCTCCATCGTGAGAGCGTCAGCGAGCATCTGGGTCGGGTGATCGCCGAGGGTGAGGGCATTGATGACTGGAATATCGACCAAGTCGGCGACATCATAGAGGAACTGCTCGTCCTTTTGTGCACGATAGACAATGAGATCATACATGCCGTTGAAGACGCGCATGGCATCCTCGATGGTCTCGCAATCGCCCATGTGGGAGTTGGTCAGATAGGTGAAGCCCATGCCCAGGTCGTTGCAAGAGGTCTCAAAGGCGCAACGAGTGCGGGTCGAGCCCCACTCAAAGTTGGCGAGAACGTTCTTGCCGGGGAAGTAGCGCTGGTCGACACCGGACTTTTTCTGGGCCTTGAGGTTCCAGGCAAGATCGATGAGGTAACGGAAATCCTCAGAGGAAAGATCGTGGATGTTGAGGTAGTCGCGACCGCGAAGGCTGTTGTTCATGCCTATTTCCTTTCAATTGTTTGATGGGTAAGTGTCGAATGCGCCCCCGAGGGAAACACGGATATCCCTCGGGGACTGTAAATGTGGCGCTTGGATCAGGCAGCGCAAGTTTAAGAACTTGCTAGCAGCTGGCGGCCACGTCCTTGGTCCAGCAGTGCACGCCGCCGCCGGACAGGTTAAGCGCGAGAGAGTCGATCATGATGACCTTGCGATCGGGGAAGCAGCTCTCAAGAACCGCCTTGGCCTGCTCGTCCTTCTCCTTCACGACTTCGCTCATGCCTTCGTGGTAATAACGCTGGCCAAGAACGACGCCGTTGCAGATGAGGAAGTTGCAGTAGCTTGCTGCGGCATAAAAGTGAACGGGGCCTTCGGGCCAAGGGGTGCCATCCATGAACTTGCCGCCCATTTCGTCGATGAAGCCCTTATACAGCTCGTAGTCCTCGTCGCCGGGGGCGATGACAACCTCGATCGGCTCGGCAGTGGGCATGTGGACGATTTCGAAGGGCTTGCCCTCCCAGTCCGTCTCGGCGCGTAGAATCTCGTAGGCGGCGTCGATGCGACGACGCGATTCCGCGCCCGCCTTGCTCGAGGCGGCCTCCTCATCGGATACCTCGGCAAGAAGAATCTTGTTCGGGGTGATAAAGCGGCACATCTCATCGATGTGGGCGGCGAAGCTCATGCCGAAGACAGGAGTTCCATCTTCCTTCTCGTCGAGGATGCCCAGTCGATAGTCGTCGTCCTCAAGCATAGGCTGCGGCAGCCAGATAACCTTGTTGAGGTTGTAGATGCGCTTGTACTCGGCCTCCACTTCCTCTTTTGAGAACTCGGGATTGCGCTTGCGGCATTCCGTGTCCTCGATGGCGATCAGGGTGCCGTGACCGTCAAACTCGCGGTCGCCGCCCTCCGAAACCATTTCGGAATTGACGATATCGAAGCACCCGAGCGCAACCGCCATGTGAACAGCTGCCCTGCGTGCGGACTGGCACTCTGGGGAGTTCTTGTCCCACACGCCATAATAGGTCCAAGCGGGGTTGACCATATAGGAATGGCCTTCGTCGTCGACCATGATGCTGGGGCCGTTGTCGCGAACGTAGAAGTTGGAGTCTTCGAACTGCGTAATCTGGATACGGTCGAGATCCACCCCTTCTTCTTTAAGGCGCGAGCAGGCTTCCTCGTAGGAGCCGGGGGTGCCACAGTTGAGGTTGACCGTAACATCGCCATACTCAAGCAAAGCTTTAATTACGTCAACGCAGGGCTGGCGATTATCGAAGCCCTCTGCGCGAATGTAATCGGGAAGCCATGTCACATAGACGTTGGAGCGCTTCTCAAACTCGCCCGGCATACGATAGTTCTCGTACATGGTTGGTCCTTCCGTCGGGTTTCCCGCAATGCTGTCCGGCCGCGACAATAGCGGGGTTACACCAGCTATAGTACTACTATACCTACCGTTCGGTAGGTGTTTTTGTATAATTGCCATTCGCCTGTCGATACCTACCGTTCACCGTTTATAGTGGTCGTGTTTGGACACGAATTGATGTTCCGTTGCCATTCTTAATAATGTTGGCAATGCGGAAGTGATTTGCAATGGAGAAGTGAAGCGTGAGCACAAAGGGAAAAATATTGGACGCAATGTATGATCTTGTGGCAGAAGTCGGTTACGACAAGGCGTCCATTGGAAAAATCTGCGACCGTGTCGGTATATCCAAGCCATCGGTGTACTACTACTTTCCCTCTAAAGAGGATATTTTCACCACGCTCTTAGATAGTATGTTTCCGACTATCGACTATCAGCGCGACTACTCGCTAATAGTCGATAGGGACGGATTCAAGGCGGCGCTTATCGAGCTCGGCAATTCGGTTATAGGTGGCTATCGTAGTGATGAAAAGCGCCGTCGCGTGCTGGCCGAGGTCAGTATTCAGGCAAATCGAATCCCTGCAGTTCAGGAACGTCAGGCAACGGCGATCAACCGAACTATGGACGCGCTTAAAGACATCCTTCTCCATGGCCTAGAAATTGGCGCGTTTTCCGATGAAACAGACGTCATGCTGTACGTGCAGATTCTTTACACCGTACTTGAGGGAGCGAGCAATACCGTTGCCCAAGATGAAGACATCGATGAAAAGGCTGTTTGGGCAGGGATCGTCGAACTCATGTTTAAATAGGCGCGTAATAACAGAGGCACCTTGGCAAGCGCGATGCGACGACTTGCGGGGTCGCGGAATGGTTCGAAACCCGTGTTCGCGATGATTGCAAAAGTTGTTGAATAGAAATTGGGGCCGATTCCAGCTATGTTGGAATCGGCCCCAATTTCGTTTTAACTTGCGGAGACAAATGACAGGGCTGAAGGGCAGTTCGTTGGTCAGGTTATTTCGCGGTAGTCTTATTGAGGAGACCGGAAACTAAAGCAAATGTCGCAATCAGAAGGTTGCAGATGATACAGAAGACGAATACTCCTTGGAAAGACCCTGCCATACCGTAAACCTTCATCATGACTGGCATTCCGAAAGCTCCGACAACATAGCCCGCTGAGCAAATAATCGAATAGATCCTTCCAAAATCGCGTGATCCGAAGAGCGAGAGGAGAATCATCGGCATTGCAGTTCCAACGATGGCGAACATGACGTCGTTTACGCCGGCCGCGATGATGGAAACGGTCTCGTTGCTTCCGCCAAAGATGAGAAGTAGGAATGAAAGAATGCTGACTCCCGTCCATGCGACCGTTGCTTTAATAGCACCGAGCTTGTCGCATGTTTTGCCTACGAAGGGATTTAGGAAAATATCGGAGAGCGAGGCCGCCGAAACCATTAGGCTTCCCACGATGGGATTGAAGCCGACCTCGCTTGCATAGGTCGGGAACAGCTGGTTCATGCAGCAGGTGAGTTGCGCCACGCAGAGCAGAAGGGCACAGAGAATAAAAGATGGCGTTTTCGCGGCATCGCGGAGCGCCATGCCCGAAGAGACATCTTCCTTTTCATCGGCGCTGTAGCTCTCATGGGTTTCGGAGGTAGTCTCTCCGTACGGAAGCATATTGCGATCAGAAGGCTTAAGGCGAATGATAAATGCGCTTGTGGGCAATATCATGGCTGCAGAAACGGCCGCAAGTACGATGTAACCCGTACGCCAGCCTTGCTGCTCGATGACCAGTGTAATGACAGGACTCAATAGCAGCGTGCAGAGAGAATTAACGCCCCACGCAAGGCCGATGGCAAGACCAGACGATTTACTGAACCATTGGTCAATGACATCGGACATGCAGACACCCGTTGTGAACGAAAAGCAGATGCCGATCACTGCGGCGGAGACGATGAACATCCAGACCTCGGTGTAGAACGCCATTGCGGCGCCGGCGGCAATAAGGACGAGTTCAACGCAAATATGCCATGGTTTGCCGATTACTTTTGGAATGAAACGACTCAAAAGCGGAAGCCCAAGCGCAAGGCCAAGAAGAATCGCGGTGAAATAGAAAGAGAAAGAAGTGTAGTCAAAGCCCAGGTCTTCACATACAGGAGCGATGAATGAGCCGGCAATGATGCTGTAGGTGCCGGTTGTTCCCGCAGACATTAAACCGAGCGCAATAACGACAATCCAAGCAAATGCGCCGCTCTCACGGGGGCGGTCCTTTTCGGCTGGTGCGATGAGAGTCATGGTTACTCCGTTTCTATCGGCAATGCAACCTATATGCCTACCGATAGGTATATAAAGATGGAGATTCTTCGTCAAGTGTTAAGCGGGGAGCGGGGACCCTTAACGTGCCGAACGGTAATTGGGCCCCCAATGTGACAAAGGGACTGCCCCTTTGTCACATTATTCGGAACGCAGGGCTTCCACAGGGTCTTTCTTGGATGCGCTGCGAGCCGGCAGCAGGCCGGCAACAACCGTCAGCAACACAGAAATTGCAATGAGCATCAGCGCATCCTGCACGGGCAGGCTCATCAGATTGGGTACCTGTTTGGCCGCAAGCGCCCAGGCATTAACCGGAAAGCTCACGGCCACCACGACGACAATAGCAAAGACGCCGGCAATGAGACCTTCGATAAAGGTCTCGGCATTGAATACGTTGGCCACGTTACGCTTCGACGCGCCGATCGCGCGTAGGATGCCAATCTCCTTTTTGCGCTCCAGTACGCTGATGTAGGTGATGATGCCGATCATGATGGAGCTCACGACCAGGCTGATGCTCACGAATGCGATGAGCACCAAGCTGATGGTGTTCACGATGTCGGTCACCGAACCCATGATGATGCCCATGTAGTCGGTGTACGAGATTGCCTGCTCGTCGTGGCCAGCAGCTTTGACCTGCTTGTTGTACGCATCGATGTGATCGAGCACGCGCTCCTTGGCCTCAAAGTCGCGCGGGAAAATCTTGACCGAAATGGGGTCCGCCTCGTCCGCATAGCCCAACGTGGTCAGATTGTTGTCGTAGGTGAGCTTCGACGCCTTGGCATAGCTCATCATGAGCGAGCTCAGGTCCTCGGCGTCCATGTTGAAGTGGATGGCACGAGCAAAGGCGCCCGCATCCACGCGCATGGCGCTCGCCAGGTTGGCAAAACTCGAAGACATCTGCGTCGCCATTTGGTCCATGAGCCCTGCCACACCCGCCTTGAGCTGGGTTGATACCGTCGTCGCAATCTGCTCGCTGACCGCCTTCATCACCTGATCCATAGACTGCTGCAAATACGGAGCCAGCTGCTTTTGCACATAGTCGCCCATCACCTGCTGCAGACGCTCGGCCAGGGCATCGCCGCCGAGCGCTTTGAGCTGTGCCAAAATTTGCTGGGCTGCGGCATCATTCTCAAGATATGCCGAGAATGCGGCAGCGAGCTTTGACGCGTCTTTAAGGTCTTCGGGTGACAGCGCCTTAAACTGATCAGAGCGCATAAAGCCCTCAAACAGCTGGTTGGCAAGTGCTCCCACCTGCTGCATTTGCTCGGGTGTGAGTTCCAGACCGTCAAAGATGCCCGAGAAATCTGGGGCCGGCGCTTTGGCCATGATGTCACTAAAGTCGATGTCCCTCCCAACACCCGAAAGGTCAATGTCCAGCCCGGACAAGTCGAGACCAGAAAGGTCCATACCGCCGGCTGCGCCCGAGAGCGCAGATGCATCGAGAGAGAACGCGCTCTTCAGTGCCGCCTCGTCTACGCTGAACATACTGCCCAAATCCACGCCCTGCTTGGCTTCGCCCTGCAGCTCGTCGAAGGTTTTGCCCGTAAAGACATCCGTCTCGGGGTGGGCAAGCTGCTCCTGCACAATCTGCGAATCGGCAGCACGCTCCATAAGCTGGCGAGTCAGCGCATGCGTATAGACAATGCCCGGGGACAATGCGCTCGCGTTTGCCGTCTCGTTGGGTCGCACCACGCCCACAATGCGCACGTCAATACCGTCGGCAACCTTGGTTTTCATAAAGTCGGCGTCGCCAGACATGTCAGTCCACATGCCGGTCTCTTCGTTTTTGCGATAGGCATCGGCCGGCGACAACACCTTAAACGTCGTGGACAGTGCATCGTCGTAGGTAAAGTCGCTGCCGGTCTTGGGCGTCTTGACCTTGCCGTCGGCCGTCATGGCACTGTTAACCAGGTCGTTAAGCTCATCGATATCCAGCGCGCCGATACTGTAGAGCGTGTAGTCGCCCACCGTTCCGCGGCTCGAAAGCACCATCACGGCCTCGTTGGCGGACGTAGGCCAATGGCCGGCAACGACATCGTACTGGCTGTCGAGCAGGCTCTGATCGTCAATCATCTCGTTAAAGACCGAGGTTCCCATGGAATCCATGCTCACCGTTGCCGCCGAGCTCGCGCCTCCGCTCATGGCCTCGGTCATGGCGTTGGGCACCAGCCGGACAGGCTTCTCATCGCCCTTGCCGGCACGATAGACAACCGGCGTCACGCCGTAGCCGTACTGAATGGCGTTGACCTCTTTATCGATGCCGTCGCCACCGGCATCGAGCCATGCCTTAAAGCTCGTCATGTCGTTGGACTTAACGCTTGCGAACATATCCTTTACGGCCGTGACCACAGGGATCTTATCGGTCCCCTGAGCCTTGCCGTCGGTGCCGTCGTCGGACGAACCCTCGTTCTTGGACGTATCGTCATCCGTGGCCCCATGCCCGCCCATCATGGACGACAGGTCGTAATCTTGTTTGGAAATCGTAAGCGGGTAGCTCGAGAGTGTGTCCTCCTCGACCTTTTTGATGTAGCCGTTTACGCCATTGGAGAGCGCCAGAATCGCCGCGATGCCAATAATGCCGATCGAACCAGCAAAGGCCGTCATAGCCGTACGGCCCTTCTTGGTCAAAAGGTTTCGCGCCGAAAGCCCCAGCGCTGTCACAAAGCTCATCGAGGTTTTGCGCGTGGGCTTGGCCTCGCGACGCGCGGGCTCGGCAGCATCAAAGGGATCTGAATCGTCGGTGACCTTGCCGTCCGCCAGGTTGACAATGCGCGTGGCGTACTTGTACGCCAGCTCGGGATTGTGCGTGACCATGATGACCAGACGGTCGCGCGCAACGTCCTTGAGCAAATCCATGACCTGGACGGACGTCGTTGAATCCAAGGCGCCGGTCGGCTCGTCAGCCAGCACAATCTCGGGGTCATTGATCAGGGCGCGGGCAATGGCCACGCGCTGCATCTGCCCGCCCGAAAGCTGGCTCGGGCGCTTGTCAACGTGCTCGCCCAGACCGACTGCCTCGAGCGCCTTGCGTGCACGTTGGCGGCGCTCGGCATGCCCCACGCCCGTGAGCGTAAGCGCCAACTCCACGTTTTCCAAAATGCTCTGATGCGGAATGAGGTTATAGCTCTGGAACACAAAGCCGATGCGATTATTGCGATAGGCATCCCAATCGCGGTCGTTGAAGTCCTTGGTCGAGATGCCGTCGATCAGCAGATCGCCCGAATCAAAATGATCGAGTCCACCGATGACGTTGAGCATCGTAGTCTTACCCGAACCCGAGGGACCCAGAATGGCTACGAACTCGTTATCGCGAAAAGACAGGCTTACGCTGTCGAGCGCTACCTGCGTAAACGACTGCGTAACGTACCTTTTGCAAATAACCCTGAGATCCAGCATGGACGGCAACCTCTCTCGCGCGGGCGCGCTCGCCCGCTCCCCCGCCGTTCACGTTCGGCGCGTTTGTCCTACTCTATCCTCATTTTTGGCCGATACCAGTGAGGAATGTAACGAACCGCGCCAAAAAACGAACGGGACAGCACGCCGCATGGCGCACCATCCCGCATATAACATCCCCGATGCGACAAAGAGGCTGTCACTTTGTCACATTCCAATGCGCGCTACTTTTCGAGCCCGCACGGCATAACGTTAGCGCTGCCGCGGCGAGCCTCAGTCACGGCTGCAAAGAAGCGATAGCCGCCCGAGAAGTTAAAGCACTCAAAGCCATGCTGCGCCAAAATGCGGCAAGCAATGTAGCTGCGAATGCCGCTCTGGCAAATCACGTAAACCGGCTTGGCCCGGTCGAGCTCGCCCAGGCGATTGCGCAGATCATCGACGGGAATGTTTACGAAACCATCGATATGCCCGCGCTCATACTCCCCTTCCGTACGAACATCGAGCAGCTGCACGCTGCCATCGCGTGGCAAGTTGGGCTCATCCTCCCAATGCCACTGCGCCAGTATGCCGCGATTGAGGTTCTCGATCATAAAGCCCGCCATATTGACGGGATCCTTCGCCGATGAATACGGCGGCGCGTATGCTAGGTCCAAATCCTTAAGCCTATCGCCGCGCATGCCTGCCTGGATGGCAGTCGCCAGAACGTCGATACGCTTGTCCACACCATCGATGCCCACGATTTGCGCACCCAGCAGGCGCAATCCCTGCTTCTCGAAGACAACCTTCATGGTCATGGGCGTTGCACCCGGATAATAACCCGCATGCGAACCGGGCGACAGGACCACGCTGTCGCAGTCAATTCCCGCCGCGTGTGCTGCCTTTTCGGATAGTCCCGTGCTTGCCGCCGTCAAGTCGAATACCTTGATAACCGATGAGCCCAACGATCCGAGGTAGCAGCTGTCCATGCCGGCTATGACATCGGCGACGACACGCCCCTGCTTGTTGGCGGGGCCGGCGAGCGAAATGACCGCGTCCTCGCCGGTCACCTGATGCGTGACCTGCACGGCATCGCCCACGGCATACACGTCGGCAGCAGAGGTCTCCATGCGGTCGTTGACCACAATAGCCCCCTTGATGCCCAGTTCGAGCCCCGCCTCTTGCGCCAGATGGCTCTCAGGTGCCACGCCAATGGCAAGCAGTACCATATCGGCTCCGATAGGGCCATCGCCCGCAACATGGGTGACAACGCGGCCATCAACTTCCTCAAAACCTGTCACATCGGCCTTGAGGCGCAGATCGATACCGTGCTCACGCACCTCGGTATGCAAAAGGGTCGCCATGTCGTAATCCAGGTTGTTCATAAGCTGGACGGGACGCTGCAGAAGGGTCACCTGGAGCCCCAGCTCGCACAGATTCTCCGCCGTCTCGACGCCAATGAAGCCGCCGCCGATCACGACGGCACTGCTCGGTCGCCGCTCTCGAACATAGCTGTGAATACGCAGCGTGTCCTCAACGGTGCGTAGGCTAAAGATTTTATCCGAGTCGATGCCCGGCAACGCAGGGCGAATCGGCTTTGCACCCGGCGACAGGATGAGCTTGTCATACGTCTCGACAAATTCCTCGCCCGTCAGCATATTGCGAACCTCGACCGTATGCGAATCGGGATGGATGGCAAACACCTCGTGACTCGTCTTGACCGCAATGCGAAAGCGATCCCAAAAGCCCTTGGGAGACTGCAGCGTCAATGCGCTCTCTTCTTCTATCACGCCGCCAATGTAGTACGGAAGCCCACAATTGGCATACGATACAAAACCCGTGCGCTCAAAGATGACAATTTGGGCCTGCTCGTCGAGTCTGCGCAAACGTGCCGCCGCCGATGCGCCGCCCGCGACGCCTCCAACGATAACCACCTTCATAGCTAACGCACCACCTTTCCCGTGTAGCCGCTTATGCCGCCGATATTCTTGACACTGCCATACCCAGAACGCTTAAGAAAACTCACAGCTTGGTTGCTTCGCGCACCGCTCAGGCAATGCACGAAAAGCTGCGTGCCCTTTCGACGTATACCCATGATGCTACCCCGAAGCAGAAAAAGAGTCGCTGTTTCCAGCGACTCCCCTTCAGTTGTCTGTCCCACAGACTTACTGTTCGCTCTTCGCGAGTGCCTGATCGATCAGTTTGTTGAGCGCCTCGCGCTGCTCAGCGGAGTTGATGCCGCCCATGATCGGCTCTCCCACAATGTTACCGTTCTGGTCGATCACGTAGGTGGTCGGGAACGAGTACAGGTTGGAGGTGAACTTTCCGGCCTCGCTGTCCGACTTAAACCAGATGTTCTTATACGTCACGCCCTTCTTGGAAAGCACGTCCTTGGCATCAGCCACCTCGTCTTTATTGCCATCGAGCGTAAAGGAATTAACGCCCACGACCTGGCCGCCCTTCTCGGCAAGCTCCTTGTTGAGCTTCTCCAGATCGCCCAGCTCTCCCACGCACGGCTTGCAGGTGGTAAACCAGAAGTTCATGACGGTGACCTTGTTCTTGGAGAACAGCTCGTCGCTGTTTACATCGTTGCCGTCCAAGTCCTTGCCCTTAAAGCTGGGGAACTTCGTCTCCCCGCTCTCGCCGTTGGTCATGCCTGCGGTCGAGGCATCGACGCTCTCCCCCTCGCCGGGCGTGCTGCCGCATCCGGGGAACTCCTTCTCCAGCGCCATGAGCTTGTCCTCGATCTCCTTGACCTGCTGCGCGCCGGCCTTAAGCGTCTTAAGCTCGTCAGCCGCAAACTGATCCTTGGCGCCCTCGATGGTATCGAGCAAGAAGTCACCGTAGTTCTTGCCGTCCTCAATCATGGGAGTGTCTTTGTTGGCCGCAAGGAACACCTTTTCCCATAGGGCGTTATCGCTCGCAAAGATCTCGTTTTCCTTTTGCAGCAGCTGCTGGTACAGCTTGGCCGCCTCCTCGGCGCTCGACGGCTTTTGTGCCACAAGCTCGGCAATCTGCGCATCGCCGCTCGTGGCATCCTTCGCGTCGCCCTTGGGGGCAGAGCACGCCGCGAGAGTCAGCGCCAGCACGGGCAGCATCAACAGAGCCGCAATTTTTGACAGTTTCATGGTTCCTCCGTTTATATCGAAACTTATATAGGTACCTATTTGTTTTCGCAGGCTTGCGTGGACTGCGCGGGTTTGTCGCCAGTCACACCCAGCCCGTAGCGAAAGCTAATAGCATCGACGGGGCACGCGCCCACGCATTTGCCGCAACGAATGCACTCGGCATGGTCGGGCGTACGCGTAACGTCCACGTCCATCTGGCACACCTTGGCGCACTTGCCGCACGAGACGCATTTACAATGATCGACCTGAATCCCCAGCAACGACACCTTGTTCATGAGTGCATAAAATGCGCCGAGGGGGCAAATCCATTTACAGAAGGGGCGGTAGAACAGCACGCTCAGCACCGCAACCGCAATGAGGATCGCGAGCTTCCAGGAAAAGAGCTTTCCCAGCGCGGAGCGGATTCCCGTATTCATGATGGACAGCGGAATCGCGCCCTCGAGCACACCCTGCGGGCAAATGTACTTGCAAAAGAACGGGTCGCCCATACCCACATCGTTAACCACCAAGACGGGCAGCAGCACCACGGCAAACAGTAGCACGGCATACTTGATGTACGTGAGCGGCTTGAGCTTTTTCGTGGAGAGCTTTTTGCTGGGAATCTTATGCAGAAGCTCTTGCAGCCATCCAAACGGACACAAAAAGCCGCATACAAAACGTCCCAGTAGCACGCCGATCAGAATGAGCGTTCCGGTGACGTAATACGAAAAGCTGAACTTAGACGATCCCACCACCGACTGAAACGACCCGATGGGGCACGCACCCGAGGCCGCTGGACACGAGTAGCAGTTAAGCCCCGGCACGCAGACGGCTTTGCCGGCTCCCTGGTAGATACCGCCCTTGGCAAAGTTAGGCAGGTGAATATTGGTCGCAAGCGTCGCCGCCGCCTGAATCAATCCGCGGAATCTCGCCAAAAGATGCGATGCAGTGTTTTTTCTTTTATCCAATTCCGATACACTCCAAGCACAGCCTGATTGCCTTGGCCAGCACGGCATCTGCCTCGCCGCGCATAATTCCAAAGCCAACCATGGCTACCCCAACGATCAGCAAAGCCACCTGCGCCACAGGCTTAATCGCTTTGAACAATCTGACCACTCCTTTCGTTTCGCGACCCATTGGACCATACCGACTATAAAATCCGTGTTAAGCGTGAATGACTATGCAAGGAGAACGTTATGCGCATCTTGGTCGTCGAGGACGAGCGGGCGCTGTGCGATGCGATCGCACGCAGCCTGCGCAACTTGGCCTATAGCGTCGACTGCTGCTACGACGGGCAGCAGGCCCTCGATCTGCTCGATGTCGAGACCTTTGATCTTGTCGTGCTCGACCTCAATCTCCCCCATGTCGACGGCATGACCGTGCTCAGGCAACTCAGAATTACCGATTGCGAGACCAAGGTGCTCGTGCTCTCGGCACGTGGCGAGGTCTCCGACAAGGTAGCGGGGCTCGATGCGGGCGCCAACGACTACCTCACCAAGCCGTTCCATCTTGACGAGCTGGCGGCACGCATACGCAGTCTCACGCTCAGGCGCTTTACGCAAAACGACGTTGTTCTAACCTGTGGATCGCTGAGCTTTGACACCAAAGCGCGCCTCGCCTCCGTGGGCGGCGAGACCCTATCCCTCACGCGCAAGGAGACCGGCATCTTGGAATACCTGATGCTTAACCAGGGGCGGCCGGTGAGCCAGGAAGAGCTTATCGAGCATGTATGGGACAGCAGCGTCAACAGCTTTAGCAACGCGACCCGCGTGCACATCTCGTCGCTGCGCAAAAAGCTGCGCGGCGCGTTGGGGCACGACCCCATCCGCAACCGAATCGGCGAAGGCTACGTTATGGAGGACGGCAAATGAAGCGGCTGTCGCTGCAGTGGCGCATCACGTTGATGACGGCACTGCTGATATGTTCAACCTGCGTACTTATGAATTGCCTGGTTGGCTACTCCGGCATGCGCTACATGGACTCGATCGGCAATGAACTATCGGCGCACAGCAAGGTGGAGGCGGCCTCGCCCAGCTCATTTGACCCGACAAACAAAGAGCTCGACGACGCGCTGACCATCGTCGTGAACGACGCCCAAGAATCGTTTGGCGCGACGAGCTGGTATATAACTGCGGCGGTGACGCTGCTCGGCGGCGTGCTGGCCTACTTTGTGAGCGGACATGCGCTGCGGCCGTTGCGCTTCTTTGCGACGCAAGTCGAGAGCGTGCGGCCCGACAACCTCGCCGACACAAAAATCAGCGAGGACGTGCCATCTGAACTCAGGCGCTGCAGCGCGTCGTTTAACGACATGATTACCCGCCTTGACGAGGGATTTTCCGCACAAAGACAGTTTACGGGCAATGCGGCGCACGAACTGCGCACGCCGCTTGCGCTCATGCAGGCCCAGGTTGAGCTGTTTTGCGCCGAGCACCCCGACGTCGATGCCGATACAGCGAGCCTGCTCGGGCTGCTGCAGGAGCAGACCGAGCGAATGACGCACATGACAAAGACCCTGCTCGAGATGAGCGAGCTGCGCAGTGTCCCTTGCAACGATGTGATTGACCTAGCGCCGATGATCGAAGAAGTGCTCACGGACCTGGCACCCCTTGCCGAGCAAAAAGACATCACGCTTACAAGTGAGGGCGACGCGCAAACGATCGGCAGCGACACGCTGATCTATCGGTTGCTGTTCAACTTGACCGAAAACGCCATACGCTATAGCGCGCCCAACTCGACCGTGCAAATCAACGCCTGCGCCGAAGGCGACCGCGTGCTGCTACGCGTGCGCGACCAGGGACCGGGCATTCCCGAGCAATACCAGACGAGCATCTTTCAGCCCTTCTTTCGCGTCGACAAATCGCGCAGCAGGGCATATGGCGGCGTGGGGCTGGGGCTTGCACTGGTCTGGGAGATTGCCGCACTCCACGGCGGCTCCATCGAGGTCGAAGAGAGCTCGGAGCGCGGAACGACCATGCTCGTGACTCTTCCCGCGCATAACATCGAAGATGCGACAAAGGAACTGCCCCTTTGTCACATCTGTTAGTTCGCAGGATACGTGAGGCCCAAGATGCGCGAAATTGGGCGAAGCGCCAGCAAAAAGCCCCCGCTTCCAAGCGGAAACGGGGGCTAGGTGAGTTAGCTTACTCCCACTCGACCGTGCCGACGGGCTTCGGCGTGAGGTCGTAGCAAACGCGGCAAATACCGGAGACCTCGGCGGTCACGCGAGCGGTAATGCGCTTGAGCAGCGCCCAGTCGAGCTCAGGTACCTCGGCGGTCATGACATCGACGGTGTTGATGCAGCGGATGATGCAGGGCCAGTCGTAGGCGCGCTTGCCCTCGCGCACGCCGGTGGCGCGGAAGTCGGGCACGACGGCAAAATACTGCCAGATGGTCAGACCGGCCTTGTCGATCTCCTCGCGCACAATGGCGTCGGCCTCGCGCAGCGCCTCGAGGCGGTCGCGGGTGATGGCGCCAAGGCAACGGACGCCCAGGCCGGGGCCGGGGAACGGCTGGCGCTCGACCATGTTCTCGGGCAGGCCGAGCTCGCGACCCACGACGCGCACCTCGTCCTTGTACAGCAGCTTGACGGGCTCGCAGAGCTCAAACTGCAGGTCCTCGGGCAGGCCGCCAACGTTGTGGTGAGCCTTCACGCCGTCCTGCGACTCCAGAATGTCGGGATAGATGGTGCCCTGGGCGAGGAAACTGACCTCGTCGCCAACCTTGCGGGCCTCCTCCTCGAACACGCGAATGAACTCGGCGCCGATAATCTTGCGCTTGGCCTCGGGCTCCTCGACGTCCACGAGCTTTTCCAGGAAGCGATCAGTAGCGTCGACATAGACCAGGTTCGCATCCATCTGGTTCTTGAAGACGTCGACGACCTGTTCGCTCTCGCCCTTGCGCATCAGGCCGTGGTTCACATGCACGCAGATGAGCTGCTTGCCGATAGCTTTGATGAGCAGGGCCGCAACTACAGAACTGTCGACGCCGCCGGAAAGAGCCAGCAGGACCTTCTTGTCGCCAATCTGCTCGCGGATTGCAGCAACCTGCTCATCGATGAACACCTGGGCAAGTTCGGGAGTGGTGATACGCACCATGTCGTCGGGACGCTTGTTGGGATCCATGCAAAGCTCCTTTTCGGTTCGATGGGAATGCGCTACACGTATGCAAACGCACCGTCATATGACCTCATTATATGCAGAGCGAGGTTCGTTTCCCATCGCTGCGACGGAGCTTTTTGCAGGGGTGGCAATTTTTCCTAATGTCGAGGTCAGCTAGGCTTCGGTAGCCACCTTGGGAGCATCGCCAATAGACTCTTCCTTTATACGTTCGGCATAATCGTAGGCGATAACCACAAATTCCAGTCCCGATCAACAGGGGTAAAATGGCTGCTAATGTTGCCAGCTGTTGGGAGATGGAAGATGGACTGCGATGGCTACCCGCGCATTCCCATGCCGTTGATGTGCACCGCCTTTGTGCCGGGGCAGATTGACGCTGCGGTTGCAGGCATTTCCGACCCCGATTCACGCACCATCGCCACGGCGGAAGCGCTGTACTTTCGCGGACAGGCCACACTCGCCGCCGAGACAGCACGCCCCTATCTTGACGCCACCGACCCCGCGCTGCGCTATTCCGCATGCCTTATCTGCGGATATGCCAGTCTGTCGCTCAACCGTATCACCGATGCCCGTCGTTGCCTTGCGGGCATCCTCGATACGCCAACTGACGAGGAATCGTCTGCCGTCCACGCCACGCATATCCTGTTCGCCTCCGCCGCGAGCGTCCTGTTGCACTTGCCTTCCCCGTATTCTGCCGAAGAGTTTTATCCACTTGCGGCGCATCTGCCCGAAGGCCTGCGCCTGTTCGCCAGCTACGTGATGGCGCACGCGTTGTATCTGCGCGGCGAATACGGCCGCAGCCTGGGCATGGCGGAAAACGCCCTGATTATGAAACAGGGAAGCTACCCCATCTCGGAGCTATTCCTGCACTTGTCGGCTTCGATGGCCTGTATGAGTCTCAAAGACGTCGACGCCGCAAAAGCGCATTTTGGCGCCGCTTGGGACATTGCGCGCCCCGACGGCCTTATCGAACTCATCGGCGAACACCATGGCCTTTTGCAGGGACTCATCGAGGCATGCCTAAAATCGCAATACCCTGACGATTTCGCACGCATCATCGAGATCACGTATCGATTCAGCTACGGCTGGCGACGCATCCACAACCCCGATTCGGGCGAGGACGTGGCCGACGATCTAACGACCACGGAATTCACCATGGCCATGCTCGCCTGTCGTGGGTGGACCAACGCCGAAATCGCACGTCATATGGGAGTATCGCCGGGCACCGTTAAAAACCGCCTATCAGGAGTGTATGCCAAGCTTGGTATCGGAACTCGTGCCGAGCTGGTCGCGCATATGTTGCGTTAGCGACCGGGCTGCCAAGCGCATCGAACGCGTTCCGGAACCCGGCACTCCGCTCGATCAATTTGGACATTTTGACCCTTGAACGGCACTACCGCCACGAAGCGGCTTCTCGCAAAATTGGATTATTTCCATCGATACCTGCGGGATGGGAGCCAAAGATGCTTGATCGCCGTTCGTTACTTGTTGCCGGAGCGCCCTCGCTGGCGAGCATTATGTTGCCGCGCGTGCCGGGAAGCGCAAACGCCTTCATATTGCCGTTTGCGCCCACCGAAGCCTATGCCGACGAAAAAGACCCCTTCAGGGTGCTCGTTCTCTCGCGCACCATGTTTGGTGTGGTCGTGGTCGACGTCGCCAACAAGAATGCGCCCATCGCAGGTGCCCAGGTCACGCTCACATCACGCTATGCCGCAGGCAAGCAGCTCACCGCCACGACCGACGACGAAGGCACGGCCATCTTTGAGGTCGCGCCGCTTTCGGAAGGCTACGTGGACGAGGCAACGCTCCTTGACGCGTACGACTTTAACGGCGGCATCTCCATTAGTGTGGCGGGCTACCGTGATGTCGAGATTCCCCTTGCGCGCATCCAGGGCGGCACCGCCATAACCGCGCCCACGCGTCCGCTTTCCGACGGCGAGCCGTACTTCCGCCAGCTCACATTCGACGAATGGGACATCCAGTACGCTGAAGCCACGTTTATGGCATTGCCGAAAGACGACACGGCAAACGAGCAGCCCGACACGCACGCCTTCGCTGTACAGGCTCATCTGCCGCAGGGTGGGCAGGCAACGCTGCGCATCAACAAAGTGACGTCTGCCGCGGGCAGCTCACCCGAAACCGTCACGCAGATCGGTCAGATCAAGGCCAGCGCATCGGGCGCGGATAATCTGGCGACGTTCACACTCGAAGACATGTTTCTCGACGCGGCATCGGGCCTTCTGGAAGAAGGGTGCAAACTGCGCTTTGTCCTCGACTATCAGGGCAAAACCTACACGCTTTCATCCCCTATGGCCGTTGTCACCGCGCCGGCCGCAAAGGCGGAATCGGGCTCGACCACCATCATTCCCACCACCATGGACCAAGAGATCACTCCGTTTGATTTCCCCGCGGCGTTTCCCGGCATCGGCGGCAATAAGTTCACGTGCTGGATACCCACATTTCCGATCCTCTTTGATTTCTCGTTTGCTGGATACGTGCTGTTTGGCGGAGGATACAAACCAGCCAGCTATATGAACGATTCGGGCAATCCAGATCCAGAGTACTGGAAGAAATCACCGCGCGAGTCGGGTGCCAAGCAGGCAAACCGCTACCTCGACGAGATGGAGGGGAAGTGGAATCAGTACAAAAGTATGAGTGCCGGTTCGGGCACCGATCCAAGAAACACCAAGCTCCTTCGCCACCATTGCACGCCGCTGTTCACGATGGATATCGCCACACAGCTGTACGGCTCGCTCGCCTACGATTGGGTGGGCAAAACCTGGGGTAACAACAACGACCCCGCATACGGCAATATTAAGGCCCTCTTCCAGGTAAGAACTGACCTCAATTGGACCGAGCAGTTTACCCTAGGACCGGTGCCATTTTTCCTAAACGTCAACCCTTGGGTGCTGGCGAAGCTGGCGCTCGCTGTGGGTGCCCACACGCACGGCAGCGGCGCGGCGTTTTTCAAGAACATTTCGCTCGACTATTCCAACACGTCGGGCTCGTTCACCATCCAGATCGGACTTGCCGTCACCTTTGGAGCCGGCGTTGCAGGCGTCGCTTCGTCTGCCGTGCGCGGTGCCGCATCCCTCACGCTGTTCATTGGGTACGAGAAGGCAGATGGACACCAGCTTCCGCGGCTGCGCGTGGGTGCAGACGTCGATGTCGATGTGATACTCCAGTTCGTAATGTTCAAGTGGACCACCAAGGCTTGGTCGGGGTCGTGGCCCACACTCATCGATTCGTGGAATATGTCGGTGAACAATGGCGACCAGTATGTGCTCCAACGCTCTGAGCTGGCATTGGGTGGAGATACGCCTTATGCGCTGGATGCCTGCTTCGGCTCGGCCGGCAACGCCGAGGCAGGTGGTGTGCCGCAGTTTATCGCATCGGCCACCATCGTCACCAACGCCGAGCTGCTCGCACGCGCCGAGGTTAAGGCCACTGCCGTAAACGCCGCGCCTGTCGTGCGCGATTGGGATCAAGCGGTCACGCGCATTGAGCTCGAGACGAACGCGGAGAGCGACGACACGGGACAGGTCGAACATTTCGTCCACGCGCTGATGGAGAACGACGAAAATGCCGCGCCGATGTATGAGTACACCTACATCGGTCAGTCAACGAACGCCGTTGCGGACCCGAACGCCAATTCTGCCGGCGTGTCGGAGGACGAGCGTGGCGGCATAAAACCCTCGAGCGACAACGTGCTGTTTTCCGGCGTGCTCAGCGAAGCCCACATGAAGCTAACGATGATTGCCGGCGTAGAATGCCTGTTCCGTATCGCCTCGGTGCGCTACGGCGACAATGGCCGCTCGCGACTGGTGGTGCATACAAAGACGAACGGCACGTGGTCCGCTCCCACGCCCGTGGACTTCCCCCTTGGGTTTGGCGAGGGCGACGTGGAGCGCGACGGCACATACGATTACGACTTCGACGTGGTGGAATATACGGACGGGAGGGGAGACCAGGACGCCTACGTGCTGCTGGTCTCCGGCGAGCGCCCCGCCGGCGACAACACCCTTTTCGATACGGCAAGCACAGCCGGCATACTGTCCGTTGTGCGCCTGCGCATAAGTAATGACGAGATCCGCGTGGTGTCGCATACGTCATGGCGCAGCATCTCGCGCGGCCGCCTGCAAGAGGATGGCTACCATTGCCTGCAGTGCCCGCGTATCACGGTGGGCAAGACGCTGGTCGACGGGCGCCTGTCGGGTGCCTACCTCCACCGCCGCGGAACCACCGCAGAAAAGGTGCTCGGCAGCGAGGCTGAGGTTGCGCTGGAGTGCTTTACCCTGTGGTCGGACGTTTCGGGCGACAGCCTGACGTTCCGCCAAGTTCTCCGCTTTCCGCAAGCACCGTCGAGTATCGAGCTGGGCGAGCCCGAAACTATCAACGGCAAAATGGTGGTGCCCGTTGCGTACGAGACCGCAGACGGCTGCGGCTGCGCATCGTACGCCGTGATCGGCCAGTCCATTGCGGGCTGGGGCGTTATGTCACCAGACGCCACGGTGCCCCGTGCGGTGCCGTGGCCACAACACTCGGGCTTTTTGGCAACCGTCAACGAGCAACTGCAGCACATTACTTGGACGCGAGGCACATCGGCATTTGCAACGCAGCCCGTGGGTGCCGCAGGCTGTGGCCCGGCATCGTTTAGCGTGAGCAACAACGGCAGGTGCGTGCTCTATGTAGAGAACACCGATGGCAAGGTGGGACAAACCTACGACGAAGAAGGCAACCCGGTAGCAGTGATGGGCAAGCACTTCCGCATCTTCGCCAGCACCTTGGCAGGCGATCTGTTCACGGAGCCGTTCGTGATGTGCGAACTGGACCATCCCGTCGATCAGATAACGACATTTTTGACGTCGGGAGGCATGCTCTCCGCGCTCGCCACGCACATTGTGAGCGCGGAGCAGAGCAAGGCGGAGCTGCACGGCATCGAAGTGCCCTTGGTGGCGTGTGCCACTCCGACGGGCGCGGTCGCTACCTCGGGCGCGGTGGTGCCCGGAGCAGCAGGCGAGTCCTTCATGGTCACGGTGCGAAACGACGGCAACACTTTGCTGACCGCCGGCACGATCGATCTGTACCGAGAGGGCTCCAGCCAGCCGTTCTCCAGCGCATCCATCGGATTCGGGGCGAACGTACGCATGGCTTCGATCCACGATCCAGAGCTTGCCGAAGACGCTTCGGCCAACGACATGGCACACGTGAAGTACGCGCTCGAGACGCTGGGCGCATGTTTTGCAACGCACCCGCTGGTAGCCGACAACGGCAACGCCGTGCTGGCACCGGGTTGCACGGCACAGTTCCGCATGAGCTTCGCCATCCCCGAGAGCTGGAGCGACGAGGTGGGCAAACGCGTAACGCTATATGCGAAGGCGCGTAATCTGGTGGCGCTCGATCCCGTAACGCTCGAGGAAATTCGACCGGGCGCAAACTCGGTGCTGGGTGCCGTACTGCACGAGCTTCATGTGCCCGACGCGGCATGCGAGCGCTCAGAAGTTCAGGTCGGCGTATGCGACAGCGCGGATACGACGGGGCTTCACGATGCACCGATGACGATTGATGGCGAGGGCGGCTCGAGTGGAGGTGGCTCCGGCGGAAGCAGCTCCGGTGGCGGCAGTGGCTCTGGCGGCGGCAAGGATCACGGCAATAACAAGCGCTCCGGAAAAGCGGGCGCGCTTGCGGGCACGGGCGATGTCAACACTCCCCTGACAGCAGCCGCAGCAGCACTTGCCGCAGCTGGTGCCGGCCTTGTCGCCTACAGCGCCCGCCGCACGGCGCTCGAAAAAGACACCGCCAATGAGGTCAATTCGGATAGGCCTCGCTAGCTCCTAGTTACCTTTGTGAGAGACGCCGACTCGGCTCATCGAACATCAAAATGGGCTGGTTCTGAATACCCAGAGCCAGCCCATTGCGCATTAAATGTCGTCTGAGGAGTCGAGTTCTGCCTCGAGCTTGGCACGGCGTCTTTTCGCCGTGAAAAACGTTGCGCACAGGACAGCAAACGTGGCCGCGAAAATCGTCGCACCGCAGAACACGCCCGTGACCAGGTTCGCCAACCAAAAGACGCTTTCGAGCGGTACGATCTGCGCCTCAGCGATACAGCGCATTGCGGCAATAACAAGCGCGAACGCGGCGCCGCTAAGACCGCTGACAAGCAGGAAATATCCAACAGGAAGATGCTCGGTTTGCCCAAAACGATTGGTATCGACATAGCCCTTCCGCGTTTGCAGTCCTGCGCAAATCAACATCACGAGAACGAGCCACAAATACATGGCTGCCTCGAACGGCGTTGCAAAGCCATGCGGCATTTCACTAGCGTCGCTGTGAACCCACGTAACCTGTCGAGCTATAAACTGGTAGAAAAAGATCATCAACATGCCAAACGAAAGCAGCACGAAGCCAATCTTGTAGATCTTCGCGTTCTCAGCCTCCAGGCGTTCATCCTTTGGGCCGGCATATTCACGCCACTTTTGCACGATTTTCAGATCTTCATATTTCATAGTGAACTCCTAAAGAGCATTAGGGTCGGCGTCGGTTTCGTCTTCCCAAAACAAGTCGTTCAACGTAACGCGCAGCGCCTTACAGATTGCCACGCACAAATTGAGCGTGGGGTTGTAGCCGCCCGCCTCGATAAGGCCGATGGTTTGGCGCGTAACGCCCACGGCTTGGGCTAAGTCAGCTTGCGAAAGGCCAGCCGCCGCGCGTGCCGCCTTCATGCGTAGGTTCTTTTTGCCCGGCATGGAGTTCCTTTCGTAGTAATGGACAGATATCCGTTGCAACATGACAGAAATATATTGCATCCTTCACAAGATGTCAACTATATCTGTCATTATGGAAACCATGTCCGCCATCGCCATGTGGACATAACAATTTCGATTCGCTATTCAATCTTACTCGGACAAAACCGAGTCGGAAGGACCCGAGTAAGTGGAACTTATCAGCATGGCCAACGCGCACGCCAATAACCGGATTTGCCGGAACCATGCGTGCCCCATCGTTTAATAGCTCCGTTATTGTTCGATGATCTTCTTGACGACCGCGGGAACGCCTGCCGCCACCACGTTGTCCGGAAGGTCTTCCGTCACGACGCTGCCCGCGGCAATTACGCAACCGCTGCCGATGGTAACCCCCTGCAACACGGATACGTTCGCGCCAAACCAGCAGTTATCGCCTACAACAATAGGCAGAGCCTTCTCGAGACCCAAGTTGCGGTCCTTTGCCTTTAGGGGGTGCGAAGCGGTGTAGAAGCCGCAAAACGGCCCGATAAACACGTTGCCACCAAAGGTGATAGAGCCGCCGTCCATAAAGTAGCAGCCATGGTTTACAAAGCAGCCCTCACCAAAGCTCGTCTTGCTCCCGTAGTCAAAGTAGGCAGGCGAAAGGACCGTCAGCCCTTGCGGAAGATCGGTATCGAGCAAGGATTTCAAAGCGTCAAGCTGCGCGTCGCTTCCGGGTTTTGCCATATTAAAGTCATAGCAGAGCGCCTCCGCCTTTGCGCGTTGCGCCAGGAGCTCCTCGTCAAAGTTGGCATCATGCCACTCCCCGCGCTCCATCTTCTCTTTCTCAGTCATTGCGCCCCCTCAAACAACATGCAGTCTTGATGCGGCAATTCTACCAGCCGATAAGCCACGGTTTTAACACGAGCACCACGCCGCGCAGGGAATGACCGCAGAAGCTAAAGGTCACCGACTCCGAACGCGCGTTCGATGGAATTCGTGTTAGTTGGAATCGTCCGAGGCCTGGGCTATGCTACCTTGACTATCTATATGACTACAACGCAGCAAAGGAGCATCGAGAGAGCGAGCATGGCAAAAAACACCGCAAACTATGGTAACGACAGTATTCGTCAGCTCAAGGACGAGGAGCGCGTACGCCTGCGCCCCGCCGTTATCTTTGGCTCGGACGGACTCGACGGCTGCGCGCATGCCGCCTTCGAGATCCTGTCCAACGCCGTTGACGAGGCGCGCCAGGGCTACGGCAAGCTCATCACCCTTACCGCCTTTCGCGATGGTTCCATTCAGGTAGAGGACAACGGCCGCGGCTGCCCGCTCGACTGGAACCCCTCCGAGAAGCGCTTTAACTGGGAGCTCGTCTTTTGCGAGCTCTACGCAGGTGGCAAATACAACAACAACCAGGGCGGCGACTACGACTTCTCGCTCGGTACCAACGGCCTGGGCTCGTGCGCGACCCAGTACGCATCCGAGTACATGGACGTCACGGTTTGGCGCGACGGCAACAAGTACTCCCTGCACTTTAAGAAAGGCAAGGTCGTTGGCGCCAAAAAGAAAGCGCTTGAGATCGAGCCCAGCGACGAGGACCGCACCGGCACCACCATCAAGTGGCGCCCCGATCTTGAGGTCTTTACCTCGATCAGCATTCCCCACGACTGGTATCGCGAGACCATGCGCCGCCAGGCCGTGGTCAACGCCAACGTGACCTTCCGCCTGCGCATTGAGGGCGACGATGGCGAGTTTTCCGAAGAGGATTTTTGCTATCCCAAGGGCATCGAGGACTACGTGCTCGAGAAGGTCGGTACCGACTACCTTACCGAGCCCTTCTTTATCGAGGCTGACCGTCGCGGTCGCGACCGCGAGGACCTGCCCGATTACAACGTCAAGATCACCGCGTGCATGTGCTTCTCGCGCACCTTCATGATGCAGGAGTACTACCACAACTCGTCATGGCTCGAGAACGGCGGTTCGCCCGAAAAGGCCGCCCGTAGTGCTCTGACCAGCGCCATCGATGCCTACATCAAGCAACAGGGCAAGTACAACAAAAACGAGAGCGGCATTAAGTGGCAGGACGTCCAGGACTGTCTGGTGCTGGTGACCAACTGCTTCTCCACCCAGACGTCCTACGAAAACCAGACCAAGAAGGCCATCAATAACCGCTTTATCCAGCAGGCGATGACGGCATTCTTTAAGGAGCGCCTCTCGACCTATCTGATCGAGAACAAAGACGCCGCCAACAAGATCATGGAGCAGGTGCTCATCAACAAGCGCTCGCGCGAGAACGCCGAGAAGACGCGCCAGAGCATCAAGACCAATCTGCAGCAGAAGACCGACATGGCCAACCGCGTGCAGAAGTTCATCGACTGCCGCTCCAAAGACAAGGACCGTCGCGAGATCTACATCGTAGAGGGCGACTCGGCAGCAGGCGCCATCCGCACCTCGCGCGATGCCGAGTTCCAGGGCGTTATGCCCGTTCGCGGTAAGATCCTCAACTGCCTGAAGGAGGACTACCCGCGCATCTTTAAGTCCGACATCATCATGGACCTCATGCGCGTGCTGGGCTGCGGCGTAGAGATCAAGGACAAGCGCATCAAGAACCTCGGTGCTTTTGACCTGGATAATCTCAACTGGAACAAGGTCATTATCTGTACGGACGCCGACGTCGACGGTTATCACATCCGCACGCTTGTGCTCACCATGCTCTATCGCCTGGTGCCCACGCTTATCGACGAGGGCTACGTGTATATCGCCGAGTCGCCGCTCTACGAGATCAACTGCAAAGAGAAGACCTACTTTGCCTACACCGAGCTCGAGAAGAACGGCATCCTCAAGGAGATTGGCGACCAGAAGTGCTCGATCAACCGCTCCAAGGGTCTTGGTGAGAACGATCCGGACATGATGTGGCTCACCACCATGAACCCCGAGACGCGCCGCCTGATCAAGGTAGAACCCGAGGACGTCACCAAGATGGAGACCATGTTCAACCTGTTGCTGGGCAACGACGAGACGGGCCGCAAGCGTCACATCTCCGAGCACGGCAAGGAATACCTGGACCAGCTGGACCTGCAGTAGCAGCAAATCGATAACGACGGCCCATAAGAAGTTCAAGAGGAAATCGTGGCAAAGAAGAAGACGAAGAACCAGCCCAAGAAAAAGCAGGTCAACGCCGAGAACGTCATCGGCCTGCACTCCGAGGTCACCGATCAGCCGATCACGCAGACGCTCGAGGTCAACTACATGCCCTACGCTATGAGCGTCAACGTCTCGCGTGCGTTCCCCGAGATTGACGGCTTTAAGCCCTCGCACCGCAAGCTGCTCTACACCATGTACAAGATGGGTCTGCTCAAGGGCGAGCGCCAGAAGAGCGCCAACATCGTGGGCCAGACCATGAAGCTCAACCCGCACGGCGACGCCGCGATCTACGAGACGATGGTGCGCCTGGCCACCGGCAACGAGGCGTTGCTCGCCCCCTTCGTTGAGTCGAAGGGCAACTTTGGCAAGTACTATTCGGGCGACCTGAGCTACGCCGCCTCGCGCTATACCGAGGCCAAGCTCTCCCCCATTAGCGCCGAGATCTTCAAGGACATCGACAAGGACCCGGTCGACTTCGTCGACAGCTACGACGGCGCCATGAAGGAGCCACGCCTGCTGCCCACCACGTTCCCCAACATCCTCGTCTCGGCCAACAAGGGCATCGGCGTCGCCATGGCATCCGATATCTGCGGTTTCAACCTCAACGAGGTCTGTACCGCCACAATGCATTACCTGCAGGATCCCGACTGCGACCTGCTCGAATACATGCCCATGCCCGACTTCTCGACCGGCGGCGAAATTATCTACCGCCGCGAGGAGATGGAAAAGATAATCGAGACCGGCCTTGGCAGCTTCCAGATCCGCTCCCGCTGGCGCTGGATTCCCGAAGAGCGCATCATCGAGGTCTACGAGATCCCCTACACCACCAAAACCGATGTCATCATCGAGCGCATCGTCAAGCTCTCCAAAGAGGGCAAGGTCAAGGAGATTGCCGACATCCGCGACGAGACCGACCTCTCGGGTCTGCGCATCGCCATCGACCTTAAGCGCGGTGTCGACCCCGACAAGCTCATGGCCAAGCTCTATCGCTCGACCACGCTGCAGGATTCGTTCTCGTGCAACTTCAACGTGCTCGTCGACGGCTATCCCCGTGTTATGGGCGTGCGCCAGATTCTGCACGAGTGGGTCAAGTGGCGTATTGAGTCCACGCGTCGCCGCATTAACTTTGACCTGGGCAAAAAGTCCGAGCGCCTGCACCTGCTGCACGGCCTTGAGGCAATTCTGCTCGACATCGACAAGGCCATCGCCATCATCCGCGGCACTAAGCTCGAGGCAGAGGTTGTACCCAACCTTATGAAGGGTTTCGATATCGACGAGACCCAGGCCGAGTTTGTCGCCGAGCTCAAGCTCCGCAACATCAACGAGGAGTACATCCTCAACCGCACCAAGGACATCGCTAAGCTCGAGGGTGAGATCGCCGAACTCGAGGAGATCCTCTCCAGCGAAGAGAACATCAAGAAGGTCATCAGCGACGAGCTGGCCGCGGTCAACAAGAAGTACGTGATGCCGCGGCGCACGGGCAGGATCGAGCCCCATGAGGTTATCGAGGTAAGCTTGGAGCCCGAGGTCGAGGAGTACCCGGTCACCATCATGCTCTCGCGCGATGGCTACCTTAAAAAGATGACAGACCGCGTGCTTAAGAAGGCCGCCACGCTCAAGTACAAGGACGGCGACAAACCCTTTATCGAGTTCCCGTCCTCCAACACGCACGAGCTGCTGGTCTTTACCAACAAGAGCCAGGTGTACAAGTGCAAGGTTGCGGCGTTTGAGGACACCAAGTCGGCCCAGCTGGGCTCGTACCTGCCCACCGATCTTGAGATGGAACCCGACGAGAACGTCATCTGGGTCATCGACCCCGAGGATTACAAGGCCGACGTGCTGTTCGTCTTTGAGAACGGCCGCGTGGTGCGCGTCGCACTTGCCGGATACGTCACCAAGACCAACCGCAAGCGTCTGAAGAACGCAATCTACGGCGGCAGCAAGCTGCTGTATGCCCAGGCGCTCAAGGAAGACCGCGACCTCGCGCTGGTCTCGAGCGACTACCGCCTGATGAACTTCAACACGTCGCTGCTCAAGACCAAGACGACCACCAACACGCAGGGCGTCCAGGCCTTTACGGCCAAGAAGGGCCGCTCGGTCACCACCGTCGGCACGACCGAGGAGATCCTTGGCGCCGGCGTCTCGGCCGAGAAGTTCACGGCGCAAAGCCTGCCCTCCGCCGGCGCTCTCATGAAGGAAAATGACATGCCGAGTTTGTTTGACTAAAACAACGGCGACTAAACCGTCATGGTTTTACAAAGCAGCGGGGCCCGGAGCGCAGTAAACGCTGCGCCCCGGGCCCCATGCATTACACCAGCATCATCCCTATAGACAAAATGCCGCATAAAGCGGAACAGACATAAGCCCATCATTCATTCCAAAGGGCTTAGTCGATAGCCTGATAAGGCGCACGCCCGGATGGGTCTTTTTAAGTGAGGACAGACTTCGAGATCTTGTGTTCTCCCCCGCCTTGACTTCAATCGCAGACAAGCATCCCTGCTTCTCTACTACAAAGTCGATTTCCGCACGATTATCTCGCGCCCAATAATGCAGTGGATAACCCATGGCTGAAAGCTGTTGGGCAACGTAGTTTTCGGTAAGTGCACCCATGAATGTGCCGCCGATACCGGCAAGAATATCGGCGCGTTGAGCACCGGCCTTGGAGACCAGCAGCCCTGTATCCGCCTGATAGATTTTAAAAGCAGAAGGGTTAACGAAGGCCTCTAAAGGGCTTTCGATCTGCCCGACTAGGCTGCAGCGCGCCACCGTACCCGACAATACAAGCCAATCGAGAGCATCTCCAAAGAGAGACGCATTGCCCCCCGCTCGCACTACCTTGTATTGAAATTTACGATTCTCTTTGGCAAGCTGCTGTGGAATGGAATCGAAGCACGCACGCGTCTTTGCGCTCAAGCGTTCATCAGCATATTTATTGGTGTCGGCGGAATATCCGTCGAGAATAATCCGATGCTTTTCGGCCACATCAATGATTGACTGATCATCGATGTACGTTTGGACCGCCTCGGGCATTCCGCCAACAACAAGATACTGTCGATAGAGCCCAAGCGCCTTTTCATGAAGGCTTGGCGCAAGAGGACCCATTATCTCGAATGATGAGCGTATCTCGTCGACCAGCTGATCGTGCCCCATCGCCCAGAGAAACTCCTCGAAATCGAGTGGAGTCATCTCAATCAAGTCGGTCTTTCCGACGGGGAACGAATACGACTGATGGTTAATGGCAACCCCAAGAAGCGACCCGGCAGCCGCAACGTAATACTCGGGAGCATCTTCGCAAAAGTATTTAAGGGAAGTGAGCGCTTCCTCGCATGCCTGGATCTCGTCAATGAACAGTAAGGTTTTGCCAGGCACGATACGCTGTCCCGTACGAGCCTCGATCGCACGTACGATCGAATGAGGATCAAGACCGCCCGAAAAATCCGCTCGCGCCGACCGGTCGTTCTCAAGATTAACGTAGACAACCGATTCGAAAAGATCCTGGGCGTGCGTTCTGAGCAAATAGGTCTTGCCACACTGGCGCACGCCTTTGACCAGCAAAGGTTTTCTATCAGCTCTGTCTCGCCATTCCCTAAGGAGCTCGTCTGCCTTGCGACGCATACGTAACCTTCCCTCATGAACTTCTATTTGACAATATTTTAACGCGGATTAATTTGTTTTCAGTTATTTTTCTGCGTTTAAAAATTGTTCTATACGGCACTTGAGGGAATTCGCCCCTATCTCTCGGTAAGGACAGCAAGCATTTCCACCAACGCTGATTGCCATGCGTTCTTCTTGTCCTTAGGCGAGCTTGCGAGCGAGCTCTCGCACCTCTTTCAACTTGGGCGACGATGCCATGCTGTCGCGCTCGGTCATGCCACCAATCGTGACAATGCCCTGGTCCTCCCACTTGCAGTACGCGCAGGTTGACTTGTACATAGCGATCGCCGCATCATAGACACCCTCGCTGTGGCTATCGAGCAAAAGGGCCGTCTTGGTGAACGGGAAACCCGTGGCACCGAAGGCGTACAGGCGGTCGATGGCGGTCTTTTCCTGCGCAGTGATGTCAAACCAGTAGATAGGCGAAGCGAAGACAACCATGTCGGTGTCTTTCAGCGACTCAATCACGTTGGCCATGTCATCCTTCTGCACGCAGACGCCCTCATGGGCGAAGCAGTACTGGCATCCCAAGCAGCCGGCGATCTTCTTGCTGGCAACGCGGATGACCTCGACCGTATGGCCGCCCTCACGCGCGGTCTCGGCAAACGCCTCGACCATGGTATCGGTATTGGCGCCCTTACGCGGGCTGCCGCTCAATACAACGATATTCATAGGATTCCCTCTCCTTCATGCTGCAGGCGCGCAGCATTTTTTCTTGTAACCAAAACAAATGGGGTTAATCAATCGCCAGCAGGCCATATCTCTTGCTCAAGTTCCCTAAAGAAGCTCAAGGCGATTGCGATTGCCTTATACAACATCGAAAACCAAAGAGGGGCCATAGCAACGTCGCCTGCCTGAAATGGCACGCTGTCAAGATCAACTACGGGGATCGTGGCGAGCCGATACCGCCCGCATGCCTCCTTCGGAATAGGCACTGAGCAGCTCCTGGGCGTGAGCGAACTCGGGTCCCCGCCTCCAACCAAGCAGGCGGTTGACCGCGAGATTTCCCTGGACGTTGTGGACGAAGAGCAGATAGGCGTCCTCGCGCGAAAGCCCAGTCTCCTCCATGATCGAGGGAACCATCTGCTCGGCGCCGCGCTCGACGACGCGCTGTGCCACCCGGGCGTACGCGTCGTCATCCGAGTAGAGCAGATAATAGTCATCGTTTGCCGGCGGACGCTGGCAGAGGGCACCCGCCTCCGTTCCCTCGAGCGGCGGCACCGCCGCCAAGGCCTCGTCGATAAGCGCGTCGAGCAGGGCGAACTTGTCCTCGTAGTGCAGATAGAACGTGCCACGGTTGATATCGGCGCGGCGGCAGATATCCGCTACCGTCATCTTCGCGAAGCCGACCTCGGCCAGCAGCGCGAAGAACGCCTCCCGTATGACCGAGAGTGTATAGCGTCGGCGACGATCGATCTTCCCCGCTTCCATTACCCCTCCAATTGCAACGCTCGACAATGCCCGGCAAACGCTCGTTTATCGACAGCAGGCCGAAGCTGTTCATTGCTCTTAAGCAAATCGACATGGATACTTTTTATAGACACCTGTTTATAATAGCTGAAAGAAGGTATCCAGTGACCCTGTACGAGCAGCTCGTTATCGAGCTCACCAACCGATCGTTTTCCCTTCATGCCGCCTACCGCAGCGGCAGCACGCCCTATGAGCTGAGTGACCGCGAGCCCGAGCCCTACGACCAGCAAATCGAGGACTTCGCCCGCATGATCGAAGAAGCCGATTGCGTGCTGGTGGGCGGGGCCTCCGGGCTCTCCGCGGCGGGCGGCGGCGACTTCTACTACGAGGACAACGCGACCTATCGCAAGCATTTCGGCAAATTCGCCGAGCGTTACGGTTTCAAGGGCGCTTTCGAGGGGTCGTTCTACCGCTGGCCCACCGCCGAGGCGCGCTGGGGATACCTCGCCACCTTCCTCGACACCACGCTCAACGCCCCGCTGCGCAAGCCCTACAGGGACCTCGACGCCATTCTCGCCGAGAAGGATTTCTTCGTGCTCACCACCAACCAGGACACGCAGTTTGTGAAGCTCTATCCCTGGGAGAAAGTGGCAGAGATCCAAGGCGACCACCGCTTCTTTCAGTGCTCCCGCTGTTGCACCGACGCGGTGTGGGATGCGGTCGAGCCGGTCTCCAACATGGTAGAGGCCATGGGAGACGGCCTTGAGGTTCCGACAGAGCTCGTGCCACGCTGCCCGCACTGCGGGGGCGAGGCGTTCCCCTGGGTTCGCGGCTACGGTAACTTCCTGCAGGGCAAGCTCTACGAGGAGCAGTACCGCAAGGTGTCCGACTGGCTCGACGCGCACGCGCGGCAGAGGATCCTTTTCCTCGAGCTTGGTGTGGGCCGCATGACGCCCGCGTTTATCCAGGAGCCGTTCTGGGCCCTCACGGCGCAGTTACCGCAGGCCAGCTACATCGCCGTAAACAACAAGACACAGTTTCTCCCCCGCGCGATCGAGGATCGGGGACTCGCCGTTCGCGCCGACATCGCCGACGTGCTCGCCGGCGTGCGCAAGACGCTGGGGAGGTAGCGCATGGAGACGGCGAAAGCAGCTAGCATAGGCAGGGCACTTTCCGAGGCGGATCTTGTCATCATCGGCGCCAGCAACGGGCTCGACATGGCAGAAGGACTCAATCTTTTCTGCGCCGACACCCATTTCCGGGAGGCGTACGGCGATCTCGCCCAGGCCGACGGCATCGGCTGCATACTGCAGGGGCTCGCCTCCCCGGATGCCAGCGTGCGAAGCCGATGGGTCGAGCGGTTCCATCAAAAGGAGTATGTCGAGTATGAGCCCAGCCCGCTCATGAACGGGCTGCGGCGTCTTACAGAGCACGCTGACACCTTCGTGATCACGTGCAATATCGACGGGCACTTCGTACGCGCAGGGTTCAACGAGAACCGCGTGCTCGAGACGGAGGGGAGCATACGCACGTCGATCGACGAGCGGCGTCTCGCCCATCCAGACGCCCTCGCCACGGCCCAGCTCGAGGAGCTCGAGCGCCTTGTGCAAGCCCATCGCAACGACAGGGTCGCCATCCTCGAACTTGGCGTGGGACTGCGCAACGGCATCATAAAGCACATGCTCGCCCAGATCGCGAACGTCTGCGAGCACGCCACCTACATCGTGTTCAACTACAGCCAGGCCATGGCGCCCGACGCCTCGTGCGAGACGATTCTCGTTGACGGCGATATGACCCCGGCTTTCGAGGAGATCGCCCGATGCCACCCCTAGAAAGAGAAGCGCGTAGGCTTCGAAGCCTTATCGACGATGCCGACGCCATCATCGTCGGCATCGGCTCGGGCATGTCGAGCGCCGCCGGGTTCAACCATTACAACCGCGCGGGCATGGCGCGCGCCGGAATGACGGACTGGCAGCAAGCCTTTGGCTTCAAGAGCCTTTTCGACGGCTTCTACCACCTCTACCCCAGCCTCGAGCAGCAGTGGGCATACTATGCGCGATACATCGACTTCATGCTGCGCGAGCTGGCCTCGCAGCCCTATCTCGACCTACGGTCCCTCATCGGCCATAAGGACTACTTCATCCTGAGCACCAATGTGGACACCCAGGTCGAGAAGACGTTTCCCACCGAGAGAACCTGCAACTATCAGGGAAGCTTCGCGCACCTTCAGTGCAAGCAGCCATGCTGCGACGAGCTCTTCGACGCGAGCCCCTACGTCGAGCGCATGCTCGCGGGCATGGCGGGGTTCGAGGTCCTCAGCGAGGATATCCCCCGATGCCCGCATTGCAGCTGGCAGCTTGTGCCGTGGGTGCGCGACGACACGTTTCTGCAGGGTGCGGCATGGCGCGAGAGCCTCGGACGATACGAGCACTTCGTGCGCGAGCGCGGTAGTAGCCACGTGCTGCTGCTGGAGCTCGGCGTGGGCGAGATGACCCCCGGCATCATCACGCTCCCGTTCTGGAGCATGACCGCGAAGCTGCCGGATGCGCACCTTTTGAGCGTAAACATCTCGGGCGGCTCGGCTCCGTTGCAGCTTGGAAGCAAGGCAGGGGCGATCCAGGCCGATTTGGGCGCCCTGCTCTCGGTGGCGCGGGCAGGTGGCGAGTAACGCGGAGCGGTAGACGCGCAATGAGGTTTTAGCCGCAGCCTCCGAACGAGAGGGCTCGGAGGCTGGTATTCCTGAATCGCAGGTCACGATGGGTTATCGGAATCGCGAAGAGCGGATACCGCCAGTAAGCCCCCTTCGGAATAGGCGTTGAGCAGCTCCTGGGCATGGGTGAACTCGGGGCCTCGTCTCCAGCCGAGCAGGCGGTTGACGGCCAGATTGCCCTGGACGTTGTGGACGAAGAGCAGGAAGGCGTCTTCGCGTGAAAGCCCTGTTTTCTCCATGACCCAGGGAACCATCTGCTCCGCTCCGCGTTCTATGACGCGCTGGGCTACGCGAGCGTATGCGTCGCTGTCCGAATAAAGCAGGCGATAATCGTCGTCTGCCGGCGGACGCTGGCAAAGCGTTGCCGATTCAACCCCCTCAAGCGGGGGAGCCGCTGCCAATGCCTCGTCGATAAGTGCATCGAGCAGCGCGTACTTATCCTCGTAATGCAGATAGAACGTTCCCCGGTTGATCTCGGCGCGGCGGCAGATGTCCGCCACCGTCATCTTCGCGAAGCCGACCTCGGCCAGCAGCGCGAAGAACGCCTCCTGTATGACCGAGAGGGTGTAGCGCCGCCGGCGGTCGATCTTGGTTTCTCCCATCGCCTCTCCAATCTGAGTCGTTTGACAATGTCCAGTAGCTGTTCGTTTATCGACAGGTGCACGCGTTTGTTCATTGCCCCTGCGAAAATCAACAAGGATACTGTTTATAGACACCTGTTTTTTATAGCTGAAAGGGAGCACGGATGACCCTGTGCGAGAAGCTCGGCATCGGGCTTGTCAGCCGATCGTTTTCCCATCGGGCCGTCTATCGAAACGGCGGCACGTCATACGATTTGAGCGATTGCGAGCCTGCTGCTTGCAAGCAAGATATCGAGGCTTTTGCCCGCAAGGTGGGGGAGGCTGATTGCGTGTTTACGGGAGAGGCAGGTAGGCAGGCGTTATGAGCATCTGCATCAAAAATCAGATTCAGAATATGAATATCGTCATCGGCTGCACGGTGGGGTGTCCATATTGCTATGCCCGTAACAATGTGAAACGTTGGCATATGATTGACGACTTCGCTGATCCTGCGTTCTTCCCGAGCAAGCTCAAGATGATGGAAAAGAAACGCCCGCAGAACTTTCTCCTTACCGGCATGAGCGATCTCTCCGGGTGGAAGCTGGAATGGCGAGACGAGGTATTTGCAAAGATCCATGAGAATCCACAGCATCAATTCCTGTTCCTGACCAAGAGACCCGATTTGCTGGATTTAGATACCGACCTGGAAAACGCATGGTTCGGCGTTACGGTGACGAGGAAAGCGGAGCTGTGGCGTATCGACGCCCTTCGGAAAAACGTCAAAGCAAATCACTTCTTCGTTACTTTTGAGCCGCTATTCGACGATCCCGGTACGGTCGACCTTTCCGGAATCAACTGGATCGTCGTCGGTACCATGACCGGGGCGCAGAGCAGGAAGGTTCATACGGAACCGGAGTGGGCATGGTCTTTGACGGACCAGGCGCACGCGCTTGGCATTCCAATGTTTATGAAGGAAGACCTCGTCTCTGTCATAGGGGACGAAAACATGATTCAGGAATTGCCGGAAGAATTCGAAAGAGTGCTGGAGGTGCAGAGAACATGGCGGAAGTGATCGATGGAATCCTCATCAATGAGGTGGAAGCAAAGAACATCATGACCAAGTCCAGCCTGCCGGTAGGCGGCTACTCGGTCAATCCCTATGTAGGCTGCACGCATGCCTGCAAGTATTGCTATGCCTCCTTTATGAAGCGCTTTACCGGACACAAGGAGGAATGGGGCACTTTTCTTGATGTGAAGCATTGGCCGGAAATTAAAAATCCGAAGAAATATGCCGGACAGCGGGTGGTCATCGGTTCTGTGACGGATGGCTACAATCCACAGGAGGAGCGATTCGGGAATACCAGGAAACTCCTGGAGCAGCTGATTGGCAGCGATGCAGATATTCTGATCTGCACAAAGTCAGATCTTGTGGTACGGGATATCGATCTGCTGAAGAAGCTTGGACGAGTGACCGTTTCATGGTCGATCAACACGCTGGATGAGAACTTCAAGAACGATATGGACTCCGCGCCGAGCATCGAGCGTCGCATCGCTGCTATGAAGCAGGTGTATGACGAAGGTATCCGTACGGTCTGCTTCGTGTCCCCGGTATTTCCCGGCATCACGGATTTTGAGATGATTTTTGAGCGAGTAAAGGATCAGTGCGATTTGTTTTGGCTCGAAAATCTCAATCTTCGGGGTGGTTTCAAAAAAGCGATCCTGGATTATATCGCCGAGAAACATCCCGATCTCGTACCGCTTTACGATGAGATCTATAACAAGCGCAACCGTAGCTATTTTGAAGCGCTTGAAGTAAAAGCCGAGGAAATGGCCAAGAAGTACGATTGCCCCTTTGTGGACAACGAAATGCCTTATGGCAGAGTCCCGCAGGGGCATCCGGTGATCGTGGACTACTTCTATCACGAGGAAGTCCGAGGGTCGGATAATAGCGGAAAAAGAAATCGTTAAACGGAAACCGACGACGATTCGCTCGAGCGATTAGCGTCCACGCGTGGCTTCTGCCGATTGGCGCAACGGGCGACGGATTAAGGGATCGCTCGGGCGGATGATCCCGCCGCAGTACAGGCGGTCGTTCAATTTAGCGGCATGAGCGTTTTCGCACGGAAAACCAGTATCCCCTGTGCTGAGTTTAATCGTAGCGAATACAATGGGCACTGAGCATCAATCGAAAGTAGTCAAGAGCCTTTTCGACGGCTTCTACTACCTCTACCCCAGCCTCGAGCAGCAATGGGCATACTACGCGCGATACATCGACTTCATGCTGCGCGAGCTGGCCTCGCAGCCCTATCTCGACC
>CAJMMX010000003.1 GCA_905214615.1 uncultured bacterium | reverse complement strand
AAATGGCATTCTGCGACCTGTATGGAGACATGGACATGGCGGAAGAGTTTGTCCGTTTTCTCGTCGGCGATGCCTTGGCAAACAGCGCGGAAGAAGTGGAATTCCTGACCCGTTTTGTAGACAAGGGGCTGCGGGAACGCCTGGAGCATGTGAAGGAAACGCCGTTTGTGCGCTGTTCCTATACGGAAGCCGTGGATATCCTGCTCAAGAGCGGCAAAACATTTGATTACCCCGTTTCCTGGGGCATCAATCTGCAGAGCGAACATGAACGCTTCCTGACGGAGGAGCATTTTAAATGCCCCGTCATCGTGTACAACTACCCGAAGGAGATTAAACCCTTCTATATGCGCCTGAATGAAGACGGAAAGACCGTTACCGCCATGGATGTGCTGGTGCCCGGCATTGGTGAGATCGTGGGTGGCAGCCAGCGTGAGGAGCGGCTGGATATTCTGGAGGAAAACATGCGCAGCATGGGCATGAATGCGGAAGCGTACCGGTGGTATGCGGATCTGCGCCGCTACGGCACGGTGCCGCACGCCGGATTCGGGGCCGGGTTTGAACGCCTGTTGATGTTCGTGACCGGGGTGACCAACATCCGCGACGTCCTGCCGCACCCGCGCACCGTGGGCAACGCCGACTTCTAATCGCCACAGCGCCACCAAACGCGTTCCAGCGCATCACGCCAGCGCCTCTCGGCAAGCCGAGGGGCGCTTTTTTCAACAGTATCCGTCAAGCTTTTGGCAAGATTTTGGTCAGTTGAGCAGGGCTGTTGAAAACTCGACCCGCCGCTTGCCGACGACTACCGACCGCCCGGAGCGTCCTGCACCCCTGGGAAAGCCCCGCGCCCTAGGCTCCATACCGTCGCCACCCAAAACGGAAAGGACGTGGACGCCATGACCGAAACCGCTGTTGAAACTTACGAGACCACGACGAGGGGCGCCGCCTCGATGGCAGCCTATCGCGCCGTTCGCATCCTGCAACTATTAAGCGAAAACACCGGCGAGGACAAGGCCATGCTTTCCGATGAGTTGATCCGGCGTCTCGCCCATCCCGACGACCCCGCCCGCATGCCCATCTCGGCGGCGCGGCGCAGCATCTACACCGCCATCTCCGCACTTCGCCATGCCGGATACGAAATTGAGTACAAGCGCGGCGTGGGCTATCGACTCTTGACCCGTCCGCTCACCGACGAAGAGATCATCCGGCTCCACGGCATGGTCATGCGCAACCGCTCCACGCCCATCGCCATTCGAAAGAGCATAGCGCAGCACCTGGTCGCCATGGCGAGTGCCGACGTTCGCGGCTACCTCGATGCACCCGAGCCTGCTCCAAGCGCAGGCGACAAATCCACCAAGGCCACACGCACGCCCGTCAAGCGCATCGATGCCTGCGAGCTCATCGAACAGGCCATCGACCACGGAACCACGGTGAGTTTTGATATTTCGAGTGTCACGGCACGCGGAGAGGTCGAAGTGGCACGGATGACACTCCGGCCCTTTGCCATCAAGCAACGAGACGGCATCTCGTATTTGCTGGGAACGGTCTATGACGCGCGAGGCGCCGACGACACGCTGCGTACCGTTGAGATCGGCCGCATGAGAAACGTCACCACACGTCTCCTTGACGGCAAGAAGCTCTTCGCCGTCCTGGACGAGGACGATGCCTCCTCCGCCGCATAAGACCCTCCGCCGCCCATTCGACTACCCGTACCGCCCATCCGATTCTGTATTAAAAAACCCGCCAGGCTGTTGTAAAAATGGACATCAGCGCTACTATAGTTCCACTTGCACTTTGTCCCAGTGCAGTGTTTCCAGCCATTTCTATACTGGGGGTAATGATATGAAGGACATCACCATCAGCCGCAGGAGCCTTCTGGTCTCTGCCGGCCTGCTCGCGCTCGCTCCGCTCGCCGGATGCGGCGGCAACTCTGGTTCCGGCTCCGCTGCCGCCGGTTCCGACTACACCGTCGGCGTTCTACAGCTCACCGAACACTCCGCACTCGACGCCGCCAACGACGGCTTTGTCAAGGCCATCAAGAAGAGCGGTCTCAAGGTCAAGATCGACCAGAAAAATGCCCAGAACGACCAGTCCACGTGTAAGTCCATCGCCGACAAGTTTGTGGGCGACAACGTCGACCTGATCTACGCCATCGCCACGCCTGCCGCGCAGGCCGCCGCCGGCGCCACGGCCGATATCCCCATCGTGGGCTGCGCCATCACCGACTACGCCGCCTCCGGCCTGGTCCAGGACAACGACAGGCCCGGCACCAACGTCACCGGTGCCTCCGACCTCACCCCGGTCGCCGAGCAGCTCGAGATGATGCAGAAGGTCCTGCCCGATGTAAAGAAGGTCGGTCTGCTCTACTGCACCGCCGAGTCCAACTCCGACGTCCAAATCAAGGCCGCCAAGAAGGAACTCGGCAAGCTGGGCCTGGAGTACACCGACTTCACCGTCTCGAGCTCCAACGAGATCCAGTCCGTCGTCGAGTCCGCCGTGGGCAAGGTCGACGCGCTCTACTCCCCCACCGACAACACCATCGCCGCGGGCGCTTCGCAGGTGGGCCAGATCTGCAAGGAAAACAAGCTTCCCTACGTGACTGGCGAGGAGGGCATGTGCATGGCCGGTGGCCTGTTCACCCTCTCCATCAACTATAAGGACCTGGGCTACGCCGCGGGCGAGATGGCCGTTAAGATCCTGAAGGGCGAGGCCAAGCCCGAGGATATGCCGATCAAGCACCTCTCGAGCAAGGACCTGGTCGTCGTCAAGAACGACGAGATGGCCGAGGCCCTAGGCATCGACCTTTCCGCTCTGGACGAGTAGCGCCATGCGCGGTAACGCGTCTAGGGCCCGCACGCGCGCCACAGCCGCGTTATTCAATATCTGAGTCCTTGGGGCGAACGCTAAAGACCGGCGTTCGCCCTGCTTGTTTCGGATGAGACAAAACATCCGTCCGCAGCTCTTTTATGCATTGGTACCGCTATTATGGAAAATCACGTGTCCACCCTATCCTAGGAGGTATGAAGCATGCTCATTGCATTGCAGGGCGCCGTTTCGCAGGGCGTCCTCTGGGGCATTATGGTGCTTGGCGTGTTTATCACGTTCCGCCTGCTCGACATCCCCGATATGACCTGCGACGGCAGCTTTGCCCTCGGCGGCTGTGTCTGCGCCGTGCTCATCGTCAATAACAACGTCGACCCGCTGCTCGCCGTGCTGGCCGGCATGTGCGCCGGCGCCATCGCCGGTGCTGTCACGGGCATTCTGACCACCGTCTTCGAGATTCCCGCGATCCTCGCCGGAATCCTCACCCAGATCAGTCTGTGGTCCGTCAACCTGCGCATCATGGGCAAGTCCAACACGCCCATCCTCGCCAAGGGCACCATCTTCTCGTCTGTTAGCAACATGACGGGCCTGCCGCAGTCCACCGTCGCCATCATCCTGGGCATCTTGCTCGCTGTGGCTATCGTCGCCATCCTGTATTGGTTCTTTGGCACCGAGATCGGCTCGGCACTGCGCGCCACCGGCAACAACGAGTACATGATCCGCGCCCTGGGCGTCAACACCAACTCCACCAAGATGATCGCGCTGGTGCTCTCCAACGCCCTCATCGGCCTTTCGGGCGCGCTCATCTGCCAGAGCCAGAAGTACGCCGACATTGGTATGGGCACCGGTGCCATCGTTATCGGTCTTGCCGCCATTGTTATCGGCGAGGTGCTCGGCCGCCTGCTGCCCGGCGGTCTCACGCAGTTTAGCGTCCGCCTGGCCTCCGCCGTCTTTGGCTCCGTGGTCTACTTCCTCATCCGCGCCATCGTGCTGCAGCTGGGCATGGACGCCAACGACATGAAGCTGCTCTCCGCTGTGATTGTCGCCGTGGCCCTGTGCGTGCCCGTGGTTTGGGAGCGTTACAAGCTCCGCAGCTCCTACACGAGGGGAGATGAGGCAGATGCTTAAGCTCTCGCACGTCAAGAAGACCTTTAACAAGGGCACCGTCACCGAGAAGCGCGCGCTCACCGGCGTCGACCTTACCCTCAACGACGGCGACTTTGTAACTGTGATCGGCGGCAACGGCGCCGGCAAATCCACGCTGCTCAACATGATTGCCGGCGTATATCCGCTCGATTCGGGCGTTATCGAGCTCGACGGCACCGACATCTCGCGCCTGAGCGAGTCGCAGCGCGCCAAGTACCTGGGCCGCGTGTTCCAGGACCCTATGCGCGGTACCGCTGCCGACATGCAGATCGCTGAGAACCTGGCCCTCGCCAAGCGCCGCGGCCAGCGTCGCGGTCTTTCGTGGGGCGTCACCAAGGCCGAGAAGGACGAATACGTTGAGTTGCTCAAGCGCCTGGACCTTGGTCTGGACACGCGTCTCAACGCTAAGGTCGGTCTGCTCTCGGGCGGCCAGCGCCAGGCACTCACCCTGCTCATGGCCACGCTCACCAAGCCGCGCCTGCTGCTGCTCGACGAGCACACCGCGGCCCTCGACCCCAAGACGGCATCGAAGGTGCTCAATCTGACCGAGGAGATCGTCGACGAGAACCACCTGACCACGCTCATGGTCACGCACAACATGAACGACGCCATCCGTCTGGGCAACCGTCTGATCATGATGCACGAGGGCCATGTGATCTACGACGTGGCCGGCGACGAGAAGAAGTCGCTCACCGTGGCCGACCTGCTGCAGAAGTTTGAGGAGGTCTCGGGCGGCGAGCTCGCCAACGACCGCATGCTGCTGAGCTAAAACCTGCCAAAAAGGGACAGGTTTATTTTGGCAGGTTTTATCTGCATAAACGTCAAAACCGCCGCAAAGGGGTCAGGCACCTTTGTGGTGGTTTTCGCATATCATATCGATATTCCGATATTCAACCAGGCTCAACCGCGAGGCGCCCCATTCGCGCCCAGCCACCATCGTTATATAATCAGCAAAAACATGCGGGAGAGGAGCGGCACATGTCATTGCGAGACTGGCTATTCGGCACCGGCGAGGACCCACAGGGCAGACCGACAGAAGAGTCCCTTGCACCCCTCGGCGCCACCGAGCTCGCACGAATCGAGGAGGCGTCCACCCGCTCCCTCGCGCTGCGCAGCGGCGAACGCTTGGCCGCCGCCGTGGATCAGCTCGTCCCGCTCGGCGCCACCTGGGGCCAGGCGGCGGCCGCGCGCGGGCTCGCCGTCGTGAAGTTCCCCGAAGGCGTCACATGGGCCGACCTCTGCGTGAGACAGTCCGACGGCTGGAACCTGCTCTCAAGCTTCAACAAGGAGACGGGCAAGTTCAACAAGATGGCCGGCATCAAGCAGGCGGGACTACAGCCCCAAGCCGTCGCCAACATCGCGCTCCAGAGCGCGGCGGTGGCCGTCGGCATGGCCTACATGAACGAGATAAACGACAAGCTCGAAGGCTTGCAAGAGGGAATCGAGGAGATTCAGCGCGTCATGGAGCGCCAGCGTGATGCGAGGCTCAAGGCTGGCTACGACGCGCTCTACCGGCTCTCCCTGAACCTCGGGGAATCCGCCACCACGGAGGGCAAGTTCACCGTCGGGCTCCAGGTCATCGAGGACGCCACCCGCGCCGCCGAGGAAGCGTGGAACTACCAGCTCTCCGAGATCCAGAACCTCACGGAGACACTCGCGAGAAAGAAAAAGCTGGACGAGAAGGAGATCGCCTCCGAGATAACCCTTCTCCAGGAGAAGGAGCGTCGCGCGGTCCTCGCGTTCCAGCTCATGCTCATCGCCCAGCAGGTCGGTATGCGCTTCGAGAGCGACTACACCGCAGCCCGCATCAAGAAGAACAAGAAGATCGTCGAGAAGTGCCTGGGCGAGCACGCCCAGCGCCGCGAGGAGTACCGCCGTATGCTCGGCAAGAAGGTTTCCAAGCTCGGCGGCCCCGTGCTGAAGCTTGCGGACGCCGCGAAGGACGAGGGCTACGAGGCCGCGAATGTCATCATAGGAGTGCTCCACGAGGTGAGCAGGCAGACAGCCCGCCTCAACCCCGTCGAGATGCGTAAGAAGGCCAAGGAGGCCAACCGTACGCACAAGGCCCTCATCATGGACTCGCTGGACACGGGCAACGCCGTCCGCCAGCTTGCCGAAAACTACGAGGATGAGCTAGACGAGCTCGACTTTGCCTTCAACCAGGCCGACACAGTGGTCATCGAGGACGGCCAAGTCCGTCTCTTCGTCACGGGAGACGTCGATAAGGGTGAGGATAAGGCCGAGTAGCCCCCCACCAACCTGCGCCGCCGCGAGCGGGCCAAGCTACCAACCTCGGGTCCTCCGCGCCATGCCCGCGTCCGCGCGGGTGCGTTCCGCCTGTGGGCATCTGTGCCGTACGCCGCCGGTCGCGCCCGCGCGTGCCCAAGCCGGACACGTCGACCACCACGACCACGCAGGTCACCACCAAAAAGACGGCCGGCAAGCTCGCCGCAACGGGGGATCGCACGCTTGTCATGGTCGGCGCGTGCCTCATCGGCGGCATCGTCATCATCGTTCTGGGCATCATCTGGAAGCGCCGTCGCTAGATTACGCCACGTGGCCTACATCCCGTACTATTCAAACCTTATACCGAGCGCAGAAGCCCGTCCGAACATGATCGGACGGGCCTTTTGGTGGGTATCATGGATGGACGTATCTTTAGGAGGTTCCCCCTACATGGAATTGTTTGAGCCGATTCTTCATTTCTTTTCGCAACGGTGGGTCCACAACATCATTTGGGCCGCCGTCCTGGCCCTTGGCACCGCCGTCGCCGCCAAGGTGGCATCCAAGACCCTGCACCACCTACTCAACCGTGACGACAACCCGCTTCCCGCATCGAGCATCTTCATCAACATCGCGCGTGCCGTCATTTGGATGATCGGCGGCAGCTTTATCCTCGACAACTGCTTTGGCATTAACGCAAACGCGCTCGTCGCCGCTCTTGGCGTCGGCGGCATCGCCATCTCGCTCGGCTTTCAGGACACGCTATCAAACCTTATCGGCGGCATGCAAGTGACCTTTATGGGCATCATCAAGCCCGGCGACAATATCGAGGTCGGCGGCGTGTCGGGCGTGGTCCAGGACATCACTTGGCGCCACACGACCATCGAGGACGCCTGCGGACAGACCATCATCGTCCCCAACTCCAACATCTCCAAGAACACACTCGTGCACCTCATGCCCTTTGGACGCGTTGTCGTTCCCGTCGCGGTGAAGGACACGTCAAAGTGGGACTCGCTCGATGCGCTGGCAGACGAGCTCGCCTGTGCCACCAAGGTCGCCGTTTCACCCATCTCGGGCTTTGACAAGGAACCCTACGTGCTCTTTAGCGAGATCGGCGACTTTGGCATTAAGGGTAAGATCATCTTTATCGTCAGTGACGACAGCACCACCTTTACGGCAGCCGACGCCTGCATCCGCGCCATCGCCCCCATCATCGCCTAAAACCACCGCAAAGGGGACAGGCACCTTTGTGGTGGTTTCGCATCGTGGTACCATGGTTCATATCGTTGTTTAAACGACTAAGGGAGTAGACACCATGGAAGAGGCCTATCGTCAAGCGCGCAAGCGCGGCGAACAGGGACGCCGTCGCGCCATCAGCCAAAGCGAGCATCCATATCTTACGGACCTCGACAGCTTGGTCGCCCAGCTTCCCTGCGGGCAGCGCGAGAACATCGGCCTGCGGGACATTTCGCTCGAAATGGTCGTCGGCACGGTTACCAAAGGTCGCCAGTCCGCCTTTTCGTGTAACTTTATGCCGCTGCTCCCCTGGAATACCGAATTCGCCCGCAAATGGTCCAACCTCTACGATATCCAAATCTCCGAGGGCTACCGCGACCCCATCATCGTCACCGAGTTCATGCACCGCTTTTACGTCCAAGAGGGCAACAAGCGTGTCAGCGTCCTCAAATTCCTTGACGCTCCGACGGTTTCGGCCAAGGTGACGCGTCTGTACCCCGGTAAGTGGGATTCCGTCGAGAGCCGCCTGTACGGTGAGTTTTGCGCCTTTTGGTACGTATGCCCCCTGTACGAGATTGAGTTTTCGCGCGAGGGCAGCTACGAGATGCTTGCCAAAATGCTCGGCCAAGATCTTGTCGAAAAATGGCCTCAAAAGAAGGTCGACTACCTACGTCACACCTTCCTGCTCTTTAAGCGCGCCTATCTTCGCGCGGGCGGCGACCACTTGGACATTACGCCTGCCGATGCCATGCTCGTCTACCTCAACGTCTACAACCAGGACCGTCTGCTGGATACGCCGACGGATATCGTCGTCAACCGTCTGTGCAAGATTTGGCGCGAGCTTGTCATTGCCGGCAAAAGCGACGAGGACAAAGTCGATCTTGTCGAAGCGCCGCAGCCCAACGAGAAAGAGGGCGCACCGACAAAAGCTACCTCGGGCGTGCTCAACTTCTTTATGAGCAAGACCGTCTACTCCACTGCCAATCCCATGCGAATCGCCTTTATCCACGAGTTTCCCTGTGCCACGTCGAGCTGGGACAGCCTACACGACCAGGGCCGCCGGTATCTTGATGAGCACTTTGGCGGCATCGTGCGCACCGAGGCGTTCGAGGACTGCCACGATTCGGACGTGTTCTACGCCGCCGTCGAGACAGCCGTAAAGCACGGGGCGAACGTCATCTTCTCGACCTCACACCGGCTCATGGAATACACGCTCAGGGCGTCAGTCGAGTATCCCCAGGTGCGGTTCCTTAACTGCTCAATCGGCCTTCCCCACCAAAGCGTCCGCTCGTACTTTGGAAAGATGTACGAGGCCAAGTTCCTACTGGGCGCCCTTGCCGCCAGCATGGCCGACAACCACCGTATTGGCTACCATGCGTCGGTCTTCGCCTCGGGCGCGCTGAGCGAAATCAACGCCTTCGCTATCGGTGCCTCGCTGCTCGACCCTCGTGCGCAGATTATCCTCACTTGGGGAGATGTTCCCGCCGGCGGTCTTGCCGAAGCCATGTGTCGCGAGGGCGTGAGCGTCATGACCGGCGCCGATATGTCCAAGTCTCTCGAGGACCCCACCGCCTACGGGCTTCACCGTCTGGTAAACGGCAAGGAAGTTACCGGTATTGCTATGCCGGTATGGAACTGGGGCCGTTACTACGAACTCATCGTACGCAGCCTACTGCACGGCACATGGGACGAGACCGCCGATGACCAGCAGGTGCGCGCCGTCAACTACTGGTACGGTATGAGCTCCGGCGTCATCGATATTCGCTACGCTCCGGGCCTACCCTATCAGACGCGTAAACTTGTGCAGCTACTGCGCAATGGCATCGTCGAGGGCTCCATCAATCCATTTGGCGGCGAGCTCCATAGCCAAGACGGCGTGGTGCAGATCGAGGGCTTTCCCCCACTGCCGAGCACGCAAATCGTCGAGATGGACTGGCTGGCCGACAACGTGGTGGGCACCATTCCGCAACTCGACGATGAGCCGAAGGTCCGCGCCCTATGAAAATCCTTGCCATAGCCGATACCGAAGAGCGATGCCTGTGGGAGTGCTTTCGCAAGGAGCGCTTTGAGGACGTTGACCTGATTCTATCCGCAGGCGACCTGGATCCGGACTATCTTGAGTTTTTGGTCACTGTCATCAACAAACCGCTTGTGTACGTTCGTGGCAACCACGACGACCGCTACGCGCGCCATGCACCGGGCGGGTGCATTTGTGTTGAGGACAGCGTATATGTGTACCGAGGTATTCGCATTGCGGGTCTGGGCGGTTCCATGCGCTACCGCGACGGCGCGAACATGTATACCGAGCGCGAGATGGCAAAACGCATGCGCAAGCTATCGCGAAAAATCGCACTGGTAGACGGATGCGATATTCTACTTACCCATGCACCCGTCGCAGGCATGGGCGACCTGGACGACCTGCCGCATCGAGGATTCGAGTGCTTTAATGCGGCTCTTGAGTCTTGGGGTCCCGACTATATGATTCACGGGCATGTGCACCAAAGCTACGGCCCCAACTTTCAACGCGAGCGCCAACACCCATGCGGAACGAAGATTGTCAACGCCTGCGGCTATACCAAGATCGAAATTGACGAGGCGCGCTACCCCACGCGCGGTTGGAAGGCCGCTTGGCTCAACTCGCAAACCATGCGCCGCGAGCTCAAACGCCACGAAGCAATCGAGTCTTCAACCGCCAGAACCCCCTGGTAACTGCCAACAACCACCACGAAGGGGATAGGCACCTTTATGGTGGTTTTGCTGACTCGTCCGACCTGTCCATCACGGTGCTTGTGTAATTAACGAGAACACTCATTGTTTTGTAAGGACGGCGCTCACGTGCCGTCTTTTTTTGTCAACTTATGCAGTCTCGACCGTGTTGTATGTAGAGGGACCTCGCGAGACGCCTTCCCTATATCCACCACGACCAATTGGAGGTGACACTATGCCTGCACGCCGTAACCGCAATAGCACGCTCCGATGCGATGCCGATCAGATCGAGCGGGAAGCAAAGCGCTTGGTCGACACGTATTCCGACCTCATCCTTCGATTGTGCTATTCGGCCCTTGGATCCGCTGACGACGCTCAAGACATCTGCCAGGACACGCTGATCAAGATTCTCCAACGCACTCAACCGTTCGACTCGCTCGAACACGAACGTGCTTGGGTGATCCGAGTCGCACTGAACGCATGTCGCGATATCGGCCGTACGCACGCGAATCACCCGGTTGTCGACCTCGATTCGCTCCCCGATTTCTGCGCACCCGTAACACATACCGAGCAAGAATTCGCGCAACGCGACTGCGCCATTCTTTCCGCTGTCACGGCCCTGCCTCAAGCACAGCGCATCGCCATCTTTTTGCACTACTACGCAGGCATGAGCATCAGGGAAATCGCAGACGCCGTTCACGCGACGCCAGCTGCAACCGCCCAGCACCTTAGCCGCGGACGTGCGTCACTTCGGCTTTCCTTGAAAGGAGACCACAATGACTACGAATTCGAATGACTATCGCCACGCCCTGGAGCACATTTCGTTTACCGATAATGCGAAGCAGCACATGGCAAACTCGATTGCTCAGTCCGTCGCCTCGAGCGATGCGGCGACCGCTCAAAGCAACTTTAATGGCACGCGACGCAAGCCGCGCATCGCCCGCCATCCCGTAAGAACAGTCGCTCGCATTGCCGCTGTAACGGCAGTCCTCGCTATCGTCATTGGAGGCGCTGGCACGGCTATGGCAACAGGCGTCCTGCCGCTTCCTTCTGACATGCTTTCCGACATCTTTGACGGACCTGCTTCTCAAACCGAGATCATCGACCGTATTGGCCGGCCCGTCGGTGCTAGCTGCTCCAACAACGGAGTCACCGTGACCGCCGACGCCATCATGGGCGACAAGGATATGGTTACCATCGCCTATACGCTTACGTTCGACGATCCCGCTGCCCTGAAAAAGCTTTCCGAGCCGGGCGAGAACGGAACTATCGCCGGAAGTGTCGATGGAAACGTATACGTTGATGGCGAGCATGGCGGCCAAGGCCAATCATGGCTCATTGACAAGAACCCCAATGACTCCAGCATTCAATACTTTGCACAGTTCAGCGTTGAATCACCCGGCCTTATGGGCAGGACCGTCCGCACGCATATCAACTCTCTCGTTGTGCCACGTGCTGGCAAAGAGCTTCCCGAGTATAAGAAAATACTTACGGGCCCATGGGATCTTAAGTTCCAGCTGAATTACGAAGATACATCCGTTACGATTCCCGCGCCCAAATCGGTCAACTTTAACGGCACCAAGGCGACGATTCAAGAGGCCACCGTATCCTGCGTTGGCGTTTCAGTCCGCTACAACATAGATCGTTCCATCGAACACGACAACAACAGCGGCAAGATGTCTCAAAACATGGAGGAGTCTATGGATGCCGTTGGCAACATACCCCTCATCGTGACGTTCAAAGACGGTCATGTTGAGGACGCAACCAGCCACAGCGGCTATTTCGCAAATAAACTGGATAACGGCACCACTGATGTCCACAAGACCTGGCCGTTCTCGCAAGTTTGTGACACAGACAAGATTGCAAGCGTACAAATTGGCGATACGGTCATTCCCATGAATTCGTAACGCTACGCGGCTCGTATATGCACCCGGTTCCGCACTTCGCGTCTAAAGATGCGCTGTCATCGAGCAGCGTGAGCGCAAGGCCGCCCGTATGGTCGGCTGGGAACACCTCGTTGCGCTAAAAACCACCACGAAGGGGACCGGCACCTTTGTGGTGGTTTTGCTGACTCGTCCGACCTGTCCCAACGGTTTGTCTCAATCTGTAACAGGTAGGGCCCAAATAATCGGTTAGCTGTTACAGATCGAGACAGACCACGGATGCTCAGCCGAAAATCTCAATCTGTAACAGGTAGGAACGATTTTGCCCCTTAGATGTTACAGATTGAGATATTTGACAGCTTGAATCGGCATCGCCTACAGCGCGGCGACGACCTTGTCGCCCATCGTCGTGGTGCCGAGGATCTTATCTGCCGGGGTGTTGACATCGGCGATGTCACGGGTGCGCCAGCCCTCGTCGAGCACGCGCGCCACGGCGCTCTCGATCCACGCGGCTTGCTCGCCCATGTCGAGCGCGTAGGTCAGCAGCATCGCCACCGACAAGATTTGAGCCAGCGGATTGGCCACGCCGAGCCCCGCGATGTCAGGAGCGCTGCCAGCGCTCGGCCCAAACAGCGATACGCCATCATCCAGCGAGGCAGAGGCAAGCATACCGAGCGATCCGGTAATCTGAGCCGCCTCATCGGACAGGATGTCGCCGAACATGTTCTCCGTCACCACGACGTCAAAGTCTGCCGGTCGACTGATGAGCTGCATGGCGGCGTTGTCGACGAGCAGGTCCTCAAGCTCCACGTCGGAGTACTCCTCGTCTTGCACGCGATGCACGATCTCGCGCCACATGCGGCTCGTCTCCAGCACGTTGCGCTTATCAACGCTCGTCACCTTGCCGCGACGTTTGCGCGCCGCCTCAAATGCCTGGCGCGCAATGCGCTCAATCTCGTACTCGCGATACTCCATCACGTCGACCGCACGCTGACCGGCCGCACCCGCAGCGCCCGCGCAGGTCACGGATGCGGGCGCCAAAGTCCCACGGCATGTTGTAGCCCATCGTATCGGGGATGTTCACGACCGTGGCACCGGCCTTTACGGCCGCCTCGATAATGCGCACCAGAAACTCCTGATCGGAGCGGCCGGCATCCTCGGCATAAAACTCAACATCGTCAACGAACTTGCGAGCATGTTTGACGGCATGGATCGCTCACTCAATTGCCCTTTCCTCAGTCATATGGAGCTTGTCGCGCAGGTGACTGGTGCTCACACCCAGCCCTGTATGGATACGGGGCCTCTGGGCCGTTTTGAGCGCCTCTGCAGCCACTTCGATATCCCTGTCGACAGCGCGCGTCAGGCCGCATACCGTGCATCGGTCGCCCGCAATCTTGCCAATCTCCTGTACGGAGCGAAAGTCACCAGGACTCGAGATGGGAAAGCCCGCCTCGATAACGTCCACGTTCATGCGCACCAGCTGGCGGGCGATGAAGAGCTTTTCCTCGGTATTCATGCTGGCGCCCGGCGACTGCTCACCGTCGCACAGGGTGGCGTCAAAGATTGTGATTTTGCGGCTTATATGTTCCTCCTGATTGACCGTTTTATGACAGATGGCTTTCAGGAGAGAGAGAAGGCCTAGAGATAGAAAAATACCCGTGTCGCTCATCACGCCTGAAAGCGGCAGACGATAGCGCACCCGGGTACAACAAATCGTTATAGCGAGATTACAACCCTAGCGCGCTATCCAATCTAGTAGCGCTATGCCTAGGAGCTGTTGCGTGTTCTTAAACATGTTGGGCTCCCTTCGGCCTCGGGTAGTACTACATCGCGCTAAAGTACAACACAAGTAAAACCACCACAAGGGTGCCTGTCCCCTTCGTGGTGGTTTCGTTGACTCAAAAGCAAGAGACCCGGTCCTGCACGAGGCAGAACCGGGTCTCTTTAGCAATGCTTGCTTTGCTCAGGCAGTAACTGTTAGTTACTCAGCCAGGAAGTCGCGCTGGATAGCGGGATCGACCTTGACGCCAGGGCCCATGGTGGAAGACACGGAGATGGACTTGACGTACTTGCCCTTAGCAGAAGAGGGCTTGACGCGCAGAATCTCGGTGTACAGGGCAGCGTAGTTCTCGACGAGCTGCTGCTCGGTGAAGGACTTCTTGCCCAGGGGCACGTGGCAGATGCCGTAGCGGTCGGCGCGGTACTCAACGCGGCCAGCCTTGAGCTCGGAGACCATCTTGGCGACGTCCATGGTCACGGTGCCGAGCTTGGGGTTCGGCATGAGGCCACGGGGACCAAGGATCTTACCGATGCGGCCAACCTTGGCCATCATGTTCGGCGTAGCGATAGCGGCGTCGAAGTTGATCTCGCCCTTCTGAATCTGGGCGACAAGCTCGTCGGAACCGATGATGTCGGCGCCGGCAGCCTCAGCCTCGCGGGCCTTCTCGCCCTCGGCGAAGACGGCAACACGAACGGTCTTGCCGGTGCCGTGGGGCAGGGAGATGGAACCACGGATGTTCTGGTCAGCCTTACGAGTATCGATGCCCAGACGGAAGTGGGCCTCGACGGTCTCGTCGAACTTGGCGGTGTCGAGCTCCTTAATGAGCTTGGCAGCCTGAAGGGGGGTGTAGAGCGTGGCGCGATCGATCTTCTCGGCAGCGGCGTTATAGCTCTTACCATGCTTAGCCATGTGCATTACCTCCTGTGGTTAAACGGGCGTGAGCCCTCCCACATCGTATCGTGTGCCCTATTGCACACATTTAACGGGCGCCCAGGTCGGAGCACCCGTCGTTACCATAAGAAATCGCTACTCAGCGATGGTGACGCCCATGGAACGGGCGGTACCGGCGATGATCTTCTTGGCGGCGTCAATGTCGTTGGCATTGAGGTCCGGCATCTTGATCTCGGCGATCTTGGTGAGCTGCTCCTGGGAGAGCTGACCAACCTTGTCGGCCTGGGGCTTAGCGGAACCAGACTTGAGGTTCAGCTCCTTCTTGATGAGGTGAGCCGCCGGCGGGGTCTTGGTGATGAAGGAGAAGGACTTGTCCTCGTAGACAGAGATCTCAACGGGGATGATGTCGCCCTTCTTGTCCTGCGTCTCGGCGTTAAAGGCCTGGCAGAACTGCATGATGTTCACGCCAGCAGCGCCCAGGGCGGGGCCGACGGGAGGAGCGGGGTTAGCTGCACCAGCAGGAATCTGGAGCTTAATGACGTTGGCAACCTTCTTCTCAGCCATGGTCATTCCTTTCGAATCACGAGTGTGAAGTACTTGCTATATCGTAAGCACGCACGTGTTAGAAGCACTCCTGAGATGAGCAGTCACAGAAGAAGCACGCTCGCGCGAACGGACGAAAACTTAAGCGATGACAGCGACCTGGTTAAAGTCAAGCTCGACCGGCGTCTCGCGGCCAAAGATCATCAGCGTGACCTTGAGCTTGCCAGCCTCGGTGTTAACCTCGGAGACCTTGCCATCAAAGTCGGTAAGCGGGCCATCGGTGACGCGGACGGACGTGCCGACCTGAATATCAACCGAGGTGCGCTTGGGCGAATCGCCCTTACCGGGACGACGAGTCATCTTGTTGTACTCGTCACGGGAAAGCGGAGCGGGCTTGCCGTTGCCGCCTAGGAAACCGGTGACGCCGGGCGTGTTGCGAACACACGTCCAAGCATCGTCATCCATCTCCATGCGGACCAGGACATAACCCGGAAAGATCTTGGAATCCTTGGTCTCACGCTTGCCACCCTCTTTGATCTCGGTGACGCGCTCCATAGGAATCTCGATATCAAAGATACGGTCCTGCATGCCCATGGTCTCGATGCGATGCTCGAGATCGGACTTAACGCGGTTCTCGTATCCAGAGTAAGTGTGAACGACGTACCAACGCTTAGACATGGTTTAGCCCCTCAATCCAGAGAACAGAGCAAGAGCCTCGCCAAAGCCAGCATCGAGCAGAGCGATGACGACGCCGACGACGATCAGAGAAGCGCAAACGACGACCGAGTAGTTCACGAGCTCCTTCTTATCGGGCCACGTGACACGCTTCATCTCGGACTTCACCGAAGCGAAATACTTCTTGGTGCGGGCGAAGAAACCAGGCTTCTCGTTCTTCTTGGACTTCGCAGCCTTCTCGCTCTTCTTGGCAACGGCCTTCTTGGCCTCAACCTTGGAGTTGGCGGCAGCGCTGTTGGCAGGTGCCGGCTGCTGAGCCTTCTTCTTGTTCTTCTTGTTGGCCATTTGGGTTACCTCCGCGCAATGCGCTTATACATGAGTAAACCGTAAGCTCCCAAGTGGGAGCTTACGGAATAATGACTGGCACGCCAGGAAGGACTCGAACCCTCAACACTCGGTTTTGGAGACCGATGCTCTACCAATTGAACTACTGGCGTATATGACTAGAGACTAGCGAGTCTCTTTGTGCAGCGTGTGGTGACGGCACCAGGGGCAATACTTCTTGATCTCCATACGATCAGGCATGGTCGACTTGTTCTTGGTGGTCGTATAGTTGCGGCGCTTGCACTCAGTGCACGCAAGAGTAACTAGAGTACGCATGTATCCTGAACCTTTCATTTCCGCCCCGTACGGGCACGAGTTGTTACTTTATCAGCTCCACGTAAGTGCTGTCAATGAAAACCTCGAGTCAATTGGTTCTCGGTGGATCCATTCATATTTGGAACACATCAATGAAGCCATCGAGATCTAATCGACGGTGCATCCAGGACCATTATCGATCCTCTCGACACCAGCAACGGCTCAATATCCATTGCAGAAAAGAACCCGGCACCCATATAAGTGCCGGGTTCTCTAAGTCAGCTATATCAAAGAGCTAATTTACTCAATGATCGTGGAGACGATGCCCGAACCGACGGTGTGGCCACCCTCGCGGATAGCGAAGCGCAGGCCCTCCTCCATGGCGATCGGGTGGATGAGGTCGCCCTCGATGGTGATGTGGTCACCAGGCATAGCCATCTCGGTGCCCTCGGGGAGCTTGACCGTACCGGTAACGTCGGTGGTACGGAAGTAGAACTGAGGACGATAACCATCGAAGAACGGGGTGTGACGGCCGCCCTCCTCCTTGGTCAGAACGTAGATCTCGCCGGTGAACTTGGTGTGCGGGGTAACCGAACCGGGCTTGCAGAGAACCTGGCCGCGCTCGATGTCCTCACGCTTGATGCCACGGAGCAGCAGACCGACGTTGTCGCCAGCCTCGCAGAAGTCCATGGACTTACGGAACATCTCGATACCGGTAACAACGGTGTTCTGGGTATCCTTGATGCCGACGATCTCGACGGGCTCGTTGAGCTTGAGCTCACCGCGCTCGACACGGCCGGTAGCAACGGTACCACGGCCGGAGATGGTCATAACGTCCTCAACGGCCATCAGGAACGGGAGGTCGTTGTTACGAGCAGGCGTCGGGATGTACTCGTCGACGGCGTTCATGAGCTCGCGGATAGCGTCCATCCACTTGGCGTCGCCCTCGAGAGCGCCCAGAGCGGAACCACGGATGACGGGGATGTCGTCGCCGGGGAAATCGTACTCGGAGAGGAGCTCACGGGTCTCCATCTCGACGAGGTCGATAAGCTCGTCATCGTCGACCATGTCGCACTTGTTCAGGAAGACGACGATGTAGGGAACGCCGACCTGACGGGCGAGCAGGATGTGCTCGCGAGTCTGAGCCATGGGGCCGTCGGTAGCAGCGATGACCAGGATAGCGCCGTCCATCTGAGCAGCGCCGGAGATCATGTTCTTGACGTAGTCAGCGTGGCCCGGGCAGTCAACGTGAGCGTAGTGACGGGAAGCGGTCTCGTACTCGACGTGGGAGACGGAGATCGTAATGCCGCGCTCGCGCTCCTCGGGAGCCTTGTCGATGTTCTCGAACGCAGTGAAGTCAGCCTTGCAGCCCTCGGTCTCGGAGAGAACCTTGGTGATGGCGGCGGTCAGCGTGGTCTTGCCGTGGTCGACGTGACCAATGGTGCCGATGTTAACATGCGGCTTAGTGCGCTCAAACTTCTCTTTGGCCATAAAGCCCTCCTCTTAACAGGTCGTCCCCGGACGGGACTTTGCCTTTATACCATAGTGGCCTCTCAACATACTATTGAGAAGCCACCGTGTTACCTATGGTAGCGGTGACTGGATTCGAACCAGTGACGCCACGGGTATGAACCGTGTGCTCTAACCAACTGAGCTACACCGCCGGATGGAGCCTGCAACCAGACTTGAACTGGTGACCTCTTCGTTACCAACGAAGTGCTCTACCGACTGAGCTATACAGGCACTTGACGGGTGGGAGCTATAGGATTCGAACCTATGTAGGCAAAGCCAACGGGTTTACAGCCCGTCCCCATTAACCACTCGGGCAAACTCCCAATCGTTCAAGTATCCGCAGGTCCTTTGGTCTTTTGGACCGCCGCCCCCGCGAACGAAAAAGATAATACGATGCAACCTTGGGGGCTGTCAACGAAAACCTCTAGATACACGGTTCCGGGCGTATCTATATAGCCGTGACCTGCGGTTTTATTGAGTTTGGATATGAAGGACGGTGGTTTTGGATACAGAGGTGACATTTCCCAAGGTAACACTTTGGCGTAGTGGAGTACACCTTCAGGATCGAACTTCGATAACAGCCTATTTGCACCTATATATAGGTCGAGATCGGGCTTCCGTGGCAGATTCGAGCGTGGATTTTCTTCCGTTTGAAATCGAGCGTGGACAATCTCCCACTATTGGCGTGCCCCCAAGGCCAAAGTGGCAGATTATCCACGATCATTCACTAAGCGGGAGATTTTCCACGCTCGTACGTCCGATAATCCACGCTCAGGGGGGGGCAGCCGAGCTCGACACGGCTTTTGTCTCGATCTGTAACATATAGAGAACATTTTCTCCCCTATCTGTTACAGGTCGAAATATTACGCAGAGACCCCAGCTTACGTCTCAATCTGTAACAGTAAGAACGGTTTTCAGCCTCTTCGTGTTACAGACCGAGATGTTATCGTCCGTCCCTTGGCAATGTCTCGATCTGTAACAATAAGGAGGGTCTTCAGCCCGCCCGTGTTACAGATCGAGACAAACCTAAAGCCTGGTGGGAGTCAAACCCGCTGACATGTCAACATAAATAGAAACGGGCCCTGTCCCATATAGAGACAGAGCCCGAAACTCTCATGGAGCCAGTGACAGGAATCGAACCTGCAACCCACTGATTACAAATCAGTTGCGCTACCGTTGCGCCACACTGGCACACTTGGCGCTTTCGCGCGAAGCCAATTAAGAATAAAGGAATTGCTGACAAGGCGCAACAGACCCTTTGACCGACCACATCTCAAAACTATTCGTCAGAACGAATAGTTTTATCCGTTCGCCAAAACCAAAAACTATTCGTTTTGGCGACGGCAACCCACAGTCCGTTGATTACAAATCAACGGACCGGCCAATTGGGAAACGGGTCTCTATGGATAATCCCCTACCTCCCGCGCAGGGCCTTGAGCTTGGCCAGGGAATCGGGGCTCAGGCGGCTGCCCAGGGTCATCTTGATCTGCGGAGCTTCCTCTGCCTCGTGAACGTCGTTGTCGATCTGTTTGATCTCGTCCACCAGCATACGGCTCGAGATGCGCGTAACGCCCTTACCCATGACGACGGCCTGGATCGTGCCGTCGCTCGACACCACGGAGCACGCGCGGCCTTCCTCGCGCGCCTCGATGCAGAGCTTCTGCACCACGGTGTCGGCCGATACGCCCGTCGGCGAAAACTCGATGCGCACGCCGCGGGCCGGCAGGTTGGGGCGCTCGCTGGAGATATTGCCCGCGCCGTCAAACACGATTACGGCCTCGTAGCGGCCCTGGGCAAACGCGGCAACATCGTTGATGAGTGCCGTGCGCGCCATATCGTGAACGTCGCTGGAATACGGATCATCGGAATGGTCGTAGACGAGCTTTTCGTAGCGCGGCGTGCAGTGGATCACGTTGTAGCCGTCGACCACCAGCAGCTCGGGCTTATTGGAGTGCACCGTCGAGACCGGGTCGGCGATGGCCTGCGCAAACGCATTGCCGCCCACGCCATAGGTCGCGGCCGAAACAATCGGCTTGGCCGAGCCTTCGCCAAAGCGCTTGGCCTTGGACTTGGCGCGGTTCTTCTTGGACATGCGCTACTCCTCCCCCATGAGCTCGCCGGCATTGCGGCGCAGCCACTCAAAGCACAGCGCGGTGGTCGCCTGGGCCACATTGAGACTCTCGGTCATGCCGCGCTGGGGAAGCTTGGTCAAAAAGTCGCATTTCTCGAGCACCAGGCGCGAGATGCCGTCGCCCTCGGAGCCCATGACGAGCGCAACGCGGCCCTCGAAGGGAGCATCCCAGCAACTGCCCTCGGCGTGCTCGGAAGCACCGCCCACCCAAAAGCTGGCGGCCTTGAGGTCGTCAAGCGCTCGGGCGATATTGGGAACCTGCGCGATGGGCAGGTGCATGACGGCACCAGCGGAGGTTTTGTAGCTGCCCACGGTCACACCGGCGGCGCGCTTGTTGGCAATGATGACGCCCGCTGCGCCCACGACCTCGGCAGAGCGCACGATCGCACCAAAATTGCCATCGTCGGTCACATGGTCGAGCACGACGACGAGCGCCGGTCCTTCACCCGCGCGATCGAGAATATCGGCGACATCGGCATAGGGGAAATTGCCCACCTCGAGCGCAATGCCCTGGTGAGCGCCATGGCTCGACAGCGCATCGAGCTGCGTGCGCGGCACATACTTAATGCGGACGTCCGCGGCGTTGAGGTCGTCGACCAGACGCGACAAGGCGGCATCGCGCTCCCCGCCCTCGGCGATGAGCGCGCACTTGACGGGAAAGCCGGTACGCAGTGCCTCGGCGGCAGCACGACGACCTTCGATAAACTCGCCCTTGGGAACCTGAACATTGTCGCGGTTGCGATCTCGCTGCGAACGCGCAGCCTGGGCTTGGGAGCGCTCGCGCTGGCCCTTGGGAGTGGCAGCGCGGTCGTTGCGGCGAATCGCACGCGAGCCAGAAGCAGCCTGCTTGCCTCCACGCGGTGCACGTTTGCGATTGTCGGCCATAAAACGGCCTCCTTAAATAGATAACGAACAAGAATCGACCGTCCGAGCCACGGCACCTTGCCTTTCAATCGTTGGGCATGACCACCAGGTCTATGCCCCCCCCTCTTTCAAGGCAATCTGCCGCACCTCGAACGGTCGACAAATACTAGAGACTCTTAATACGAGTACCCGCGGCCGTATCTTCAATCGTCAGGCCCAGGTCCTTGAGCTGGTCGCGGATGGCGTCGGCCAGATCCCAGTTCTTGGCGGCACGGGCCTCGGCACGGGCCTCGAGAATCTTGGCAGCGGCCTCGTCCACGTCGTCACCCGTGTAGGCGACCAGGCCGGCGGCAACGCCCAGCAGGCCCAGCGGCAACTCGACCTTGGGCTCGGGGAGCTCGACGCCAAACGTATCGAGCAGCTCGACCAGCGTATCGGCAGCAGCAAGCGCAGCGGCCTTGTCGGCAGCATCGCCCGCCCGCTCCAGGTACTGGTTGCACTCGGTCACAAAGCCAAAGACAGCACCCATGGCACCGGCAGTGTTAAAGTCGTCGTCCATGCACTCCTTAAAGGTGGCACGGGTCTCGGCGGCCTTGGCGGCAAACGCCTCGGATGCTGCCTCATCGGCATCGGCCGTCGCATGGTTCGCGGCCCAGCGCAGGTTCTCGACCGTACCGGCGATACGCATGAGCGAGTTCTCGGCACCCTCCAGGCGCTCCCAAGAAAAGTCAAGCGGCGAGCGATAGCTCGTCTGCAGCATCAGCAGGCGCAGGGCCGCGGCAGAGTGCTGTTCGAGCACCTCAGCCAGCGTAAAGAAGTTTCCGAGCGACTTGGACATCTTCTCGCCGTCGACCAGCAGCATGCCCGTGTGCATCCAGGTGTTGGAGAAACCCTGGTGCCAGGCGCAGGTGGCCTGGGCGCACTCGTTCTCGTGATGCGGGAAGGCAAGGTCGGAGCCGCCGCCGTGGATGTCGATCGGGGTGCCCAGGTAGCGATGCACCATGGCGGCGCACTCGGTGTGCCAACCGGGACGGCCCTCGCCCCAGGGGCTCGGCCAGCTGGGCTCGCCGGGCTTGGCAGCCTTCCACAGCGCAAAGTCGAGCGGGTCGTTCTTGTCCTCGTTCTCCTCGATGCGCGCGCCAACCATAAGGTCGTCGATGTTGCGGCCCGAGACCTGACCATAGTTGGGATCGCTGCGCACGGCAAAGTACACGTCGCCGTTATCGGCGGCGTAAGCGTGACCCTGCTCGATAAGCGTCTTGATCATAGCGATCATGGGGCCGATCTCCTTGGTGGCGCGGGGGCGCACATCGGGATCGAGCACGTTGGCGGCGCGCATGACGCCGATGAACTTGTCGGAGAACTCCGTCGCGACCTCGGCGGCCGTTCGGCCCTGCTCGTTGGCGCGCTTGATGATCTTGTCATCGACATCGGTGAGGTTCTGGGCGAACGTGACCTCGTAGCCGCTCGCGATGAGCCAGCGGCGAATCACATCGAAGCTGATGAACGTGCGGGCGTTGCCGATGTGGATGTTGTCGTAGACCGTGGGGCCGCACACGTACATGCGGACCTTGCCGGACTCGATGGGCTGGAACTCTTCCTTTTTATGGGTAGCGCTGTTGTAGATACGCATTCGTTACTCCTTAACGGTTTTCTGTAGCAGGCAGACGGCCCAGGCGCCAATTCCCTCGCCTTGGCCTTCCCAGCCGAGCTTTTCGGTCGTAGTGGCGGCAACGCCCACGTTTTCGACGTCAACGCCCAGGGCATGGGCAAGGTTGGCGCGCATGGCATCGCGGTGCGGGGTGATCTTAGGCTGCTGGCAGGCAATGGTGCAGTCGGCATCGACAAACTCAAAGCCAAGCTCGCGCGCATAGTCCATCACGCGAGCGAGCAGCACCATCGAATCGGCACCCTCGTAGGCGGGATCGGTGTCGGGGAATAGCTTGCCGATGTCTCCCCCGCGGCAGGCTCCCAGAATGGCGTCTGCCAGCGCGTGTGCAAGCACATCGGCATCCGAGTGGCCCAGCAGGCCGCGCTCGTAGGGGATGTCGACCCCGCCGATGATACATCGACGCCCCTCCACCAAACGGTGGACGTCGTAGCCGTGGCCAATGCGCAGGTTACTGAACATGGGGAAGGTCCTCTCCCTCGGCCATACGGCCAAGCAGAATCGCGGTTACGGGACGCAGGTCCTCGGGCACCGTAACCTTAAGGTTGTCGCGCGGACTCTGGACGCAGCGGACGCGTCCACCCATGCGCTCAACCAGCGATGAATCGTCGGTACCGATAAAGCCCTCGGCGATGGCTGCGGCGTGAGCGCGCTTCATGGCGTCGACGCTAAAGATCTGCGGCGTCTGCGCGGCCCAATAGAGCTCACGCGGCGGCGTCTCGACGATATTATCGCCGTCGACGATCTTGAGCGTGTCGATCGCGGGCTGACCGCACACGACACCGTCGAGGGCGCGGTCGCCCACAAGCACGTCGATCGCATGATCGATGGCCTCGGTCGTGATGAGCGGACGGGCGCCGTCGTGGATGGCGACGTACTCAAAGCCCGCCGGCACCGCGTGCACGCCGGCGCGGGTGGAATCCTGACGAGTATCGCCGGCATCGGCAAAACTGATGGGCGTGTCATAGTCAAACGGGTCGATGGCCAGGCGGCGCATCTCGGCACGGCGCTCGGCAGGGCACACCACCACGATGTGGCCGACCTTGTTGCTACGATCGAACGCGCGGATGGACCAGCTCATGAGCGGACGGCCCGCCACGTTAACGAGCTGCTTGCCGCCGGGATTTCCAAAGCGCTGGCCGCTGCCGCCGGCAACGACCACGGCGCATACGGGCGCCATTATGCGTTCCCCTGTTTGGTGCCCTTCATGCGGTACAGGGAGTCCGCAAGAATGGCAGGGTTGTTGACGCCAAAGTCGCCCAGGCGCTCCGGATCCTCGCTGATGTCATCCATGAGCTCCTGCAGCGAGCCGTACTCGTCGACGATCTTCTCGGCCACGCCGTCGCGCACAACAGACACGCGCGAAAGCGTGCGCAGGCCCAGCGGCGTCATGACGGAGTCCTCGTCCAGGTCGTCGTAACCCAGAACCGCCGCCACATGCTGTGGGTCGGACAGGTCCTTAGGCGTCATACGGCTCAGGTTGGCGCGGATCTTTTCGGCATTGGCCTCGGAGGAATCACTCGCATAGTCGCGAATCATCAGGTCGTACTCGGTATCCATGCTGGAGCCGGCGAGCTGCTCGAGCTGCATCTGCACGAGCTTGCCCTGGTTGCCCAGCTTGACAATGCAATCCTTAAGCTCAGTCTTTGCCTGCTGCATGATCTCGAAGCTCGAGAAAATCCCGGTGATATCGGCGAGCGTAACGTAGTCATCGAGCTCGAGGGCCGTCAGACGCAGCAGGGAGCGGTCGAGCGACTGACGGGTGGTCTGAAGCGTGGCGACGAGCTGGTTGACCGAGCTCATGATGGTGGTGACGGGCTGGATCTCATAGCTCTTGCCGTGAACGTACACGTTGACGACGGCACGACGGGCCGAGACCGAGATCACGATGGCATCGGTGAGCACCGACATGCGAGCGGCAGTGCGGTGACGCATGCCCGTCTCGCTCGTGGCAAGCGAGGGATCGGGATTGAGGTGGAAGTTGGCGCGCAGGATCTGGGTGAGGTCGCCGTCGATAACGATGGCACCGTCCATCTTGGAGAGCTCGAACAGGCGGTTCGAGGTGAACGAAATGTTGAGTGGGAAGCCGTCGTTACCGGCAGCGAGCACGTTTTCGGTGTCGCCGACGCAGATAAGGGCACCCAGGTGACCGGCGATGATCATGTCGAGGGCGGTGCGGATCGGCTGACCAGGTGCCGTCAGGCGGATGGCCTGTTCCATACGCTTTTGCAGCTCGTTCTTATCCAAGGCATCGCTCCCATCGCATACGCTCCATAAACGCTAAATAGTTTCTCACGGTTTGTCCCCGCGGCGCTCGCGAAATCCGATGCTTACAGAATGAGCGAACACCGCTGAGAGCCTCAACCCAAATGAGCTGTTCATGTGGTAGCATCGGGATTCACATGAATGAGGGAGTAGTCGCGTGACCGGGTTCGCCTCCGGTGGCGCGGCAAGTCAACATACTGGCCGATGCGGCCTGGCTTGCCTTAATGAACGAGACTCGTGGTTGTACGCGCAGCGCGTACGCCACGGGTCTTTTTTGTTGCTCCCCTGTCAGAAGTACACGCGGGTTCGCCCGCAAGGAGGGAGCCAAACCATGGGACTCGTAGAGCTCGTGCTGCTCGCCATTGGCCTTTCGATGGACGCCTTTGCCGTATCCATCTGCAAGGGCCTTGGCATGAAGAAGATCAACCTTAAGGTCGCCGTAGTGCTCGGCCTGTTCTTTGGCGGCTTCCAGGCCGGCATGCCCGTGATCGGATGGGCGCTTGGCAGCCAGTTTATAGGCATCATCGGCCCCATCGACCATTGGATTGCCTTTATCCTTTTGGCCTTCATCGGCGGCAAAATGCTGTGGGAGGCTTTTACCGAGGACGAGGATGAAGGCGACGGCAAGAATGCCGAAAAGATTGAACTGAGCGAGTACCTGATCCTCGCCATCGCCACCTCAATCGACGCCCTGGCCGTGGGCATCTCGTTCGCCGCGCTTTCGGTCGACATCGTTCCCGCCGTATCGCTTATCGGCGTCACAACGTTTATCTTCTCCGTCGCCGGCGTAGCGATCGGCCACACCTTTGGCGCGCGCTACGAAAAACCTGCCACCATCGTGGGCGGCATCGTGCTCATCCTCATCGGACTTAAGATCTTGCTTGAGCATCTGGGGATTTTGGCGCTGTAACGCCAAACACAATCGCTCAAAACTCAACGCCAGTATAAGGCCTCATGCAAAGTTTTGCATGAGGCCTTTTCGTGCAGACTTTTGCATGTCATACTGATATGCAAAAGTCTGCACGTTAGGAGATCGCCGTGAATACCCTTCCCATCACCACACCGCGCCAAGCTGGCATCTACGTGCGCCAGGCACGCGAGGCTCAGGGTCTCACCCGTGCCGCCCTCGCCAAAACGGCCAGTGTTTCGGAGCGCCTGCTCGCATCGCTCGAGCTAGGAGACGCCACCGGCATTCGACTCGACAAGTTGCTGTCCGTCTTTAACGCACTCGGCATAGGTCTCTTTGCGCAAAGCGATAACGACTCCATCGCATCGCCCTCCGAACATCCGACGACGAAAGCGGACCTCCCTATCGCGAACTCGAATGCCCTGCCAAAGCCAAGCGTAGGCAGACGACCCGCTCGACAGGGAACGCCATCTTCCTATGGTGCCTTGCTGGCCCAAATCGCAGCCGAGCAAGGCCTTTCCGACACTTCAGACCTCTCCTTTGGCTGTAAGGTTGTGAAATAAATGGCAGAGATGGAGCTTGCGACCCTCATTTGTGGCGAAATCGCAGGCACTCTCCGGCAAGACGAGCATGGACTCTGCAGCTTTGTATACGCCCCAACCTATCGCGGAGCACCACTATCGCTTACAATGCCGCTTTCCAATCGCACGTATGGCCATAACATCGTCCGCCCGTTCCTATTTGGCCTTTTGCCCGACAGCCAAGAGCAGCGTCGCGCTATTGCCGCCGAGTATGACGTTGCATCCAACAACCCCGTCGCCCTCTTGTGCCATATCGGTCTTGACTGCGCAGGGGCCGTTCAGTTTTGTCGAACCGATCAATTAGGCGCCGCCCGCGGCAGGGTCTCGGCATACCGCCCGCTTACCAATTCTCAAATCGCTCACAAGCTCAAAGCAATTCGCGATGACGAAAGAGAGACATGGATGGGCTCCAACGAAAGCTGGTCCCTGGGCGGCAACCAAGGCAAATTTGCACTAGTTTGGCATGATGGCCAATGGTGCGAATGTCTAGGGTCATCCCCCACTACCCATATCTTCAAAAATGGTGTCGTTGGGTTCAAACATCAGGCCTTAAACGAATTCGTCTGCATGAAAACGGCTCGGCGTGTTGGCATTCCAACTGCCAACGTCTCCTATTGCACATTTGAAGACGAAGCCGCGCTCGTCGTTGAACGGTACGACAGAATGGTCAATAGCAGCGGAAATATCGAAAGGCTGCATCAGGAGGACTTTTGCCAGGCGCTCGGTGTATTGCCAAGCCAGAAATACACCGCCGACGGAGGACCAACCACACGAGACATCCAAGAACGACTGATTAACACAGTCCCCCACCACATGAATCTTGTGCTTTTTACCTATATGTTGTTCTATAACGCCATTATCGGAGCGCCTGACGCACACGCTAAAAACTACTCGCTCATCCTAGGCAAAGGCACAAACGCAGCGCTCGCACCCATGTACGATGTCGCATCGGGCTTGGCGTACGAACGTATGCGCCGCCGGGCGCGCCTTGCCATGAGCGTTGGCGGCGAAAATCGAGTGGGGCGCATCGGTCCAGGCGCTATCCGCCGATACCACGGTATGGGCGACCCCGCGCTGGAGGCGGCGCTCACCGATGCCGGGCTATCCGAGAAGTTTTGCTTTGCGACCATGATGGACCTCGCCTACGAGGTGCCCATTTGTATGGAAGAGATCATGGACGAATACGCCGACCTGCCCGGCATGGCGGACCTGCGCGAGCATATGCTCGGCCCCGTCCGCGAAAACTGCCAGCGCACCCTCGACCTCATCAAGGCGGATATGGGCTAGGCGCCAATCAATCCACATTTCTTAAAAGAAGAGGGGGGCACCCGTCGCAAAAGTTCGGATGCCCCCTCTCGTAATGTCATTTGCAATCCGCTAGCACGTGGCTCGAACTGCTGCTAGCGCGACCCTTACGCGGCAAGGCGCTTGAGGACGTCGATGAGCAGCTCGTAGAAGCGCTCGGCAGAAGCGAGCTCCATGCTCTCGTCCGGGGTGTGGACATCGGAGAGCGTCGGGCCCACGGCGATGGCGTCCAGGCCGTGCAGGGCCTCAGCAAACAGGCCGCACTCAAGGCCAGCGTGAATGGACTCGATGCGCAGCTCGGAGCCAAAGAGCTCGCGATAGCTCTCGACAAAAACGTCGCGGACCGGCGAATGCTCGGCATAGCTCCAGCCGGGATACTCGAACTCGAACTTGGCGTCGAAGCCCAAGACATCGGCCAGCGTCTGCAGGCGGTCCTTGAACTCGTTCTGCAGCGAGGTAATCGAGGAGCGCGGGGACAGCATGATCTTGACCTGGTCGTCGGAAGTGGCGACCACGCCGATGTTGGAGGAAACCTCGACGGAGCCGTCGGTGGCGACGTTGCGGCGAATCACGCCATTAGGGGCAAGACGCAGGGCGCGGATGAGGGCAAGCGCGGACTTCTGATCCATGGCCTCGACCTCGGCGTCGTCGGCAATCTCGACGGTGCAGGTAAAACCGGGGTCGAAGACCTCGAGCTCGGCAGTGACGTCGGCGATGATGTCCTTTGCGATCTGGGCCGCGGCCTCGGCGGCAGCGTGGTCGGCGTAAACCAGCTCGGCCTTGCACTCACGGTTGATGGCGTTATCCTTAGTGCCGCCGTTAAAGCTAACGATGGCGGGCTCGCCGGCGACCATCAGGCGGTCGATGATGCGGGCCATGATGAGGTTGCCGTTGCCGCGCTCCAGGTTGATATCGTTGCCGGAATGACCACCCAGTAGGCCGGAGATGTCGAGCGTGAGGGTGCTGCCGGTCTTGTGCTCGCGCACGATGGGGCAGGTGTAGGTAACAACGACGCCGCCGGCGCAGCTGACGGTGGCAACGCCCTCTTCCTCGGAGTCAAGGTTAATCATGGTGCGGGCGTTAATCTGGGACTTGTCGAGCGTCTCGGCGCCGACCAGGCCAGTCTCCTCATCGGTGGTGAATACGCACTCGAGGGCGGGGTGAGCAATCGAATCGTCGTTGAGCACAGTAAGCATCAGAGCGACAGCAATACCGTTGTCGGCGCCCAGGGTGGTGCCGTTAGCGGTGAGGACGCCGTCCTTCACGACCAGGTCGATACCGTCGGTCGTAAAGTCGTGCTCAACAGAGCCCAACTTGTCGCACACCATATCGATGTGGCCCTGCAGCATCACAGTCGGGGCATTCTCGGCGCCGGCAGAAGCGGGCTTGCGAATGATGACGTTGTAGACCTCGTCCTGGTACACATCGAGGCCGCGCTCCTTGGCAAACGCAACCAGGAAATCGCTGATGCCCTTCTCGTTGCCAGACCCACGGGGGATCGCGCTGACCTCCTCAAAGAAATGGAACAGCTGGGCGGGCTCGTAGCCGGTGATCTTGTAATCCATGGTGCCTCCTTGGCGCAACTGGTTAGACAGTAAGACATGCGCCTTGTATATTCCCAGACTTTGCGTGCATAAACCAGTCGAAAACGCCGAGCGCCCTTGCATCATCGGCTAACGGTGGGGAGACGCCACTTTATTAAGGTAAAGCAGGTTAGACGGGCCGCGCCGAAGGGACGTTGGACCCTTCAACCAACCTCAACGCTTGATCAACGTTTATGCATACGCCATTGATATGTTTAATGAGATCTACTTTGAACGAAGGGGGCTTTCCAACAGAAAAAGGGCGCTCCTTTGGAACGCCCTCGTGGACACAAGGTTTTGTTACGCCCTACAGCGCGCCGGAACCGGTTTGCATCATGCCGCCGGGGCCCGAGGTCACGCCGCCGCTCACGGGCGCGGCGCTGCCAGTGTGCGGTGCCGCCGGGGTGGTATCGCCACCGAGCGTACCTGCCGGACGCGGCGCCGGAATCTCGCCCGTGCCGTGGCTAAAGACAAACTTGCCATCGGCCACGTCGCACAGGACGGTATCGCCCTCGCCCCACTCGCCGGCCAGAAGTTCCTCGGACAGCGGGTCCTCGATGAGCTTTTGAATAGCACGGCGCAGCGGACGCGCACCGTTGGTGAGGTCGGTGCCCTCGGCCACGATCTTGTCATAGGCCGCATCGGTGAGCTTGATGTTCATGCCGTTGGCAATCAGACGCTGGCGCAGGTCGTCCACCAGCAGGTGCGCGATCTTGGTGAGATTCTCGCCCGAGAGCTTCTGGAACACAACAATGTCGTCGATACGGTTGAGCAGCTCGGGGCGGAACAGGCGCTTGAGCTCGCCCATCGCGCGACCACGGATCTCACTCGACGTGAGACCCTGCTCGCCGGTGGTGCCAAAGCCCACGCTCGCATCCTGCGCAATCTCGCGGGCGCCCACATTGGACGTCATGATGATCACGGTGTTGCGGAAGTCGACCGTCTTGCCCTGGCTATCGGTCAGGCGGCCCTCCTCCAGCACCTGCAGCAAGATGTTGAAGATATCGGGGTGCGCCTTCTCGATCTCGTCGAACAGCACGACCGAGTACGGGTGGCGACGAACGGCCTTGGTGAGCTGGCCGCCCTCGTCGTGACCGACGTAGCCCGGAGGGCTACCGATGAGCTTGGAGACCTCGAACTCGCTACCGAACTCGGACATGTCGAAGCTGATGAGCGCGTCTTTGCTGCCAAAGAGATACTCGGCGAGCGTCTTGGCGAGCTCGGTCTTGCCCGTGCCGGTGGGACCCAGGAAGATAAAGCTGCCGCCGGGACGACGCGGGTCCTTGAGCGGCGAGCGGCTGCGGCGCACGGCCTTGGCGACGGCCTCGACGGCCTCGTCCTGGCCGATAATGCGGGTCTTGAGCACGCTTTCGGTCTGCAGCAGGCGACGGCTCTCGCTCTCGGTGAGCGAGGAAACCGGCACGCCCGAAGTCACGGACACGATGTCGGCAATCTGACTCACGTCGATGGTGAGCGGGCTGGCGTCGAGCTCGGCGGTCCAGGCGGCCTTGGCTTCGGCGAGTTCAATCTCGGCGGCCTTCTGCTGCTCGGTGATCTCGGCGGCCTTGTTCATGTCATCGCTCTCGGTGGCCTCCTGCGCGGCGGCCTTGAGCTCCTCTATACGATGCTCGGCCTCGCGCACCGGCTCGGGCGCGCGATTCGCGGCGATGCGAGCGCGGGCACCGGCCTCGTCGATGAGGTCGATGGCCTTATCGGGCAGGAAGCGATCCTGGATGTAGCGGTTGGAAAGGTTCGCGGCGGCCTCGATAGCACCCTGCGTATAGCGCACATGGTGGTGCTCCTCGTAGCGCGGCTTAAGCGCGGTCAGGATCTTGACCGTGTCCTCGACGCTCGGCTCCTCGACATCGATGGTCTGGAAGCGGCGCTCAAAGGCCGGATCTTTAGTGAGGTACTTACGGAACTCCTCAGCCGTGGTGGCACCAATGATCTGGAAAGCACCGCGCGCGAGCACGGGCTTGAGCATAGAGCTCGCATCGATGGAGCCCTCGGCAGAACCGGCACCGATGATGGTGTGCATCTCGTCGATAAACAAGATGACGTCGTCGGCTTCGGTCGCCTCCTGGATCACGTTCTTGAGGCGCTCCTCAAACTCACCGCGATACTTGGCACCCGCGACAAGACCCGGCAGATCGAGCGTCCAGATATTCTGGTTCATAAGATTCTCGGGCACATTGCCAGCAGCAATCTGCTGCGCCAGGCCCTCGACGATAGCCGTCTTGCCCACGCCGGGATCGCCCAGGATAAGCGGATTGTTCTTGGTGCGGCGCGAAAGGATCTCCATCATGCGCTGGACTTCCTTTTCGCGGCCAATCACGGGATCGAGCTCGCCGTCGCGCGCCTTCTGCGTGAGGTTGGTGGCGAACTGCTTGAGCGTGTCGGTGCCGCCCCCCTTTTGCTGAGAGGCATCCGAGCCGCTAAAGAACGGCAAGCCCGCACCGGGGCGACCGGCGCCGGCTCCGGCGAGCGGACGCTTCTTGTCCTGATCCTTGGCGGTGAGTTTCTCGATAGCCTTTTTGATGGAGGCGGACGACACACCCAGGCGCATGAGGATGTCCATGGCCATGCCGTTGCCCTCTTCGACGATGCCGATCAGCAAGTGCTCGGTCGACACGTAGGTCTGGTTGTTCTCACGCGCCACGCGGAAGGAGCGCTCCATCACGCTAATGACGAGCGGCGTAAAGGCAAGCTTGGCAGCCTCGGTCTCCTCGCTGGGCTCGGGAACCGTGGTCTGGACCTCTTTGAGGGTATCCATGATGTCGTCGTAGGAGATATCGAGCGAGCGCAGCGCCTCAGCGGCAATGCCCTCGTCCTCCTTGGCGAGCGCGAGCAACAGATGCTCGGTACCCACCTTATTTGAATGAAGATCGAGCGCCTCCTGCTTGGCCATGGACATGACCTTGCGCGCGCGATCGGTAAAACGGTCTAACATGCTAGTTCCTCTTAGACGAGCTAGTTTTTTTCAAACGCAAAGCGCCACTCGTGGCGGCGCTTTGGTCTCTTTACCCATATGGAGTATATGTTAACCGCTGGGGCCTTTTCCGCATGCAGCCATACGACAACGTCTACAAAAAAGGAATTGCCAGGTGCGTCTGCATCGGCCCAACGAGCGTGGATTTTCGGACACCCATTCCACGAGCGTGGATAATCTCCCGTTTTGAGCCCGTAAACAGGCCAAAAACGGGAGATTATCCACGTTCATGTTTTGCGGATCAGTTTCATTTGCACCAATTAGCTGGTGTGGCGCCAGCGAGGGTCGGTGAGCGTACGCGCCACACCCAGGCCAACGGGCAAAAACGCCACGATGAGCACTGCACGCACAAACCAGCCGAGCATATTGACCGTGTCGAAGGTGCACATGTAATACATCGAGCGATACAGATACAAGCCCGGCACCATAATGACAATCGATGGCACCGTGAGGGCGATACGTGGGTAGGTGAGCTTGATTTCGGCTAAGCTCGCGAGCAGCCCCGATACCAGCGCGCCAATAAACGCTGCCGCCTCGGGAGGCATACCTACGCTCAGGCCCAGGAAGGGAAACAGCGCCGGCGCATCGACGAGCGTAAGACGCAAGGTATTGGACACGGCGCCGATCAGCCCAGCTGCCGCGGCCATCTTTACCGGGCTGTTGAACATCACCGAGAAGCCGAATACGCCAACGAAGCTCATCACCACGCGCAGGAGCGTAAGGGCAAGCGGCGAAAGGCCGAGCGGGGCAAAATCATCCGGTGCCAGCCCCACACACTCGGCAACCATCCAGCCCACAAGGGTCGCCATCACAATAATCGACACGGCATACGAAAGACGCTCAATGCCGCTTCGCATATCGAGCTTAGCGATGTCGAGGCCTGCCGTAATGAGGGGAAAGCCGGGAATCACAAAGAGCATGGCGCCGATATAGCCTTCTTGGTGCGACATTGCCCCCGGTACGACCTGGCCAAGGCCGAGCAATGCCAGCAGATACGAAACGCAAGCGAGCGCAACGCCAATCGTCAGCGCGCTAAACTGGCCAAGACCCTGCTTGAGAATATGAGAGCGAGCAAAGTTGCCAACACCAGCGCCTACGAATGCGCAGGCCATCTCGATAGGGCCGCCGCCGAGCAAAAAGACGAAGGCGCCGCAAGCACAAGCTGCCGCAAGGCCCTGTTGCCAGGGAGAGTAATCGGGTTTTGAACTCTCAACGGTCTTGAGCATCTCGTGGTATTCGTGCACGGTAAACCGGCGCCCATACGTCTCGATTTCCTTTAGGAAGCTCTCCATCATCCAAATGCGATGGGTATTGACTCCCGTTGTGGGCAGGCTGACAACCTCGTTAAAGCAGTGGCCATCTTCGATGCAGGTGCACTCAAACGACAGAAGACTTAAGTCAACGTGGACGGTGACACCGAGTACGGCGGCAACGCGATTCATGGTATCGCGTACACGCCAGGCACCCGTTCCGCTCGCGAGCATAAGCATACCGGTGCGGCAGATGATGGATGACTTATCGGTGAGCGGCGCATCGACGGCAAGCTCATCGCCTGCCGTCACGATCTGGTGCCAGTCTGTTTTCATATGGAGTGCGCCGGCACGAACACCGTGGTGCATGGGGGCTCTCGAAAGCAGCGAGTCAAGGCGCGAAGACTGTGGGGGCTCCGTTGATTCGTCCTCAACCTCATCAGTCTCTTCATCGACCAGATCAAATGAGTCAAGCGATGCCGGCTCGCGACGATCGATTAGCTCCTCATCCTCATCGTCAAAGTAATTGAACTGATCGAGCATGTCCTCTTCGATTGCACGCTCGCTCGCGTCGTCCATATAGACGCTCCCTTCCTACCGACTAACCCCCATCCTAGGCAGCGACGGCTAAAGGAAACATAAAAGAGACGGCTGCCATGCGAGCCATGTGCTCAATAGCCGTTGGGTAGTCGTTTAAGAACGTCCCCAATGACTATTGACGGCCAAGGCAACGCCGATGTATTGGCAACGTCAGCGAGCGGGCCGCATTTGAGACAAGGTGACGTGAAACGAAAGGGCGCTGACCTTCTGGTCGCGCCCTTGAAGTTGAACGTCAGATTGTCCAAATGCGGCCCGCGCAGCGTCGAGCCGTTACGCGGTTCGTAGAACCGCGTAACTAGTTAGTACATCTTTGCGCCGGCAGGGATGGAATCGTCGAGCTGGATCAGGTTGAGACGCTCCTCGCCCTCCTCCTCGTGGATGGCACTGATGAGCATGCCACAGCTGGGGATGCCCATCATCTTGCGCGGAGGCAGGTTGGTGATGGCGAGTAGGGTCTTGCCGACCAGGTCCTCGGGCTCGTAATAATCGTGAATGCCGGAGAGGATGGTGCGGTCGGTGCCGGTGCCGTCATCGAGCGTAAAGTTCAGCAGCTTCTTGGACTTCTTGACGGCCTCGCATGCCTTGACCTTCACGGCGCGGAAGTCGCTCTTGGAGAAGGTATCAAAGTCGACGAACTCCTCAAACAGCGGCTCAACGGCAATCTTGGAATAATCAACCGTGGGCTTAAGCGGCTTGACGAAGGGGCTCGCGGCGTTGCCGGCCTCGGCGGCCTTGGCAGCAGCGGCACCGGACTGGAAACCCTTCTCGGGCTTCATGTGCGGGAACAGCAGCACGTCGCGAATGGAAGCCTGGTTAGTGAGCAGCATGACCACGCGGTCGATACCGATGCCGATGCCGCCCGCGGGAGGCATACCGTACTCGAGGGCGCGCACGTAATCCTCGTCGTACTCCATGGCCTCATCGTCGCCGCCGGCCTTCTCGGCCATCTGGGCGGCGAAGCGCTCGGCCTGGTCGACCGGGTCGTTGAGTTCGGAGAACGCGTTCGCGTACTCGTGGCCGGCGATGACCAGCTCAAAGCGATGGGTCAGGCGCGGGTCATCCTCAAAGCGCTTGGCAAGCGGGCTAACCTCGATGGGGTAATCGCACACGAAGGTGGGGTTGACGATGGTGTCCTCGCCCAGCTCGTCATAGATCTCGGCGATGATCTTGCCGGCGGTCCACTCGGGCTTGATCTCCAGGCCCTTCTCGCGCGCGGCGGCAGCAAGCTCCTCAACCGGCGTGTCGATGGTGACCTGCTTACCAATCACGTCAGAGACGATATCGGTCATGGAACGGCTTGCCCACTCACCGGAAAGGTCGATGGTCTGGCCCTGGTACTCAATAACCTCGGGATTGCCGATAGCCTTGTTAGCGGCCTTAATGACACCCTGGGCGAGCGCCTTCATGCCCTCGAGATCGGAGAAGGCGCGGTAAGCCTCCATCGTGGTGAACTCGGGGTTGTGGGTGAGGTCCATACCCTCGTTGCGGAAGATGCGGCCGATCTCGAAAACGCGCTCAAAGCCGCCGACGATGCAGCGCTTGAGGTGCAGCTCGGTGGCAATACGCAGGTAGCACTCCTGATCGAGCGCGTTGAAGTGCGTGATGAACGGCTTGGCAGTAGCTCCGCCCTGGATGGTCTGCAGGATAGGGGTCTCGACCTCCATGTAGCCATCGGACTCCATAAAGCGGCGGAACGTGGAGAGGATCTGCGAGCGCTTGCGGAAGGTCTCGCGAACGTCGTCGTTGGCGATCAGGTCGACATAGCGCTGACGATAGCGGGTCTCCTTGTCGGAGAGACCGTGAAACTTCTCGGGCAGCGGGCGAACGGCCTTGGACAGCAGCGTCGCGCTCTTGGGGGCAACGGAAAGCTGGCCACGCTTGGTGCGCACGACCACGCCGGTCACGCCAAGGATATCGCCAAGGTCGAGGGCCTTGAGCGTATTCCAGGCGGCCTCGTCCATATCGTTGATGCGGCAGAACAGCTGGATCTCGCCGGTCGCGTCGCGCACGACAATGAACATGATCTTGCCCTGACCGCGCTTGGCGACCACACGGCCGCCGATCTTCACGACGTCCTCGGTGTCCTCGCCATCGGTGAGCTCGGCGTACTTAGTCTCGATGTCGACGACGTAGTCCTCAATCTCGGAGTGCTCGGGATAGGGGTTCTGGCCCGCCTCGAACAGGGCGGCGCGCTTGGCCAGGCGCGTGGCGCGCTCGTCGTTGAGCGTCGATGCCTGCTCGGCGGCGTTCTGGTTCTCTGCCATAGTTAGCTCCTCAAACTAAAACGCTCCCCAGGATTCGGTCCCAGGGAGCGAAAACATACCTTTACGCGGGACCGTGGTCTAGCGTGCGATCTTGGCGATGGTGTAGATGCGGGTCTTGCCGGAAGGCGTAACGACCTCGACGGAGTCGCCCTCGCCGTGACCAATGATGGCGTGGCCGACCGGAGACTCGTTGGAAATCTTGTGCTCGAGCGAGTTGGTCTCGGTGGTACCGACGAGCGTGACTTCCATGACCTCACCGTTGGGATCGATCAGAGAAACGGTGGAACCGATGGAGACGGTCAGATCGCCCGTGGTGGCAGCAACCTGAGCGTTGGCGAGGATGGCCTGAATCTCGGCAATGCGAGCAGCATTCTGGGCCTGCTTGTCCTTGGCGGCGTCGTACTCGGAGTTCTCCGAAAGGTCGCCGAACGCGCGGGCTTCCTTGATGTCCTCGACGATCTCCTTGGCGTAATCGCCCTCACGCCAAGCGAGCTCCTCGACGAGCTTCTGGCGGCCCTCAGCGGTCAGTACGATCTGGCTTGCGTCCATACGGATATCTCCCCAACTATGATGTAACGATCAACTGTCAACAAAACGAAAAAGACCGGCTAGCCTGCGGGCAAGCCGGTCAGGTGCTCACCCCAAAGGGATGGGACTACTCTGCGTCCGCGTCGCTGTCCTCTGCCTGCTTCTTCTTGGCAGCAGCGAGCTTGGCCTCGAGCTCAGCGATCTCCTTGTCCTCCTCGGACTGCTCGACCACGACCTCCTCGGCCTGCTTGGTTTCGCCCTTATCGTCGCCCTCCATACCCTCGCGGATATTCTTGACGGTAGAGCCGAGGGACTTGCCGAGCTTCGGCAGGTTCTTGGGCCCGAAGATAATCAGGACAACAACGAGAATAATGATGAGCTCAGGAGCCCTCAGTCCAAACATGTAGACCTCCACAATACAGCGAGACAAGCTCGAATGAGTATACCGCGGGTGTCGCGGTATCACAACAATAGCTAAAAAAAGGGACCGCAAGAAGCGGTCCCTCCTCATGCTCTGGTCGGGTTGACTGGATTTGAACCAGCGACCCCTGCGTCCCGAACGCAGTGCTCTACCAAACTGAGCCACAACCCGTTAGCTCGATTATAGTAACAAAGATTTCCGCCATGTGCTAGAAAATTTTTTACTTCTTTGGCACTTCGATGCGAACCCTTCGATGCGAACCGCGTTGGAAATCAGCTCCGTTGCGCAGGCCCACCAGCCATTTTGCCGAGCGGATGCCGCGAGATTGGATGCCGTGGCTGCGGTGTCGCAAATGGCAAACGAGCAAGCACCCGACCCGCACACATCCACGGCAATAGTGCCGTCCTGCGCACGCAACCAGTCGAGAACCGTTTGGATTTGAGGCTCCATTTGCGCGGAAATGACGCCCAAATTGTTGTGGATGAGCGTATATGCCGTCTCGGCATCCCCAGCACGCAGGGCCGAAGCGATCGCGCCGGGCTTGTCTGCCGGTACCGGGTTCTCATCAAAACGTCGATAGGCTTCAATTGTTGAAACGCTCGCCTCGCGCGGCTTGACCAGCACAACGGGCGTTGCGGGCAGCGCGGGATACTCGGTTGCCAGCACGTCTCCCCCGCCCACATAGAATGCGGGGCTCGCGTGTAAAAAGAACGGCACATCGGCGCCAATGCCGCGCGCGATGTCATCCAGCGCAGGATCGCTGCGATCGACGCCCCAGAGCTCCGCTAAGGCGACAATGACCGCCGCGGCGTCCGTCGAGGGACCGCCCAGACCAGCACACAGCGGAATGTGCTTCTCGATCGTCACGCAAACGTTGGCCTCCCGACCATAACGCTCGGCCATAGCGGCCGCCGCACGATACGCCGTATTCTTTTGCATGGGAAAGTCGGATGCCGGAACCGTCTGGACGGTCAGCTCCTGCGCCGGGGCGACCGTCACGATATCGGCAAGACCGACGGCTGCCATCAGGGAATCGACCTTGTGGTAGCCGCGGTCGTCACGCTCGGTATGAACCCCCAGGTAGAGGTTGATCTTTGCCGGCGCAGAAAGGGTCAGGGACCAATCGGTCACCGTTAGTGCTCCTCGAGCTGATTGCCGAGCGGGGTAAAGATGTGCTCGCCGCTCTCGGGGTCGAACAGCTCGACCTGGCCGGTGAGGACATCGATATACTGGTAGGACTGGCGCGACTTGCGGCCACGGCGCTCGTCAACCTCGACGATAAAGACGGCGGGGTGAACACTCTTGATGGTGCCCATGCGCTCGACGACGCGGGTGCGGCCCATGTTGGCCTTCACCTTGACGCGATCGCCCACCATATCGGTCAGCTTCTCGTGGATGTCGTCGACGTGATTGACTTCCATCTCTTCCATGAACAGGGCCTCCAGAAGGTGCAATTCAAAAAGGGGATAATACCCCTAAGATAGACAAAACTCTAATACTATAGCACCCTGCTGTCACCATACGCAAGTCGAATCTCTACTTATATGCGTAACCTAAAGGTTGTCAGTGTCCAGAACGATGGTAAAGGGGCCGTCGTTGACGAGGCTGACCTTCATGTCGGCTCCGAAGATGCCGTGCGCCACATGCTCGACGTCTTCGCGCACCAGCGCCAGGAAGTACTCATAGAGCTCGTTGGCCACATCGGGCGCGCCGGCATCCGTAAAGGACGGGCGGCGGCCATGACGGCAATCGGCAAACAGCGTGAATTGCGACACCACGAGCACCTCACCGTCGACATCGGCAAGCGCCAGATTGGTCTTGCCGTTCTCGTCCTCGTTAATGCGCAGGCCCCGGAGCTTGCTCCACAGCTTATCGGCCTCGGCGCGTGTATCACCATGGCCCACGCCCAGCAGTACCAGGTAACCGCGGCCAATCTTTCCCACACACTCGCCGTCGACAGTCACGCCGGCATTGAGCACGCGCTGCACCACCGCACGCACGGCCTACTCCTCGCCCGTCAGCTTGGCAGACAGGTGCTCGAGCGCATGGAAGCGATGACTAATGGCGTTCTTCTCGTCCGCCGTGAGCTCGGCCATGGTCTTGCCCGGCGTGTCGAGCGGCAGGAACAGCGGGTCATAGCCAAAGCCATGGTCACCGCGGCCCTCATGCGCGATAACGCCTTCACAGGTGCCCTCGCCATAGGTGACCAGGCCGTCCGTGTCGATAAGCGCGACGACGCTCATAAAACGCGCGGTGCGGTCCTCGTCGGCCACGCCCTCCAGATTCACGAGGAGCTTGGCGTTGTTGGCGGCATCGTCGCCGTGCACGCCCGCATAGCGTGCGCTGTACACGCCCGGCTCACCGTCCAGGGCATCAACGACCAGGCCCGAATCGTCGGCGATGGCCATAAGCCCCGTCTCCTCTACCGCGGCTTGCGCCTTGATGATGGCGTTCTCCAAAAACGTCGTACCGTTTTCCTCGGGGTCCTCAAAATCACCCAGCTGACCCAACGCCACAAAGCGCACCTCAGGCATGACCTTGCCCAGAATGGCCTCGATCTCGGTGAGCTTATGGGCATTGCCCGTTGCCACGACGATGGTCGCTGCCGGGTCGAGGGTGTCGATGTCGATCTTCTCAAGTGCCATGAGTGGTCTCCTTGTCTCTATAGCAATGCCGCGCCGAGGGCGACGAGGGCCTCCGCCTCTCCCCTCTCAATCAACGGCAGTCTTATACTTCGACGTTTTCCCAGATAAAACCTGCCAAAATAAACCTGTCCCTTTTTGGCAGGTTAGGCGAGGGCCTGGCGCTGAAGCTCGATGAGCTCGGCGATGCCCTTGTCGCCCAAGTCGAGCAGGGCGTTGAGACGCTTGCGGTCGAAGGGCGCTTGCTCGCCGGTGCCCTGGAGCTCAATCATCTCGCCGGTGTCGGTAGCGACAAGATTCATGTCGACCTCGGCGTGGCTGTCCTCGGAATAATCCAAGTCGAGCAGGGTGTTGCCGTCGACGACGCCCATGGAAATAGCGGCAACCTGACCGGTAAGCGGAATGCGCTCGATCTTGCCGGCCTCGACCCACATAGCAAGGGCGTCGTGCAGCGCCACCCAGGCACCGGTAATGCTCGCCGTACGCGTGCCGCCATCCGCCTGGATCACATCGCAGTCGACGGTGACGGTGTACTCGCCGAGCGCCTTCATGTTGACGACGGTGCGCAGGCTGCGGCCGATGAGGCGTTCGATCTCCATGGAGCGGCCCTTACGCTTGGCGTACTCGCGCTTGCAACGCTTACCGGTCGATGCCGGCAGCATGGCATACTCTGCGGTTACCCAACCGGCCTTGGCACCCTTGCGCCAGCCCGGCACGCCATCCTCGATGGTGGCGGCGCACAGCACGCGCGTGTCGCCAAACTCTGCCAGGCACGAGCCGTGGGCGTGCTTCATGACGCCGCGGGTGAGCTTAACGGGACGCAGCTCGTTTGCGGCGCGGCCGTTGGCGCGGTTGACCTGCATATATTCCATGGAACTATCCTTTCGGCAAAAGATGTGGCGAAGACTCCGGCGACATTGTGTGCCTAACCGAGTTCGTCGATATCGACATGCTCGATGCTTTTGAGCGGCTGGCCAAAGATAAAGCTGCCCGCCACCGCAAACTCGGCAATGTTGTCGGACGTGGTGGCAAAGCGATGCTGCGGCTCGGCGGTGTTGCCCGCCAGCTGCTCACGGCGCGTGAGGATATCGGTCAGCTCGCGGGTGGTCTCCTCGGCGGAGCTCACCACGCGCACCCCGGGCCCCAACGCATGACGGATGGGGCCCACCAGCAACGGAAAGTGCGTACAGCCGAGCACCACGGTATCGATGCCACGATCGTGCAGTGGCTCGACTGTGGCGTTGACCAGCGCGCGAACGGCTGGCGTATCAAAAATATCCTCGTTCTCGAGCCATTGCTCCTGCAGATGCGCGCCCGAGGCGAGCTCGTGCTCGACAACCTCGACAAAGCTCGAGGCAGGGCAGCCATACACGTCCACGCCGGCATCCAAGTCCTGGATGGCGCGCGTGTAGGCGCCCGAGCGGATGGTGAGGTTGGTGGCGAGCACGCCCACACGGCACGTGCGGGTGCTGTTGATGGCGGCACGCGCGCCCGGCGCGATTACGCCAATCACGGGGACATCGAGCACCTGCTGAGCCAGGCGAAGCGCCGCTGCCGTCGCCGTATTGCAGGCGATGACCATGATCTTGACGTCGTGTCTCGAAAGCCAGCGCCCCGCCTGTAGCGCAAACGAGCGCACCTCGTCCTCGGTGCGGGTGCCGTAAGGGCAGCGCTTGGTATCGCCAAAGTAGTAGACGGACTCGTGCGGAAGCGCCGTCGCAATCGCGCGCGCAACCGTCAAGCCGCCCAGACCCGAGTCGAACACGCCGATGGGGCGCGTATCACCGGCCAGATTCTCGATATCGGACATTACCTCACCAGATTCTCTCTCGAAAAGATATGGCCAAGCGTAACGGCACTGCGCTATGAACGGGCCGCGACGAGCAGCTCCGCCGTCGCCGCCCAGCCGTCAACGATCCTGCCGCGCGTGACAAAGGCGTTATCGCAGGACGCAAGAAACTCGGACGCGCCGGCGCTGGTCAGACCGTTCTCGACCAGGCAGAACGTGCCCACGTGGTCGGCCATGTAGAAATCAGACTCGGAATCGCCGAGTGCCAGCGTCTCGTCGCGCTCGATGCCCAGATGCTCGCAGAAACGCGCGACCGCCACGCCCTTGTCGAGACCCGACGGATTGATGTTAAAGGCACGACCGTCCTCGACGCGATCGAGCTCGAGGGTCGTCGGCTTGGACAGATGAGTCAAGTGGCCGTTGCAGGCCCAGACCAGACCGCAGCCGGCCTCGTCGAGGATGGCCTGCGCCTCGTCATCGGGAATATCGCCGCGCATGCCGACGGTGACCTCGCGGTACTTATAGCCAGTCGACATGTCGTTGTGGTACTCGATCTTGTGCGGCCAGCGAGCGAGAATCTTCTCGCACACGCCGGTCTGCTCAATCACCTGGTGCGGCGTAAGGCCGCAGGCGGGGTCGTAAGGCATGTCGCCGGTCAGATACTCCCAGTCGTTGGCCTTGAGGTCGTACATGACCAGACCACCCATCTCGCCAATGTAGGAGTTGAGGCCGAGCACGCGGGCATCTTCGTGGATCATGGTGCGGTTGCGACCCGAGGTGGGAATTACCTGGATGCCAGCGCGGGCAAGCGCCACGACGGCCTCGACGAGCTTGGTCGAGGGATTGCCGTCGTTGTCGCGCAGCACGCACGAGCCGGGCGCGAGCATCGTGGCGTCCAGATCGGTAAAGACATACTTGACCTTGGCAAGGCGCTCGCGCATCTCGCCCGAAAGCTCGGCAACGGTCGGCAGGATGTTGTGGGACATGGTCACTCCATTTATTACGTAGAAAAGACTTAATCTTGGTACCGCGTTTTCCCTAAGGTGAACACGCTTGAGAGGCACCGCATCATCGGGCGTCGATGATTCGCAAACGCCATCCCAAAGGCAGCGGCGCTTAGGCGTCGTACGCCGCAAGGATGCGCTTGAGAACCGAGCCATCACGCTCGCAGGGCTCGGGTCCGTTCTTGCGCAGCATGCACTCCTCCTCGCCCTTGCCGGTCACGATAACCACAGCGGGGCGGTCGGTCTCGCGCACGGCCGTCTCGATAGCGGCGGCGCGGTCGCACACGATCTGCCAGCTATCGTTTCCCTGCGCCTGGACATTGCGCGCGATCTCGGCGCAGATGTCCTCGACGTCCTCGGGGCCCGGGTCATCCTCGGTAATCACGATGCGATCGGCGTACTTGCCGGCAGCGATACCCATCGTAGTACGGCGATCGACACCCTTGCCTCCCGTTGCACCAAAGACAACCGCCAGCTCGCGCTCGGGATAGTTCTCGCGCAGGTCGCGCAAAAGCGTCTCGAGGCTCATGCCGTTGTGCGCATAGTCAACGACGCCCAAAATCTTGCCCGATACAGACGGATAGAGCTCCATGCGACCGGGAACAAAGACGCCCTCAAAGCCATGGACGATGCCCTCTTCGGAAATGCCGAGGGCCTCGGCACAGGCAATGGCGGCAAGCGCATTGGACACGTTGAACTTGACGGGCGTGGGGATCACGATGTCACGCGTAAAGCGCGGCGTGCGGACCGTGGCGATCACGCCGCAATCGCCGTTGCGAATGGCCAACGCACGCACGTCGGCGCGTCCATCGGTCAGCGAGAACGTCACCGTGCGCTCGCAGCGGGACGCCGCCTCGAGCACGCGGTCGACGTGGTCCATATCGAGGTTGACCACGGCAAAGCGGCTCTGCGAAAAAATCTTGAGCTTGCTGGCAAAGTAATCCTCGAGCGTGGGGTGCTCGATCGGCGAGATATGGTCCTCACCGATATTGGTAAAGGCGCCCACTTCAAAGTCAATCTTGCCCGTGCGCTCGTATTTGAGGCCCTGGCTCGACGCCTCCATGACCAGCCACGGAGCGCCCGCCTCGGCGGCATGTGCGATACGCGACTGCAAAAGGAAGGACTCGGGGGTCGTTAGCTTAGAAGGACCGACCTCGATACCGTCATCGAACTCGATACCCGTGTTGAGGGCTGGTCGATGACGGCCCGTGAGCTTAGCCTCGTTGGCAAGAATGCCACGCAGATAAAAGCTGCAGGTCGACTTGCCCTTGGTGCCCGTAAAAGCGCAGACCTTCACCTTGCCCGAGGGATGACCGTAATAGGCGTCCGCCACCACAGCGAGCGTACGGCGGATATCGTTGACGATCACAGCGGGAATATCGACGTCGTAATCGACCTCGGACACGTACGCCACGGCGCCTTCGGCAATCGCCGAGACCAGATACTCGGGCTTGAACGCACGGCCCTTGCAGACAAACAATGTACCCGGACGCACCTGGCGCGAGTCGTCGGTCGCAAACTCGATGTGCTGGTCGCATAGAGTATCCGGCTTGGAAACAACAAGGGCCTCGGCCTCGAGCAGCTCCACATAGCGCATCAAAGCCAGCTTCTCCTTCGTCGTACCCGACATATAACGACCTTTCTCGCTAAACCTAACCTTAAAAGCAAAAACCGTCCCAGATGAATCCGGTCGCGCCCCTGTATTATCAACCATCCTAATATGCCACCTGACCTTGCGAGTGTCTCAGCACCCTAAAAACTTGCAAGGACCAGCACACGGTTAATTCGAAATAACAAAACCCCCGCCCTACAAATGCGCGTGATGCGGGAATGACCAGTGAGTCTGTCATGCTCTACAAGGACACGTCGCTGCTTTCGAGCGTCGGCGTCATGGAACTCATGCTGTTCTCCAAAACCTCACGACCACCACGGGCAACATCACACCCTACATTTGCGCCGCACCCTACTATCTGGTTGTGACGATTCCGCTCATCCACGTCGTCACCAAGGTAGAGCACCGCCTTGCCAAGCGCGGCAAGCGCTAGCCCCTCTCGCGCTCTCACACACAGCAATCGTCGTAGCCGCGGCCCGCCGCTTCACCCAACGTGCGGGCCGTGGTTTTTCGGTCCCCTCGGCGCTTATGCCCCATCACGAAGCAAAAGATTGGCATGATAGTAAGGATTGATTGATATCGACTGCTGCAAACCTTGCGGCAGCGCACCTAAGCCGTCAGCAGAAAGGATCTTGCATGTGCGGTTTTGTCGGTTTTACCGGTACAGATGAACAGAGTGAGCTGGTTCTCACGGCCATGATGAATCGCATCATCCATCGCGGGCCGGATATGGGTGGCCAGCACATCGTCGATGACGTCGCCCTCGGCTTCCGCCGTCTTTCGATTCTCGACCTTTCCGAGGCTGGCGCTCAGCCCATGTCGAGCGATGACGGCAAGGTCACCATCGTCTTCAACGGCGAGATCTACAACTTCCAGGAGCTTCGCGCCGAGCTCGAGGCTGCCGGCTACGTCTTCCACTGCAACGCCGACACCGAGGTCCTGGTGCACGGCTACGAGGAGTGGGGCGAGGACCTGGTCAACCGCCTGCGCGGCATGTATGCGTTCGTGATTCACGACCAGAACAGGAACAAGCTCTTCGGCGCCCGTGACATCTTTGGCATCAAGCCGTTCTATTACTACCGGGCCTCCGACGGCTCGCTGCTGTTTGGCTCCGAGATCAAGAGCTTCCTGGACCACCCCAAGTTTGAGAAGGCCGTCAACCGCGACGCGCTGCGTCCCTACCTCACGCTGCAGTTCCCTGCCACGGAGGAGACGTTCTTTAAGGGCGTGTTCAAGCTTGCCCCCGCGCATTGCTTTACGTACGACCTTACGACCAACACTATGGATATCAAGCGCTACTGGAGCTGCGACTTTACCGATGACAACTCCAAGAGCTTCGAGGAGTACGTGGACGAGTGCGACAAGGTCGTGCACGAGAGCGTTGCCGCGCACCGCATCGCCGATGTTAAAGTTGGCTCGTTCCTCTCCGGCGGCGTCGACTCCAGCTACATTGCCGCCTGCCTCATGCCCGACACCACGTATTCCGTCGGCTTTGACTACAAGAACTTCAACGAGACCAACTACGCCGCCGAGCTTTCCGACAAGCTTGGCATTAAGAACGTGCGCAAGATGATCACCGCCGACGAGTTCTTCGACGCGCTACCCGATATCCAGTACCACATGGACGAGCCGCAATCGAACCTCTCCAGCGTGCCGCTGTACTATCTGGCACAGATGGCCGCCGAGGAAGTTACCGTCGTCCTTTCGGGCGAGGGCGCCGACGAGCTGTTTGCCGGCTACGAGTGGTACGAGGACACCCCCGAGATGCGATCCTTCAAGAAGCGCGTGCCGCTCGGCGTGCGCCGTGCCCTGGGCTCGCTCGTTCAGCATCTCCCCTACTTTAAGGGTCACAACTTCCTGACCAAGTGCGCCGAGGTCCCCGAGCGCTGGTACGTGGGCCAGGCAAAGGTGTTCGACCCGTCCGAGGTTGACGAGGTTCTCAAGCCAGCTTACGACACCGGCAAGAACGCCTCCGAAATGTGCGCAGAGTACTACAAGCAGGTCCCCGACTGCTGCGAGCTCTCTAAGAAGCAATATCTGGATATGAACATGTGGCTTCCGGGCGACATCCTGCTCAAGGCAGACAAGATGTGCATGGCGCACTCCCTGGAGCTCCGCGTTCCGTTCCTGGACAAAAAGGTCATGGAGTTCGCCGAGCATATTCCCGCCAACTACCGTGTCAACGAAGAGGGCTGCAAGCTTGTCCTGCGCCACGCCGCCAATCGCACGCTGCCCGATGAGTGGGCAACACGCAAGAAGGTTGGCTTCCCGGTGCCAGTTAAGTTCTGGCTGCGCGAGCAGAAATACTACGACTACGTCAAGGAGTACTTCACCGCACCGTGGTCTGCCGATTTCTTTGACACCGATGCGCTCATGAAGCTGCTCGACGATCACTTTGAGGGCCGCGCGCTCAACCAGCGCAAGATCTATACCACGCTGACGTTCCTCATTTGGTACAAGCGCTTCTTTATCGACGAGAACAAGGGCACCGAAGGCCCCTTGTCTGTTGGCAGGACGGCGGCGCGGAACCATTTACAGACCAGGGAATAGGTGATACTCTGGACGCAGACACAAGGCTCCCAGCCGTCATCAAGAGCAAGACAGTTGCCGCCGTCATAATTGCAGCAGTCATGCACCAGCCGCCGGACGGCTCGGTACTGCTGGTAGGTCAGTCGGGGAATGCCGTTCACCGCTCCACCTCCCGGCGTTTCTGCTGGGTCTGCTCCTGCTGGTGTATGGCAGCATCGGCGTTCCGCTTCACCTGTTGAAGCCGCCGCAAATCGTCTTGGATAGGCTTGTACTGCTCATACTCGGCTGTGTACTCCTGGTGAAGCCTCGCCTGTTCCTGTTCCCACGCATGAACGGGGATTTTACCAGCAGGGGAACGGTGCTTGTCCAGCTTCCGGCGGGCCATGTGGAACGTCCTCAACTCGTTCTCATGCTCCCTCTCGAATTTTTCCCGCTTGCCCTTCCACTTGATACCCTGCAACTCGTCATAGACGGGCTTGGTGTCTCGGTAGAGGTCAACAAGGCGAAGCAGTTCCTTCAATTCGTTCAGACGGTCACGCTTCGCTTTCATGGATGTGTTGATGGCCTCCGTTCGTTCACTCTGGGCGGCGATATGGGTCTCTAAATCTTCCAGCGTAGCGATGCCCCTCTCGGTCAGAAAATTGATGGCCTCGGCAAAACCTTTAAGATTTCCAATCCTGGCGTTGCGGCTCCATGCTCCGGCGTTCCGGCCCTCATAGTAGTCGGTCAGCAGGGCGGCAAGGGTCGGGGCCTGGGGCTTGCTCAATTCTTCTTTTATGGCCTTAATCCAATCCGTCAGGCCGGCGATTTTCTTCCGAATATCCCGCAGAATGTTGTTGGCCTTTTTTATCCAGCGGTTCAGATCGCCCTTGTCGGTGGGGATGCCCTTGGCCTCCATCTGGCGGACGGCCACGCCCTCATGGACGGTGGGCAGCAGGTCAAGGCCCTGACGCTCATAGGAGCGGTGGTCGATGCGGCAGGTCAGCCCCTTTTCCTCAAACTTGGCGTTCACCATAGCGGCCCACGCCTCCCGCCAATGTTCCAGTGTTTCCGGGCTTCCCCAGTCGGTAGTGGGAACAGCGTCAAAGAGGGGCTTGCCGTCCTCTCCCATAATGCGGTTCCCGTCCTCGTCCAGACGGTAGCGGCGGCGCTGCTTGCACCCCCATTTGCCGTCTGGCTCAATGGGCCGGATGGGGCAGAGAACATGAAAGTGCGGGTTAGGAATACCGCCGTCCTCCTTGTCCGGCTGGTGGATGGCAAAGTCGGCAATCATGCCCCGGCCCACAAGCTGCTCCGAAACAAATTGCCTTGCAAGAGCGATGTTTTCCTCCAATGAAAACTCGTTCTGCAAGGCAATGTCAAAGCTATATGCAAGCTGGGCTTTCTTGCCGCGCTCGGCCTTCTCCACGGCGTTCCAGAGGGTGGCGCGGTCTTGGTACTGGTTGGGGGCCTGGGGCGGCAGGAGAATGTCTGTGCAGACCACGCCGCCCTTGTGGGTGTAGTCGCTGACCTCGCCATAGTATTCGCTATACAATTTCTCCCCGGCTCGGTAGGCGGCGGACGTGACAACAGACTGTCCCGCGCTCCGTTTGACCTGGGTAACGTGGAGATGGAACAGGGCCAATTATCCGCTTTCCTGCTGGTCAGTGGCTTGGCTCACCAGGGCGGCAACTTCCGGCAGGGAAAAGACCTTTTCCATCAAAAGAAAAAAGGCCCTTTCGCTCATGCCGCGCACCTCCGGGGCGATACTCTCCACCGCTCCGCCACGGGTGATAAGTCGGTGGTTTCGCTTCTTCCTTTCGCCTTGGGTGTAGTAGCGGATGCGGTTCTCATACCGCTGGCCTCTGTGCTGGTACTGCTCCAACTTAGCGGTGGCCTCAGCATACTCTTTCTCTAATTCTTCGCGTGACTTGTCCATCGTGTTTGACCTCCTTCTTGGCAAAACAAAAGACCGTCTACCTGCTGTGTCGGGTAAACGGTCAAGGGTAACGGTATTCGGTTTTAGCCTCGCTGGAAAGGTGCAGACGCAGAGCGGATGTACCTTTCCAGCGAGGGCGCAGGGATAGCCGCAAAGCGGCGCAAGGGGTGCAGCCCCTTGTTGCGGAGCGGAGCGACGCAAACGGCCCGGACTTTCGGAAGTCCGGGCCGTAGCCTCGCAGAGCGCACGATACATGGTCGCAGACCATGTATAGAAGTGCGCCCTTTGTTCCAAAGGGATTTTATAAGTCCATCATTGATGGGAGAATTTTGTTGAACATATGGCGCACCTTATCAATCCGGGTGTTTGGGCGGCGTGGCTGAAAAACTGGTTCGCCGCTGGCGATTTGATACCCCTTCAATTCTGTTAAACAAACGCTTCTCCCGTTTGTATAAAAGGTGAGGTCATTGCGGTACTCTTGCACACAGCGGGCAGGGATTTCGCCAGTAAAAATCACCTCGCTGTTTTTAACCTGGGTCGTTTCAATACTCGCGCAATATTTTGGTGCGTCATGATAAGCTCTGGAGAGATATTCCTGCGGCGCATAGAGTGTAAAAGAAAGATATGGTTCCAATAGCTGCGTCCCCGCCTTTTTCAACACCTGCTCCAATACAATAGGTGCCAATGACCGAAAGTCTGCGGGAGTGCTGACCGGACTATAATAAAGCCCATACTCAAAACAGATTTTACAGTCCGTTACCTTCCATCCATACACGCCTTGTTCCAGACCGTAGCGGATACCATCCAATACAGCGTTTTGAAAACTCTGATTCAAGTATCCAACGGAAACTTTGCTCTCATACTGCACTCCGGTGCCAAGGGGGAGAGGGGTGACGGACAGCCCGATGGACGCCCAGAATGGATTGGGCGGCACTTCGATATGAATGGTGTGACTTACCGCTTTCAATGGCCTCTCCATATAGATGACGGTAGGTTCTTTTGCAGTTGTGTTGAGCTGATATTTTTCCACCAGAAGATCAGAGATAATTTCCAATTGTACCCGGCCCAAAAAGGAGAGAATGATCTCATGGGTCACAGCGTCTACTTCATAGCGCAGAAGCGGGTCGGTATCCGCAATTTCTGTCAAGGCGTTTAACAAGCGTTCCCTCTGTTCTGGTTTCTCTGGTGCAATTGTTGTCCGCAGCAAAGGGAGAGGATTGTCGCTCCACGTTTCACGGGGCAGCAGCAGTTTGTTTCCCAGCACATCATTCAGCCGCAAACTGTCGCAGGGTACAATGACGATCTCGCCCGCATGGGCAATCTCTGTTCGGACAATCTCACCCTTTGAGGGGATACGCATTTCCGTAATTTTCAGTTTTTCTTTCCCTGCCAAGGCTACGGAATCCCGCAAATGAAGCGTACCGCTATACAACCGCAGATAGGCAAGGCGTTGGCTCTGGTTTGCGTACTCAACTTTGAACACAGTTCCGCACAATTCAGAGCTGTTCTGCCCGGTGGGTGATTGGAATGTATCTGTGACCGCTTCAATGAGTTGTCGGATTCCCAAGTTTACCTTGGCACTGCCATGATAGACCGGAAACAGAGAGACGCTTTGGATTCTCCTGTTTTCCTCCCGCAGAAGTTCTTCTTTGTCCATTGGTTCTCCGGCAATATATTTCTCCAACAATTCATCACAGTCCGCAATCACGGTATCCCAATTCTCCAGCCCCATGTTTTCCATGATGGATATATCCGGGGAAAGCTGCACGTTCTGCTTAATAATCATATTTGCGGAGAGCTTATCTCGGATAGACTGATACACACCTGGCAGGTCAATCCCGTCCTGGTCGATTTTGTTAATAAAGATAACAGTTGGGATTTTCATTACTTGCAGAGCATGAAACAGAATACGGGTCTGCGCCTGAACGCCGTCTTTTGCAGAAACAACCAAAATCGCTCCGTCAAGAATGGCAAGGGAGCGATAGACCTCCGCTAAGAAATCCATATGCCCAGGAGTATCCACAATGTTGACCTTACAATCGTGCCACTGAAAGGAAGTGACCGCCGTTTGAATGGTGATTCCACGCTGCCGCTCTAAAAACATGGTGTCCGTTCTCGTTGTTCCCTGATCCACACTGCCGGGCGCCTCGATTGCTCCGCTGGTATATAACAGGCTCTCCGTCAAGGTCGTCTTACCTGCGTCTACATGAGCAAGAATGCCAATATTGATGATTTTCATATGATTGTCCTCCATACAAGGCCCAGAAGGGCGCAAAAATCCCCAGCGACAAATACTTTTACCGCTGGGGATGATAGGTAGGACACACATGAAAACTGCGGCCAAGGCTGGCCGTTGTCTATCACGATATGAAATGAAAAGGCAAAAGTATTCTTAAATTGGGTACAAAAACCAAGCCCTCTCCTTGAGGACGTTTGTCTTTGTTCCCATTATCAAATTTTATTTAAGAATACCTTGCCGCATATTGATAAACTCCTTTGCTTGGATTTTTATAGTATAGCATATCAAATTCCCAAAAGCAACCCTGTTAAGATAAATTTTTTCTGTCACTGCACCTCCATATCTCTCTCGTGTATACGCCATACGCAACTCTTTTCAAAAAAGAAGTGGACGCGCTGGCAAAGCTGTGGTAGAATGAAACGAAAGAAGGTGAGGATGGTGGAGCTCAAAACGACAATCGCCCAGGGACTGCACGTCACAGATGACAGCGCGGGTTATGATGCCGCCTGTAAGCGTGTCCTGTCTGAAAAGGCAATCCTGGCGCGGATTATGAAGTCCTGCCTGGAAGAATACAAGGATTGCGATGTCAATGATATTGCCGAGAAGTACATTGAGGGCCAACCCCAGGTGTCCGCCGTCCCGGTGCTGCCGGACGAGGGTGGCACAGTCATCAGCGGCATGGACACCGAGGACAAATCGGTGCGCGAGGGGACAGTCACCTATGACATTCGCTTCCGCGCCATCGTTCCCGACTCCGAGGAACAAATTGCCCTCATCATCAACGTGGAGGCCCAGAACGATTTTTACCCCGGCTATCCGCTGATAAAGCGTGGCATATACTACTTGATTTCTTCCCAGTACGGCAGGGAGTTCACTGGCTCCCATTATGAGAAAATCAAGAAGGTCTACTCCATCTGGATTTGCATGAAACCGCCGCAGTATCGAGAGAACACCATTACCCGGTATCGGCTGGTGGAAGAATATCTGGTCGGCGAGGGCAAAGAACCCATCAGGAATTATGATTTGCTGTCCATCATCATGCTGTGCCTTGGCGGGCCGGATGGGTCAAATTATGACGGCGTATTGCGGATGCTGGATGTGCTTCTCTCCAACGAAACCAGCGAGGCGGAAAAGCGGAAAATTTTGCAGGACGATTACGACATTCAAATGACGCAGACAATGGAAAGGGAGGTGTCGGTCATGTGTAATTTGAGCAAGGGCGTTGAGGAAAAAGGCGTTGCTAAAGGTATCTTGTCCTCTATCAAAAACCTCATGGAAACGATGGGGCTGACCATTGAACAGGCTATGGCGGCGCTGAAAGTCCCGGAGGGCGAACGTCAGAAATATATGGATTTGCTGGAACGGCAGTAATGACAAAAACGCCACGGACTATCGTTGTCCCTGGCGTTTTCTGTATCTACGTTAGCTGACTTGAGCAGCTTCGGCTTCTGCCTGTTTCTTCCTGTGGTAGTTCTCCCGCCTCGCGGCAAGCATACGTTCATACCGGGCCTGGGCTTCGGGATCTCCGGCGGCAGCGTCCGCATACATTTTCTGACGGGACTTCTTTACCGCTTCTGACTGTTGCGCTCTCTGCTGCGCCAACTCTGCCGCCGCTACCGGGTCGGTTTCGGCGCGGGCTTTCAAATCCTGCAAAGCCGCCTTTTTCCGATTGCGATGGGCTTCCAGCCGTTCCGCTTCTTCTAGGGTGAGAGGCAAACCTGCCTCGGCACATCTGGCAAGTTCTTTCAACGTCCGCTGTTGGGGCTTCGGGGGCTGTGCGGACTTCTGCCTGTCACGCCACGCTTTGTGCTGCTCGGCTTTCTTCTGGCGGTGCGCCGCAAGCCGCTCCGCTTCCTCCGGGGTGAGATCGGCTCCATCCAGCTTGGCGAGTTCCTTCAGTGAGCGTTTGCGAGGCTTCTCTGGCTGACTGGCCTTTTTCTTGTCGCGTTGCTTCTGCTGATAGGCCCGATTGCGCTCTAACCGCCGTTCTTCCTCCGCCTGTTCCTCCGGGGTCAACAGGCCCGCCCGCTTCCTCGCGGTAAACTCCCGGCGCTCCTGCTTGTACCTCTCATACCGAACCTGGGCAAGCACCTGGGAGCGTTCCTCTTTCTCTGCCTGTTCCTCCTGCTGGCGGCGTTCTTCCTCCTGCTCCATCGGGGTCACAATGTCGGCGGGAACCTCAAACGCGCCAATGAAATTGAAATAGAAATCTAACCGCTGACGGCGCTGCTTTCCCCGTCCGTTGCCCTCATGGACAACGATTTTCTCGATAAACTCATTGAGAATGGGCGTAGTCAGTTCCGAAAAATCGGTGTACCGCTTGGCAAGGTCGATAAACTCCGTCATTCTCACCCGGTCGGCGTTCCAGTTGTCCAGCAAGCCCTGCCACTCCGTCATGGAGGCTTCCAGCGCGGCCTGTTCCTCGTCATACTCGGCAAGGAGACGGCTGAAATGCTTATCCGGCAGCTTGCCCGTGGCGTTGGCCTCGTACAGCTTCTTCACCAGTCCGTCCAGTTCGGCGTGGCGCTTCTTCGCCTGGACAATCTGTTTCCGGCAATCCTTGACTGCTTCCTCCTGGCGCAGACTGGATGCCTTTCGAACCCGCTGAACAAACTCCTGCTCGTTGTTGCGGACATACCAGCTTATCCGCTGGATGGCGGAGAGGATCGCCGCTTCCAGCTTTTGCGTGGCAACATAGTGAATGGTGCAATCCTCCATAGGTGCCCGGTATCTGGAACAGGTGAAAGCATCGTCAATGTACTTGCCTTGGACAAGACTGTTGTGGTGGGTCAGCTTTGCGCCGCAGTCGGCACAGTAGAGCAGTCCGGTTAAACGGTTAGGGGCATTACTCCGCTTGGGTGTCCGGCGCTTGGTTTCCCGCAAACGCTGAACATTGTGCCACGTTTCTTCGTCAATGATGGCGGGGACGGCTCCCTCAAATACAAATTGTTCCTCTGGCATTGTCCTGCGGGTGCTTTTAGTCTTGTAGTTCTCACAGACAGTCTTGCCCAGCACCTTGCGCCCCAGGTACTCCGGCCTTTTAAGAATATAACCCAGGGTGGTGGCAGACCATGCGTAGGGGTCGCGGTAGCTGTTGGCTCGAACAGGACAGCCGATACGCTTCCAGTGTTCGGAAGGGATGGGGATTTGCTCGGCCCGCAGCGTTCGGGCGATGCCGTTGACGCTCTGACCGTCCATGACCATCTGAAAGATGCGGCGCACAACGGCGGCAGCTTCCTCGTCGATCACCCACTCGCCCTTTTCTTCTTTTGAGGCGAGATAGCCATAGGGGACGGCCCCCGAACAGCGCAGGCCCTTTTCCATTCTGGACTTGAAAACGGTCTTGATTTTGCGGCTGGTGTCAGCAACGTACCACTCATTTATCACATCCCGGAAGATGGACATAATATCAAATCCATTGGCGGTGTCCAGGTTGTCATTGGCGGCGATAAAGCGGACGTTGTACTCGTCAAAGGTGCGTTTGAGCAAGCCGACCTCCACCACGTCACGGCCTATTCTGCTCTGGTCTTTGACAATGACGGTAGCCACATTTCCGGCCCATATCTCGTCCACCATAGCGTCCAGGCCGGGCCGCTTGAAGGTCGTTCCCCGCACCCCGTCATCGGTGAAGTGGCGGACATTAGTGAAGCCATTTTTTCGGGCGTAGTCCTCCAGGATGCGCTTTTGATTTTCTACGGACACGCTCTCGTCAGACCGCCCATCGTCGTGAGATAACCTTTCGTACAATGCTGTGATTTTACCCTTTTGCTCCTGCTTCCTCATGTGTGTAACCTCCTGTTTTGTATTTTCACGACCTTTCTATCCTTATTATAGTGACCCTTTTGGGTCAGTCACCACGAATGAAACCGGATGGCTTTTAGACGTACATTGAAGCAAATTCGGCTTGATAAAGTACCTTGTTTTACCGCTGCCAGAGCCGCCGACCACCAGCACGTTTTTGTTTCGTGCATTTTTGGGGTCAGGTGGACGGTTGCTCATCATTAGGCGTTCCGTTTTGGTCAGGATGATATTGTCCTCGAACTTTGGAGCCATGAACGGTTCAATGTCCTTGGGCGTGCCCCATCGGGCGGAGCCATACTCCATGCCGTTCCGGTACTTTTTGGCGTTTTTGCTTTTCAGATAGACGGCCAGCCGCAGTCCGGCACCGCAGCAGATACCCACCAGAATATCCAGGGGATGCAGACTAGGAAGTGGGGTCACAAATGCAGCCGGGAGCGTATCTATGAGCGACACGATTTTATCGCCTAACTCCTTACCCTCGGCCAGCCGCCATGCCTCGCCAAGATTGGTCGCAGCCAGCCCAATCACCAGATAAGGCAGGTACAGGGCCAGCAGCTTGGTGAACTTTTTCTTGTTCATAAGCCACGTTCCTCTTCTTTGCGCCGTACCTTGTCGGGGAGGTTGGCAATGACCTGTGCCAGATCGTGCAGCTTGGCCAGCACAGAGGGACGCTCGGCCTTGTTCAATACTGCTGCCGAATACTCCTTGAACGCAGCGTTCAGAGCGTCTGCATCCTGTGCCTTGAAGAAAATCAGATACCGAGGTGGTGTGCAGGACAGGTCTTTTTGGATTGCATAGTCGATGTGATACCGCTTAGCGTAACGGTCAAAATCCTTGATGCCAGTCTTTTCGATTTCCAGATTGGTCACACCCCGGTTCTGCCGGATGAGCCGCTTCATGGACTGCTTGCCCTGTGATGCACTCTTGTCGTACTGGCGCAGAAAGAACTGCGCCCCTTTCAGCAGAGTGCGGGCAGACAGTTTTACAGTCGAAATGGCAAAATTGACTGTTTTGTGCTCGATTTCTTCCTGCATTTCCATCACCTCCAGTGCAGAAAGTCGTGTTTAGCGGTCAAATCCGGCGTCCTTCGGCGGGGTAGTTTTGCTTTCTTCCGGGCAGACTGCTTCATCGGGCACACGAACAACCATCATCCGATGCCCCAGCCGGATAAAATCTTCCGGCTGATGGAAAAGCTGCTCGTACTTCTGCGCCATCTCCGGGGTCAGGGATGCAAAATCCTCCTCGCCCAGCCCCACCACCAGAAAGGTTCCGGCAACGGCATCGTATATCTGCCCGTCCTCGTCCCGCAGGGCACGGTTCAACGGCAGTCCCATGAGCTTGC
>CAJMMX010000002.1 GCA_905214615.1 uncultured bacterium | reverse complement strand
TAAATTTTACTGCCGCAGACATGAACACAGAGTCTCACAGGGTTTTCTTAAAATTAAAAAGAGAACCTGTTACAGTTCTCTTCTCATTACTCCAGTATCATATCATCCATTAATCTGTCGCCGTCTGCTGCCATGGTTGCCAGCTGGTCGCATCGCTCGTTCTGCAGGTGTCCGTCATGTCCTTTCACCCAGATAAATGTCACATTGTGTGGCTCTTTCGCTTCCAAAAGCCGTTTCCAGAGATCCACATTTTTCACTGGCTCTTTTTTCCCGCGGGTCCAGCCTTTTTTGATCCAGCCGTCGATCCAGTGCTTGTTAAAGGCGTTGACGACGTACTGCGAATCGGAATGGACTTCGACGTCGCAGGGGCGGTTGAGCGCCTCGAGTGCCACGATAACGGCCATGAGCTCCATACGGTTGTTGGTGGTCTTAGCGTAGCCGCGTGAAAGCTCGGAGGTAAAGGTCTTGCCGGCGGGGTTGGTGTATTTGAGCACGGCGCCGTAGCCGCCGCGTCCCGGATTTGATCGGGCCGAGCCGTCGGTATAGATGATGACCTTCACGGACTTCCTTTCGTTGAGTGCGTTTCATGTGAGTGACCATTGTAGCGCCATGCCCGCCGGGGGCTAGCAATCTATGATTTCTGCCCCGTCTTCCGACAGTTAGTTGGCATGGATGGTGCGGTTGAGCTCGTCGAGGTATTGCTGCAAGAGGGGAGAGGGCTTGCGCTCGTCGTGCATGATATAGCCTACGTGCATCGTTGGGGCGTCTGCTAACGGGATCGATGCCATGCCCCATTGCATTTCATTGGAGAGGACGCCGGTCGACAGAGTGTAACCGTTCGACGTGATAAGTAAGTTGGTAAGTGTTCCGCGGTCCGAGATTCGTATGTTGCGGTCGCAAGGGATATAGCTAAAAGGTTCCTCGGCGTAATAGAAGGAGTTTGAGGTTCCCTGCTCAAAGCTGTAGCGCGTATAGGGCGCGAGGTCGGCAAGGGACAGCTGAGGGCGGCGTGCGAGCGGGTGGCGTTCGCTGACGAATACGTGGACCGTCGCGTCGAATAGGGGATGGAAGCTTGCGCGGGCATCGGCGAAGGCCTTCTGCAGAACGCGGGCGTTAAAGTCATCCAGATACAGAATGCCGATATCGCTGCGAAACGCACGGACGTCATCGATGATCTGCGATGTGGTGGTCTCGCGCATGATGAACTCGAACTTGCTGTCGCGGCAGCGCTCGACCACGTTGACAAAGGCCTCGACCGAAAAGGCGTAGTGCTGGGCGGAAATGGCGAGGCGGGCTTGCGGGGTGCCGCCGTCCTCGTAGCGTGCCTCGAGCATGTCGGCCTGCTCTACGACCTGGCGCGCATAGCCCAAAAGCTCGGTGCCGTCGTTGGTGAGCGTGACGCCGCGGCTGGAGCGCGTAAAGATCTCCAGATGGAGTTCCTGTTCCAGGCTTTTGACGGCGTTTGAGATGTTGGACTGAGCGGTATAGAGGCGCTGAGCTGCGGCGTTGATTGAGCCGGACTCTGCCACGGCGATCAGAAAACGAAGCTGCTGAAGGGTCATCGACGCCATCCTTTCGATAGTTATCTATAAAACAGATAACAAGTTAGCGCTTTTTAGTGATTGACCGAGGAAGACAATGCCCGTACTATTCAAAACACACAAAGGCGGTAGGTTATTAAGCCGACTACGGAATCGGGACGCGAAAGGAGGCCCGCATATGAATTGCTTACCAAGACGAATGCCGGGCTCCTGTTTGCGCCCGTCGGCGTGATCAGGAGACAGCGACTTACTTCTCTCTTTTTACTTACTTTCGTTCGATCAAGGAGATCATCATGAGCCAGTTCATCAACAACCCCGAGCACACCTTTGGTTTCGATACCCTGCAGCTGCACGTTGGCCAGGAGAGTGCCGATCCCGCATCCGACTCCCGTGCCGTGCCTATCTACCAGACCACGAGCTATGTGTTCCGCAACTCCCAGCACGCCGCCGACCGCTTTGGTCTTGCCGACGCCGGTAACATCTACGGCCGTCTGACCAACTCCACCCAGGGCGTCTTCGAGGACCGTATCGCCGCGCTCGAGGGCGGCGTGGCAGGTCTTGCCGTCGCCTCCGGCGCTGCTGCCATCACCTATACCCTGCAGGCTCTTGCCCAGGCTGGTGACCACGTGGTGGCTCAGAAGACCATCTACGGTGGCTCCTACAACCTGCTGGAGCATACGCTCTCCCAGTTTGGCGTCGAGACCACGTTTGTCGATGCCCATAACCTGGAAGAGGTTGAGGGTGCCATCAAGGACAGCACCACGGTCATCTATCTCGAGACGCTCGGCAACCCCAACTCCGACATCCCCAACATCGACGCCATCTCCGAGATTGCCAAGAAGCACGGTCTGCCGGTTGTCGTCGACAACACCTTCGGCACCCCGTATCTGTTCCGTCCGCTGGAGCACGGCGCCAACATCGTCGTCCACTCCGCAACCAAGTTCATCGGCGGCCACGGTACCTCGCTGGGCGGTGTGATCGTCGACGGCGGTAACTTCGATTGGAAGGCGAGTGGCAAGTACGCCCAGATCGCTGAGCCCAACCCCTCCTACCATGGTGTTTCGTTTGCCGAGGCTGCCGGTCCCGCCGCCTTCGCAACCTATGTCCGCGCTATCCTGCTGCGTGACGAGGGCGCCTGCATCAGCCCGTTCAACGCCTGGGTTCTGCTCCAGGGCACCGAGACTCTGTCGCTGCGCGTTGACCGCCATGTCGAGAACACCAAGAAGGTCGTTGAGTTCCTGGCTGGTGACAGCCACGTCGCCAAGGTGAATCACCCGAGCCTGCCTGAGCACCCCGATCACGAGCTCTATCAGAAGTACTTCCCCCGTGGCGGTGCCTCGATCTTTACCTTTGAGATTAAGGGTGGCCAGGAGGCTGCATGGAAGTTCATCGATCATCTGCAGGTGTTCTCGCTGCTCGCCAACGTGGCCGACGTCAAGTCGCTCGTCGTGCACCCGGCTACCACCACGCACTCCCAGCTCTCTGCCGAGGAGCTCGCCGAGCAGAACATCACGCCCTCCACGATCCGTCTTTCCATCGGTACCGAGAACGCCGAGGATATCATTTGGGATCTGAAGCAGGCCTTTGCCACGCTGGACGAGTAAGGCGACTTGTGCAAGGACCCCTTGCGACTCGATAGGTATAACTGCATAAAATGCCTGCTCAAGGCGCCTGTGCGAACAATGGTTGCACAGGCGTCTTTTTTGCATAGAGAGGGTGCAAAAACAGGGTTTTTGACACGCTTTATGCAATCGAGATGTGGAAAACTCCTGTTGAGAGGATGTGAGTTTTACGCAATTGACGTGCACCTTTTGAGTAAAACCGCAGGTCGCGATTTGCTCGGGGTACTATGCAGCGCGATTAAATCACACGCAGCTCAAACGCAGCAAAAACGCACTACGGAGGTTTCCAGCTACATGAGGATCGATTCACGAAAACCGAAAGCCGCCGCCCTTTCCGCCGCTCTGACCGTGGCACTTTTGGCGGGCGCCGGCGCAACTGATGCCCACGCGGCAACACTATCCGATACGGTCGGATCTGCGCCGTCCGAGGCGACGCTGGTGCAGCCCGTCGACTACCGCGGCGACGGTTATGGCTCTATGCAGGAGTGGAACGCCTCGATGGGGGCAAAGCGCGATTCCCTGGAGATGCGCGCTCAGATCATTATGAATATGTATGGCGACTATGCTACCGATGACGAGCGCGCTGTGTTGCAGGGTTGCATCGACGGTGCGGGTAGCCTGTTGACGATGGGGGAAGTCGACGCCAAGTCGACCGAGCTCGACGAGCTTCGCTCCACGCTTGAGGATGCCAAGCGCGAGGCGCTCGAGGCTGCCGCAGCCGAAGCCGAGGCCGCTGAGGCCGTTCAGGCTTCGTATTACAACGCCGGCTCCGGCTCGTCTTATACGTCTGCTGCGTATTACGCGAACGGCTCGGGTCTGACGCGCTCGAGCGGCGTCAATAACTATAACGGCCGCCGCGAGACTTATTACAGCAGCAACGTGTTGTATCACCACCGCACGGGCGAGTGGACGCAGGATTCCGAGGGCTTTTGGCGCGATTCCGATGGTTACTACGTCGTTGCCGCGGGCGATAAGGCCCAAGGCTCTACGTTTACCGGTTCCAAGGGCGAGTGCAAGGTCTATGACTCCGGCTGCGCTGCCGGAACCACCGACTACTACACTGGCTGGTAATCTGCCATAAGCCAATAGGACATGACGGGCGGGCGTCTTTACCGAGCCTTTGGGCAACGTAAGGGCGTTCGTTTTTTGTGCGTGCTTGAGTTAACAGAGCGCTTACCGTGGCAGTACGCCGCGCATATGGGCGCGGGGCACACTAGTTCATGAGAAATAAGGTCTTTCTCTTGGAGGAAGTGGTCTTGTGAACGCTCGAGATATCGCCGTTGCCGTCGTCGCATTGGTGCTTGGTTGCCTTGGTCCTACGGCCGCGCTCATTGCGGGCGTGCAGGGGTCATGCGGGGCTGCTCCAATCGTGGTCGGCGCGCTGATTGCGGCCGCGCTGCTGGGAAGTGCGGGTGTAGTCCTTTGTCGCGACGATGAGGGCCAGGCCTCGGAGTCGCAGCTCTAACCGTCGGGACATCGACTACTGGTTATAGATGAAGATGAAAGCCGCCGTAAGGGGAGTGCCCTTGCGGCGGCTTTGCTGTTGAGTCTGTTGACGTGGTGAGTCGGGCGCTACCAGCTTGCCTCGATATCGCGAATGCGCTGATAGAGCCATTCGTTCTGCGGTGCCTGGATATCGTGCTTGGCCGCCAGACGGCAGATGGTGCCGGCGAACTCCTCGACCTCGGTTTTGCGCCGCGCGACGCGGTCTTGCGCCATCGAGGGCATGCCGGCGGGATCGATTCCTTCGATGAGGTGCACCATCTGCGTCAGGTCTGCCTCGGTCAGCTCAACGCCCTCGGCGTTGGCGACCGCAAGCGTTTCGCGCATGGCGGAAACAAGGCAGCGACGCTGCTCGGAGCCCGGCTCCGTGGCACTTCCGTACGTGCCGCCGTAGGCCATGCAGGTCTGGTTGATGCCGTCGTTGAGCATGAGTTTGGCCCACATGCGGTGCGCAATGTCGCTCTCGACGGTGTGTGCGATGCCGCAGCGCGTGTAGAGCTCGTCGATTGCGGTGATGGCTGCGGGATCCGTACCGGCCGCCGCGCCAAAGCGGATTTCGCCCGTGTTGGTAAAGGTGAGCTCTCCGTTGAGAAACACAGCGTCCATGCCCTGGCAAATACCAAGAACGGTATGCTCCCAGCCAAAGCGCTCGGCAATCTTTTGCTCGCTCGTGATGCCGTTGCACAGCGAGGCGATGAGCGTATTGGGTCCCACGACGCGCTCCATAGTCTTGAGTGCTTGGTCGAGACCGGTGGTCTTGACCGTCAGGATGACCAGATCGGCGGGCGTTGCCTTGCTGGCGCGGACGGACTTGAGCGCACAGGGCTTGCCGTTGACGGTGAGCGCATCGTTTGCGTGACGCTCAAAACGGGCGTCATCCATAACGTATTCGACGGCGTCATTGCCGAGGGCCTTGGCAATCATGCTGCCGTAGAGCAGGCCGACGCCGCCCTTGCCGATAAAGGCGATCTTGTTGATCTGCATGCGAATCATCTCCCCATATAAAAGGCGCCCGCGTAAGGGGCGCCTGATGGATTGTATGCCGCCGGACCATGCTGCGTGCACCGGATGGCCGTATTTGTTTGTTGCTCCTTTCATCGGGCTTTTTGCTGATGTTAAAGCGGTGTCGTGACGGCTCGATTTCTGCTGCGTTACGATACGTTCTCGATTGCGATTCCACGATGTTTCGGTCGCGTGACCATTGTGTTTCGTCTTGCCGGGGCGCTGATGGCGAAAGGAGGGGCCGTGCAATACCGCGTTGACCCCAAAAGTGGTAACCGAATATCTGCTCTGGGTCTGGGCTGCATGAGATTTCCCGGTGCGCCGGGACACCCCGATGCGAAGACGGCCGATGCCATCATTTCCCGTGCGGTGGAACAGGGGATTAATTATCTGGATACTGCGTATCTTTATCCCGGTAACGAGGTGTGCGTGGGCGCCTCACTTGAGCGCTTGGGGCTGCGTGACCGGGTGTTGCTGGCGACTAAGTTGCCGCACGCTTCGTGCAAATGTGCGGAGGATTTCGACCGCTTTTTTGACGAGCAGCTGCACCGTTTGCGGACCGACCATATCGACTACTACCTTATGCACAACATCACCTCGCCCGCCCAGTGGGAGCGCGTGGTGGCGTTGGGCATCGAGGACTGGATTGCGCACCAAAAGGCTGCGGGGCGTATTCGCCAGATAGGTTTTTCGTATCACGGCAGTGCGGCGGACTTCCTCACGATGCTTGACGCGTATGACTGGGATTTTTGCCAGATCCAGTACAACTACGCTGGAGAGCGCTACCAAGCGGGGACGGCGGGACTCATGGCGGCTGCGGAGCGCGGGCTCGCGGTGTTTGTGATGGAGCCGCTGCTGGGCGGGCGTTTAGCGGGCAAGCTGCCGCCGCGGGCCCGCGCTGTGCTCGATGGCGCCCCTGACCCGCATTTGCGCACTCCTGCCGCCTGGGGCCTTTCGTGGGTGTGGAACCATCCTCAAGTCACGATGCTGCTTTCGGGCATGACCGATACCACGCAGGTGGACGAGAACGCGGCATTGGCGGATCGCGCACTGCCGAATTCGATGACGACAGAGCAGCTCGATACCATCGCGCGTGTGCTGGGAGAGTTTGAGAAATCGAATCGCGTGCCCTGTACGGGCTGCGGCTACTGCATGCCGTGTCCCAAAGGCATCAATATCCCTGGGTGTTTCGCCGCCTACAACGCAAGCTATGCGCACAGCTGGTTTACGGGCCTGTCGCAGTATTTTACGGCGAGCGCGGTGCGGACGAGTGAGCCCAAGTTGGTGAGCAATTGCGTCAAATGCGGCAAATGCGCACGTCACTGCCCGCAGCACATCGATATTCCTGAGCGTCTCGACGATGTGCGCCGACGTTTCCAGCCTGGCCCCGTAACGGCCGCGCTTAAAGCCTTTTGCAAAACGCGTTCCTGATGCCCCTTTTATAAGTTGCGGTGGAATAGTTCCTGTTTGCGGCAGAATAGGGCATCGACAGGAACTATTTCACCGCAACTGATGAGGGGGAGCTGGAGATGCTGACGATTGGGTGTCATCTTTCGACGACGAAGGGCTATCGGGCGATGGGGGAGACGGCGCTATCCATTGGCGCCAACACCTTTGCATTCTTCACGCGCAACCCGCGCGGCGGCAAGGCGAAAGATCTTGACATGGATGACGTGGCGGCCCTGCGCGAGCTTATGGAGAAAAACGACTTTGGCCCGCTTGTGGCTCATGCCCCCTATACCTACAACCCCTGTTCTGCCAAAGAGCGGGCACGCGAGTTTGCCTTGGAGGCAATGGCCGAGGACTTGCAGCGTCTGGAAGCGCTGCCCGGCAACTACTACAACTTCCACCCCGGCGCGCATGTGGGGCAGGGGACTGATGCCGGCATTCAGATGATCGTCGACACCTTGTGTCAGGTGATGTTTGAGGGGCAGCAGACGACGGTGCTGCTCGAGACCATGGCGGGAAAGGGTACCGAGGTGGGCCGTAGCTTTGAAGAGCTGGCGCGCATTATCGAGGGTGCTGCCGCCAGGCGTCCAGAGCTATCGGACAAGCTGGGCGTGTGTCTGGACACCTGCCATGTGAGCGATGCCGGCTACGACATCATCCATGATCTGGACGGCGTACTCGACGAGTTCGACCGCGTGGTGGGTATCGACCGCTTGCGTGCCGTACACATCAACGATTCGAAGAACCCCAGTGGTGCCCATAAAGATCGTCACGAGTGCATCGGCAAGGGCTACCTTGGCAGCGAGGAGTTTGGCGGCGGTATGCAGGTTATGCAGAATATTGTATCGAATGGCCGCTTGCGCGCATTGCCATTCATTTTGGAGACACCGAACGAACTTGCAGGTTATGCGGCTGAAATCAAACTGTTAAGGTCATTGCAGCAGTAATGACTGTCATAAAGTGGAGTGTTCCATTCACGTTATGGGTTTGTTTCAATCAGTTTTCTAATTGCGGATTCTTCCAAACGGGCGCATAATATCCAACAGTTTTTGCAGACCTCTGAATCAAACGGGGTCACCGGAAGGAGACTGATTATGAAGCTGAAGAAGCTTGGCGCATTTGCCGCCACGGGCGCCATGGCACTCGCCCTCGCACTGACGGGCTGCGGCTCGTCCAACGCCACCTCTGGTTTTGATGCCGGTTCCAGCAGCTCTGACGACGCTAAGGTCGAGAAGGTCGACGGCTCCAAGGAGTACGCGCTCGTCAAGGACGGTACGCTGACCGTCGGCACCTCTGCCGAGTACGCTCCGTTTGAGTACAAGGATGACAACGGCGATTATCAGGGCTTTGACCTTGAGCTTATCAAGGCTATCGGCGACAAGCTGGGCCTGGATGTCGAGTACGTCAACAATGACTTTGACACGCTGGTTCCGGGTGTCGCTTCGGGCGCCAAATATGACGTTTCCATCGCGGCTATCACCGACACGCCCGAGCGTGAGAAGGAAGTCACTTTCTCCGATTCCTACTACATGGACGATCAGGCTATCGTGACCAAGGTCGATAACACCGACATCACGGCCGACAACTACAGCGAGAAGCTCAACAACGCCGACGCTACCATCATCGTCCAGTCTGGATCGACCGCCGAGGCCTTTGCTCAGGAAAACTTCCCCAAGGCTAAGATCGTTCCCTACAAGGACGCCACCGAGTGCTTCAGCGCCCTGCAGTCCGATAAGGGCGATGCCGTAGTCACCAACCGCTCCGTTGCCAGCCAGCTGACCGCCGAGCAGTTCAACACCTGCCAGACCATCAAGCAGGTCAGCACCGGCGAGGAGTACGCCATCGCCATCAACCAGGGCAACACCAAGCTCAAGGACGACATCAACCAGGCCATCAAGGACCTGACCGACGACGGTACCGTTGACGCCCTCATGGCTAAGTACAACATCAAGTAAATTAATGCTTGATTGCGCGCGGGCCCTTTCCGTTTTGCGGAGAGGGCCTTTGCGCCTCTCTTGACGGAGAGCGTTTCCGTCTCGTTTTGTCGGCAACTTCTACGATAGGAGCCACCTTGTCTCGACTGAACAAAGGGGCCACGGAGCAGCGTTTTTCACTGCCCGCCTTGCTCCAAAAGCTAGCCTGCGTCATGGCCGTGGCGCTCGCGCTGGTGTGCGCGGGGGCATATGCGCCCACGACCGCCCAGGCGCTTGAGACCGCAAAGATTACTGCCCGACCCAACACCGGTTCGGGCAGCGCTGTGGTCGGCGGCACCGAGACGCGCATTACCTGGGAAGTTCAGGCCGATGCCGACGAGGAGCTGAGCGGTCTTTCGCTGACGTTTGTCGACGGCACGACGTTTGGTACCGATGACACGCGATTGACGATGCTCTCGGGCGAGGACCTCATGGATCGTACGCCCATGAAGCCCACGTGCAAGGCTGACGGCCAGACGCTCAAGATCGACTTTGGCGAGACGGCGCCTGCCGGAGGCTTTTTCCGTGTCGAGGTTTACGGCGTGACGTTTCCCGTCGAGGGCGGCGATGAGGCCTTCAGCGGCACCTATACGCTCGCCGACGGTTCGACCAAGAAGATTTCTAAGATTCCTTCCGTCGAGATTAAGGGCGTGGCGGCATTCGATAACTTCCTGGCCGACCTTAAGGAGCAGCCGTGGGTCGAGGCATGGAATTCCAACATGTTCCTTCGCCTGTTCCTGAACCCGGTCATTTTGGTCCAGAGCCTGCCGATCGTCTTCAGAGGCTTCCTCATGTCGCTCTCGATCGTGCTCGTGGCGTTTCCGCTGGCAATTCCCTTTGGCTTTGCCTTGTCGCTCATGCGCATCTCCAAGTCGCGCATCCTGCGTTGCCTTGCCGGCATCTATGTGAATATCATCCGCGGTACGCCGGCGTTCCTGCAGATCTACATCGCGTTCTTTGGCCTGCCGCTGGCCGGCGTCAAGGTTGACGATTATGTGCTGGGCGTCATCGTCATGGCCATGAACTCGTCCGCCTACCTGTGTGAGATCTTCCGCGCCGGTATTCAGTCGATCCCCAAGGGCCAGAACGAGGCCGCGCGCTCGCTGGGCATGAACGCCTTCCAGACGCTGCTCTACGTGATGATTCCGCAGACGTTCCGCAATGTTCTGCCTACGCTGACCAGCGAGTTTATCCTGCTTTACAAGGATACGTCGCTGCTCGCGGCCGTGGGCGTGGTCGAGATCGTCATGAACGCCCGTACCATCGTGGCCACGACGGGTTCCATTACGCCGTATGTGGTTGCCGCGCTGTTCTACCTGGTCATCACCCTGCCGCTTGCTCGCTTGGTGAGCGGTCTTGAGGCGAGGCTTCTGGGGACGGCCGAAACCAAGAAGAAGCGTCCCGCCAAGAGCGCTGGACAGGTCGTCGCGACGCCCGCCGACCACATCGCCGGTCTGTAAGGAGGTCCTATCATGAGCGAAACCAATAACTCGAACGAGGCCGTCGTCAGCATCAAGAACCTCCAGAAGGCCTTCGGCGATAACGTGGTCCTGCGCGATATCGATCTGGATGTGCACAAGGGCGAGGTCGTCGTAGTCCTGGGTCCTTCGGGCTCGGGCAAGTCGACGATGCTTCGCTGCATCAATCGTCTGGAGCATCCCACGAGCGGCTCGATCGTCGTTGAGGGCGTGGACGTTTGCGCCAAGGGCGTCGACCTTAACAAGGTACGTACGCATCTGGGTATGGTGTTCCAGCAGTTCAATTTGTTCCCGCACCTGTCAGTCAAAAAGAACGTCATGCTCGCACAGCAAAAGGTACTCAAGCGCAGCAAGGAAGAGGCCGAGAAAATCGCTATCGAGGAGCTGACCAAGGTCGGTCTTGCCGAGCGCATCGACTTTATGCCGAGCCAGCTCTCGGGTGGCCAGCAGCAGCGCGTTGCCATCGCCCGCGCCCTGTCGATGAACCCTCACGTCATGCTCTTTGACGAGGCCACGTCGGCGCTCGACCCCGAGCTGGTTCGCGACGTTCTTGGCGTTATGCGCGACCTGGCACGTGACGGTATGACCATGATCGTGGTGACCCACGAGATGGGCTTTGCTCGCGACGTCGCCGATCGCGTCGTCTTTATGGACGGCGGCGTTATCGTGGAAGAGGGTACGCCGAGCGAGGTCTTCGACCACCCCAAGAGCGAGCGCACCAAGGCGTTTTTGGGCAACATCTCGTAGCCGCTTTATATGACTGACATAACAGAAAACGGGAGCTGGATGTGATCCAGCTCCCGTTTTTGTTGGGACGCGAATGTGTTTTGGTGCAGATCGCGTTACAGGCGGAGCTCATTGCCGCTAGGCAAGCTCGGCGCCAAGGGCGCGGCAGGTAGCCTCAGACTCCTCGTCGGGAGCATCGTAGCAGATGACGGAATCGACGACGTTGACGCCCGCCTCGTCGGCGTCGGCCTTCCAGTTGTCCATCCACTCGCCCTCGGCCCACGAATAGGAGCCAAAGAGGACGACCTTCTTGTCGCCGAGAACCTCCTTGACCTCGTCCCACATCGGCTGGAACTCATCGTACTCGAGTTCCTCGGAGCCCATGGCGGGGCAGCCGAAGGCGAAGGCGTCGTAGTCGGCGGCCCTGTCGGCAGAGAAGTCGGCGCAGGGGATGACCTCAGTCTCGGCACCCGCGGACGTGGCGCCTTCGGCGACGAGGTTTGCCATGGCCTCGGTATTGCCCGTGCAGCTCCAGTAGACGACTGCGATCTTGCTCATATGTTTTCCTTTCGGTTGTGCGGCGTGCGGCCGCGTTTTGTATGCTCTATCGGGTTGCCTGGACAAGTTGTCCCAGGGTGCAGCCCTGTTGATAGATGTACGTAAGGTATTGCGTGCATGCGCGATAGGAATCGAAGGTCGTGAGCGCCTGCTCAACGTTTGTGTATACCTTCCATGCGCCAAAGACCTTATAGTTTTCGCCGTGCTGGACGATAAACTGATGGACATCTTCGTAGGGATAGCCCAAAAAATAGCCAATTTCGTGGGGGAACTCGCACATGCACCCCGTATCGCAGTGCCTATTTCGCGCGAGTGCGCAGACGCTGCTGTCATAGGCGCTTTCTGCGGCATTGCTGCTTGCCAGCGTGATGCGCGCGGCGAGATGCACCAGGGATGCGGGCAGGTTGTGGACATCGTAACCTTCGGCGGTAAGCGCCGTCGTGGCGCGGGGGTCGGAGAGGTATCGCATGAGGTCCGCAGGGCGGTACACATAGATGAGCGCTCCGCAGGGGCGCCAGACCAAAACGCTCATATGGATCCCGAGTGGCTGGAGCTCGCGGTTGCATTGGGCAATGACCGCGAGCAGGCGAGAGCGTCGCTCTTCGATATGGGCGGCGCCGGGTTTTCCGCCTTGGTTGGCGTAAACGCCGGGATAGGTAAAGAGCGAAGCCGGCTTGATACCTGCGAGCGTAGGGGAGCAGTTGCGCACGACAGCCGTTTGGTATGTTGGGATGTCAATGGTTCGAGTCACGATGCTCCTTTCGGGTCCTCAGTTGTTAGCCTAGGAAAACTTATACACGAAAGTAAGCCAAGGTCAACAAAAAAGTTTGAAGCGGGAAACTAATTGACCGAACCGACACGAGTGTGGAGTAAGATGGGAACACCCCATGGGGGTATAGGTATAAGAGTTTGGAGAAAGGGGATCGCATGGACGACGTGCTCAACCCTGCGAATCTCATCGTGCTGGCCGTCATTGCCGTCGGCATGTTTTTTGGACTGCGTCGCATTGCCGCTTCGACACACGGGAAGAGCTGCTGCAGCGATGGCACGAGCGGTAAGAAGGCCAAGAAGGTAGTGGTTGCGGATACCGATCCGTCCCACTACCCCTATAGCGATGAGCTGCTCATCGGCGGCATGAGCTGCGATGGCTGCGCTCAGAATGTGGCCAATGCCCTCAATGCGCTGAATGGTGTGTGGGCAACGGTAACGTACGCGGACCACACGGCGCGCGTGCGCTCCAAGCGGCCAATCGATCGCGGTGCTCTCGTGGCGGCCGTGAAGGACGCGGGTTACTACGTCATGACGCTGTAGGCCTTGCCTTGGATGCGCGTCCTTGTCTAGGCTCGTCCGCGTAGCTCAATGTCCTGGATGTCATCGAAGTCGATGGCGATGTCTTTGAGCTTGAGGAGCTTGAAGGCGGGGAGTACCTCGTCAAGGATGCCCGTGCGAGCGCGATAGCCGTACGTATCGTAATAGGTGACGCGCACCAGGTCGCCACGTTTGAGGCCCTCGAGCTTTTTCGAAAGCTCGAGGGCTTTTTCTTCCGTGAGTTCACATTTTGGTTCGGCGGTGATCTCTTGCTTGCGCACGAGTTCGTAATATCCCGTGAGGGCGGCAAAGGGCATAAACTGCGCGGCACGGCCGGCACGGACGGCGCCGTTAGCGGTGAGCTTGGGGTCGGCGGAGCGACGTCTTCCCTCGGGGTCCGCTAGGCGTTCAAAAGGTGTCGGTGGCCGCATCGGCTGCTGTTGGGGCTTAGGCACGGTGCCCTCCTACCTGATCGTTGCGTTCGCGTGCGGTGGCACCGGCGGTAAAGCTCAGTCCCTTAACCAGCGCGTTCTTGCCGTATTTGCCTTTTACAGCCAGCACGGCACGGGCCAGCTCGCGCTCGCGCTCATCGGCCTCGACATCGCTAAATAGATCGATGGTGGCAAACTCCTCCGGCATGAGGTTGCCAAATCCCAGGTTGATGCGCTTGACTGGTCGTTTGGGATCGACAGTCTGCGCCCAGAGCTCATCGAAATAGCCCATGATCTTCTTAAACGAATTGGTGCGCTCGGGCAGCTTGCGCGAGGCGTTGGAGTGCGCTAAGAGTGCGGCATAGCCACCGCGCGGTTTGCCGCCATGCTCTCCCACAAAGATGCCATCGATAGCCTGCGCCTCCCGCACCAGGCGGCGCCGTTCGTCATCGCGCTGGACGGGCTTGGGCGCACGGGGCGCGAGCTCAGGGCCGGCGGTTGCGGTGGGTTCGATGCTCGACGTGCTCGAGCGTAGGTGTCCGCATCCGTCCACATATTGCGCTGTACCGCTGGCGTCGAGGCGGCGTATGTCAGCTCGTTCGCTCGCATAACCCACAAAGAGCGAGATGCTGTCGCAGACCACGTGCTTATCGACTAGGTCCAACACGGCGTTGTCGACCATCTCGCGCAAGACGGTGTAGGCCTGCTCATAGGCATAGCCCTTCGAGAGCACCTGCCCTGTGGTGGTCGAGGTCGCTTGCGGGCGATAAGCTTGGATATCGGCGATGGTTGTCGGCTCACGCCCGAAGGCGTGGTCGATAAGATATTCGGCATTGACGCCGAGTTCGTCGTAGAGCAGGTTCTCGTCGAGCGCTGCGACCCCCATCAGGTCGTAGACACCGTATTTCTCGAGACGGGCCGCCACGCCGGGGCCGATGCCCCAGATGTCGGTGATGGGGCGATGGGGCCAGATCTCCTTGCGAAAGGTCTCGTCGTCGAGTGTGCCGATGCGACTGGGCACATGCTTGGCAGTGATGTCGAGTGCTACCTTGGCCTGGAATAGGTTGGGGCCGATGCCGACCGTCGCCGTGATGCCGGTGCGCGCGAGGACCTCGTCGCGCAACATGCAGGCGAAGCCTTCCGCATCGGTGTGATAGAGGTCCAGATATGGCGTCACGTCGATAAAGCACTCGTCAATTGAGTAGACGTGAATGTCTTGCGGACTGACGTATTCCAGGTAGATACCGTAGATCCGCGCCGACACCTCCATGTAGTGCTGCATGCGCGGTACGGCCTTAATGTAGTCGATGCCATCGGGTATTTCGAACAGGCGACAGCGGTTGTGAATCCCTAGGTCCTTCATAGCCTGCGTGATAGCGAGACAGATAGTCGTGCGTCCGCGCGATTCGTCGGCAACGACCAGGTTGGTGGTGAGCGGATCGAGCCCACGATCGACGCACTCGACGCTGGCATAAAACGTCTTGAGGTCGATGCAGATGTAGGTGTGCTGCTCGTGCGCCATCCGAGCCCTCCCATCAAACACATGTTCTTATCGAATACCTGTTCGATAATACCTGCTCGACCGGACACCGTCAAAATCTGTCCCTTTTTGGCAGGTATGGTCGTGCGGTTGCATCGGGTTTTTAACGCAGCCCTAAAGAGCGCGAAACAGCTCGGAAAAGCTCGCTTCGTAGCATGAGGCTAACGATTGATGCCACCATAAAGCACGGAAGGGTTGTGGGGATAATGGTTAACTATGGGTTTGGTATGCCGACGCGCTTGGTTGCGGATGGGGACGTGGCTCGCTGGTGCGGGCGATTGGTTGCCCACTATGGCGGCACCAAGACACTGGTCGTGCTGGGAGGCGACAAGCACACGCGTGATGAGCTCGTTTCGGCGGCGCTGGGCTCGCTCGATCGCGCCCTGCTCGAACGCGTGCTCTTTCGTTGCGGCTTGGTCGGGGGCGACGGGGGAGACGATTTGGTCGATGAGGCCGTAGCCCTGGCGACCGATGAGGGCGTGGACTTTGTCCTGGCGATCGGCGATGCCGATACGGCGGGCTTTGCGCGCGAACTCGCTCGTCGCATGGCCGTGCTCGATGCCGGCGAGGACGGCTTTGTTCCCTACGGATGCATCGTCTCCGAGGGAAAAGTGCCCGCCGTTGTGGGTGCCGGCGAGGTTCCCGTTTTCGCCATCATCGCTCCCGAACTGCTGGAGGGTATCGGCTCGCCCTTGCGCGAGCTGCTCGGCAGTGTGTGCGCCGCGGCCTAATATTTACCATAAAGGGATAGGTTATTTTTGGTTGGTAAAGCGTTTGACCTGCCAAAATAAACCTGTCCCTTTTTGGTCGGTTGCCGTTGGGGGGCCGATTGGCAACGCTCGCTGATTATAGTCTTGACCTGCGCTAGAATAGTGGCATCTGAATGTCCGGGCGCATGGAGGCGTGTGCCCGTATGCTGAGGAGGACCCTATGGCAACTGTTGCCGCACCTATCGATGCTACGTCGACTGCCGCTTGGAAGGCGCTCGAGGCTCATCAGGAGAAGCTCGAGGCCGAAGGTATCGACCTTAAGGCCTGGTTCGCCGCCGATGCCGAGCGCGTGAACAAGCTGAGCTTTGACGCCGGTGACCTGCACTTCGACCTGTCCAAGAACCTGGTGACCGATGAGACCGTCAAGCTGCTGTGCGATCTTGCCCGCGAGGTGAAGCTCGAGGAGCGCCGCGACGCCATGTTCTCCGGCGAGCACATCAACACCACCGAGGACCGCGCCGTCCTGCACACCGCTCTGCGCCGCCCGGCAAGCGAGAAGGGCCAGCTCATCGTTGACGGCCAGGACGTCGTCGCCGACGTGCACGAGGTCCTCGATCGCATGTATGCCTTTGCCGAGCGCGTGCGCTCCGGTGAGTGGAAGGGCGTTACCGGCAAGAAGATCGAGCATCTGGTGTCCATCGGCATCGGTGGCTCCGACCTGGGTCCGGTCATGGCTTACGAGGCCCTGCGTCCCTATGCCGACGCCGGTATCGATTGCCGCTACATCTCCAACATCGACCCCAACGATCAGGCAGAGAAGCTCAAGGGTCTGGATCCCGAGACCACGCTCGTGATCATCGTCTCCAAGACCTTCACCACGCTTGAGACCCTCACCAACGCCCGCGAGGTCAAGACCTGGATGCTCGAGCAGCTCAAGGCTCAGGGCGCCATCGATGGCTCCGATGAGCAGAACGCCGAGGCCGTGGCAAAGCACTTCGTCGCCGTTTCCACCGCACTCGAGAAGGTCGAGGCCTTCGGTATCGACCCCGCTAACGCCTTCGGCTTCTGGAACTGGGTCGGCGGCCGCTACTCCGTCGACTCCGCCGTGGGCCTGTCGCTGATCGTCGTGCTCGGCCCCGAGCGTTTCCAGCAGTTCCTCGAGGGCTTCCACGCCATCGACGAGTACTTCTGCAACACCCCGCTCGAGAACAACGCCGTCGCGCTGATGGGCCTGCTCAACGTCTGGTATGTCAACTTCTTCGGTTCCAAGAGCCACGCCGTGCTGCCGTACTGCCAGTACCTGCACCGTTTCCCGGCCTACCTGCAGCAGCTCACCATGGAGTCCAACGGCAAGCATGTCCGCTGGGACGGCAGCGCCGTGACCTCCGACACCGGTGAAATCTTCTGGGGCGAGCCCGGCACCAACGGCCAGCATGCCTTCTACCAGCTGCTGCACCAGGGCACCGTGGTGGTTCCGGCCGACTTCATCGCCTTCGCCAACACCGCCAACCCTGCAACCGACAACGGCCAGGACGTGCACGAGCTGTTCCTGGGCAACTTCCTGGCCCAGACCAAGGCGCTCGCCTTTGGCAAGACGGCCGATGAGGTGCGCGCCGAGGGCACGCCCGAGCAGATCGTCCCGGCTCGCTGCTTTGAGGGCAACCGTCCGACGACCTCGATCTTTGGCGACACGCTGACCCCGTTCGCGCTCGGCGAGCTCATCGCCCTGTACGAGCACATCACGTTTGTCGAGGGTACGGTCTGGGGCATCGACTCCTACGACCAGTGGGGCGTTGAGCTGGGCAAGCAGCTTGCCAAGCAGATCACCCCTGCCTTCCACGACGACGCCGCCAAGGCCGAGCAGGACGCTTCGACCCAGGCGCTCATCGAGTTCTATCGCGCGCACCGTAAGTAGGATTCGCTGCGAAAACTAACGCATAGCCGACAAGGGCCCGTATCCGTTGGGATGCGGGCCCTTTGCTATCTGGATAGAATGGAATGTATCGGGAGGCGCCTCGACGGGCATCGCAATCGTCGAAGGCACGCCGTTCATGTTTGGGACAATATGACATTTTTCCCGTTGCAAACAGCGCCGCCGTGGGTGTTCTGTATGATGGCTCAGACAAGGTTGCTCAATGACAGGGAGGCATATATGGCAATCAAGGCCATCGCAATGGATATCGACGGTACGCTCACCAACGACCAAAAGGTCATCAGCCCGCGTACGCGCGAGAAGCTGCTCGCGGCGCAGGAGTCGGGCATTAAGCTCATCTTGGCTTCGGGCCGTCCCGCATGGGGGCTGCACGCCTTGGCGCAGGAGCTCGACCTTCAAAACCATGACGGTCTGCTAGTTGCCTTTAATGGCGCGCATGTGGTCGACGCTCAGACCGATGAGGTGCTGTTCGATCAGGCTATGCCTGCCGACGAATTGCATCGCTTGATTGATCACCTGCGTAATTTTGACGTGATCCCTATGATTTCGCTCGGTCGTGATTTGCACGTCGAGGACTCGTACCATTGCATGATCACGCTGCCTGACGGCTCGCAGAAGAATATCGTCAAGTATGAGCGCGACGCGTGCGATCTTAAGATTCGCGAGGTGGAGAGCCTGCATGAGGTTGCTGATGCTTATCCCGTGGACAAGCTGCTGACGGCGGGCGATCCGACCTACCTGCAGGCGCATCACGAGGAGATGTATGCGCCCTTTACCCAGACGCTGTCGGGTATGTTTACGGCTGACTGGTATTTTGAATATACGGCGCCCGGCATCGACAAGGCTCGTGCGCTCGAGGGCGCCCTGTCCAAGCTGGGTATTGATGCCAGCGAGGTTGTCTCGTTTGGCGACGGCCAGAACGACAAGTCCATGATTGAGTGGGCCGGCACCGGTGTTGCCATGGGTAACGCCGTCGATGAGGTTAAGGCTGTGGCCCAGATGGTGACCGCCAATAACAACGAAGACGGTATTGCGGTGGCGCTGGATAAGCTGCTGGGCTAGAATCGCCGATAATGCATGGTTCGGGCGCCTGCTTACAGGCGCCCTTTTGTTAGGGAGGGTGCCGTGTCCGCATTTCCGTTCGACGCCGTTATCTTTGACATGGACGGTGTCATTGTCGATACCGAGTATTACTACCTGGGCGAGACTGCCGCGTTTGCCAAGGAGCTTGGGCTTAACCTGACTCAAGAGGAGCTGAATGGGCAGGTCGGTACCTCGCATCAGTTCTTTCTGCATATGCTGGTCGATTGGTTTGAGCGCGCCGGTAAGGGGCATTTTACTGGCGAGGAGGCGTTGGCCCGTTGGGACGAATGGGCGCATAAGCGTCCGCGCGACTATCAGGCTTTGATTAACCCAGGCGCCGTGGATACGATTCGAGAGCTGCCGCGCCGCGGCGTTCGCGTGGCGCTTGCCAGCTCGTCTCCCATGGATAGCATCGAGGAAGTGCTCAACGCATGCGGGCTGTCGGATGCCTTTGAGTATGTGGTGAGCGGCGAGCAGTTTAAGGAGAGCAAGCCCGAGCCCGACATCTACCTGCATGCATTGGACCTGCTGGGGCTGCCCGCGAATCGCTGCTGCTGCGTTGAGGATTCGGTGCCCGGCATCACTGCCGGCAAGCGAGCCGGCCTGACGGTCATTGCCAAGCGCGAGGAACGCTTCGGCTTTAGCCAAGATGCCGCGGACAAGATTATCGACCAGCTGCCGGAGCTGCTCACGCTTTCTTAGGAGCGCGGTAGTTGCGCGTTTTTCGGGTCCGATGAGTAAATACCCGACATTTTGGTGCGGCAGCAAGCATACTTAATGCTAATGCGGGCTTAAGGGCTTGTTGAATGCCCTTGGGCCCGCTTTAGACTTAATTGTGCTGGGAGAGAGTATATGCCACCGACTGAAGGGCTAACTGACGGTAAAGCAGCGATACCGCTGTACCAACAGGTTATCGATATCATTAAAAACGAAATTAACTCCGGTGCCTACAAGGCGGGCGCGCGGATACCCAATGAATTCGAATTGGCTGAGAGCTATAAAGTTGGCCGCGTTACCGTGCGACGCGCTATTGAGGAGCTCGTCCAGCAGGGCTATCTAACGAAGCGGCAGGGGAAAGGCACGTTTGTCAATGCCCCCAAGCTTAAGCGCAAGATTCGCCAGAAGGATGACGTCCAGAGTTTTTCGGACGCATGCCGCGTTAACGGAATGGAGCCGGGGGCGTGCGTCATTTCGAGAAAGATACTGCCGGCGGATTCCACCGAAGCGCAGTTCTTTGGTGTTCCCGTTGGAACTGATTTGATTTGCGTTGAGCGTGTGCGTACTGCCGATGGAGTCCCCGTCATGCTCGAGAACAACATATACGTTTACGAGGACAACGCTTATCTATCAACGGCACCTCTATCTAACCAATCCATTTTTGAGTTCGTGCGTAACCGGACGGGCCGTACGCCCGCGTTTACCGACCCGTGCACACTCGAGATCGCGTGCGCGTCGCCCGAGGTCGCTCGGCTGTTGGCAGTTCCCGTTGGCGAACCCTTGTTTTATATGGAAGCCTTCTTTTTCGACGAGCAGCGGCGGCCGTTTATCATCGGTCGTCAGCGGATCGTTGGGTCTCGCTACGTTTTTGACATCTAGGACATTGCGAATTGAGACGCCCGGTGGATCATCTCACCGGGCGTCTCCATACCGTTCACGGCGCAAACGCAACCGTTCAACCGCGTTGCGGCAATCAGTTTGAAATTATCTTGATGACGAGAAAAGCTGCTGGTAATCTATGGGACGTCATAGAACGTTTGCATTGTGCAAACATTGAAGCGAGATGCGATGCAGTCTCGAGTTCTTTGGAGGTATCTATGTCAGATACGAAGGCGAAGAAGACAAACAGACGTTTTAAGTTCAAATTACCGCATGTCTATACGATCATGTTCTTGCTGATCGTTGTCTTTGCGGTCCTGACTTGGATCGTTCCCTCTGGTCAGTATCAGCGCAAGACGATTTCGACAGCGGCGGGCGAGCGTGAAGTCGCCGTTGCTGGAACCTATGAACAGGTCGATAAGAACTACACCGATTCCGAGACCGGTGAGACCATCAATCTGGGCCAGGATATCTTCGCGGTCCTGCAAGCGCCCACCAAGGGTATCCAAGAGGCTGCCGACGTCGTTGCGTTCGTCTTATTGATTGGCGGATCGTTCGCAATCATCACCAAGACCAACGCTTTGAATGCCGGCATGAGCCGTGTGATTAAAAAGCTCAAGAACAAGGACATCCTCATCATTCCCATCACGATGACGTTGCTGTCCATTTGCGGCACTACGTTTGGTATGTCTGAGGAAGCCCTGCCGTTCTATGCCATCTTCATTCCCATCATGATGGGTATCGGTTATGACTCGATGACGGCATTCATCATCTGCTTCCTTGGTCCTAACTTGGGATATTGTGCTTCGACCATCGACCCGTTTAATGTTTTGATCGCCCAAGGCATCATTGGCATCGAGGGTAATCCGCAACTGTGGCTGCGTGCCGTTTCTTGGGTCATCTTCACTGCCGTCGGTATCGCATGGGCCATGCGCTACGCCATGCGCGTCAAGAAAAATCCCGAGTCGTCCATTGTGTACGAGGACGATAAGCTCAAGCGTATTGAGTTTTCCGTGACCGATGCCTCCATCGAGGAAGAGTTCACTATCCGTCAGAAGCTCGTGCTTATCGATTTTGCTTGCGGTATGGGCATTATCGTCTGGGGTCTTGTTACCCAGGGCTGGTACATGAATGAGATTTCCGCCGTGTTCCTTGGCATGGGCTTGCTTGCCGGTATCCTGGGCGGTCTTGACCAGCAGACGATCGCAGAGGAGTTCGTTAAGGGTCTTGCCGACTTTGCGTACGCTGCCATCGTTATCGGTATCGCTCGCGGTATTCTGGTCATCGCCGAGGGCGGCATGATCATCGACACCATCCTCCAGGCGCTCGCTACTGCGCTTGCCGGTGCACCCGCCGCCGTCTACACCACGTTTATGTATATCGTTCTTGGCCTGCTCTCTTTGCTGGTTCCCTCGAGTTCTGGCCTGGCGGCGCTCACCATGCCCGTTATGGGCCCCCTGACCGAGCTCATGGGCCTCAATCCCGAGGCGGCCGTCACCGCGCTCCAGTTTGCCAACCAGACCATCAACACCATCAGCCCCGTGGCGGGCATGACGGTCGCCGGTCTTGCCGTGGCTAGGATTTCGTTTGGCCAATGGTGGAAGACCATTTGGAAGTTCTTCATTTTCATGGTCGTCTTTGGCCTGATCGTAACGGCAATCTCTGGCATGCTTCCGGTGTAGGTGGTTGTGATGTCTGATCGTTTGACGGTCCTGACGTCTAAGAGCGTCTTTACCGGTACGGGGGACCTGCCGTTTGAAGGTTTCGTAGCGGTCCGTGGCAATCGAATTGAGGCTGTTGGCGCCAAGTGTGAGCTAGCTTCGTATTTGACCCAGGCGGACGAGGTAGTTGACCTGGGCGACCGCACTGTCATGCCTGGCCTGATCGATGTGCATACCTTCTATACAGGTTGGGCGCTGCGGATGTTGGGGTCTGATCTGTCCGGCATCGCTGATGCCAAAGAGGCTGTGTCGCTCTTGCGTGCATGGAAAGAAGATCATCCGGATTGCGCGGCGGCTTTTGGCCACAACCTACCCGAAACGTTGGCATCGGATGCCGAGAACGCAAATACGGCAGCTGTGTTTGACGATTGTTTTGGCGATATCCCCGTCGTCTGCTTTACACCGGGAGCGGAGACCTGCGTTCTCAATGCTGCTGCCAGCGCGCGATACGGCTTTACACCCCAGGCGTGCTATGCCGAGAAGATCTGGCGCATGATGAGCGATTTCCTCGCGCTGCCCGAGGTGCGTGCCGGGTATTCGGACTACATGAACATGCTTAACGAGCGCGGCGTTACCGCCATCAAGGAGATGGCGTTTGATGACTACTACGGCTTTGCCGACGAAATGGCTCGCCGTGAGGAATCTGGTGAGCTGACGGTTCGCGTCTCTATGATGTCGCAGCCGGTGGGTGCCGGTGCAAATCTGGCATATGCCCGCGAGGCACGAGAGCGCTTCCGGGGACCGTTCGTTCGTTTTTCTGGCTTCAACCGTATGACCGATCGCGGCGTATGGGCGGGGCTTGCCGAGATGATTGACCCCTATGAGGACACGGCCGATGCGGGCGCTGCCGGCAAGACGGTCGTCGAGGAGCCAGAGTGGGATCTGATTGAGAACGAGCTGCGTGCAATTGATGCTGAGGGCTTCCGATACTCCTTGCATTGCCAGGGCGATGGCGCCGTTCGCCGCACCGTGGCGCTCTATGCCTCGCTGCCTCGAGACGAGCATGGACGGATGCTTCGCCGCCATGCGATTACCGATCTCGAGAACTCTGACCCGACCGATCTTGTCGAGTTTGGCAAGTTAGGCGGAATTTGCGAGGTCTATCCGCAGATTCTGACGCTGGACCGGCGCGAGGATTGCCTGTCGATGATGCGTCGACAAATTGGCGAGACGCGACTTTTGCACAGCTGGAATCGCCGCGGCATGGAAGATTCCGGATGCACAGTGTGCTGTGGAACGGATTTGCCACTGCTGATTCCGAGCCTGGGCGAGTCAATCTACAGCGCGTGCGGCGGATTCTTCGCCGACGGACTGCCCGTGAATGAGGTCAACACGCTGACGCTTGTCGAGCTCTTGCGCGCTTGGACTGCCGGGGGCGCGTACGATCTGATGCGCGAAGACGAGCTGGGTACGCTTGAGGTTGGCAAGCTTGCCGATATCTGCGTGCTCAATCGGGATGTGTTCGACCTCGATTATCGCGACGCACGCGATCTTGCGGTTGATATGACGATGTCGGACGGACAAATCGTGTTCGATCGAAATAAGGAGGCATAAGATGTCTGAATCCAAACCGACGCTGCGTCGCGAGCAGATTGCGGGCATGAATATCCACTACATCATGTGGTCGCTCGATTACTTCCTTGATGTGCAGCAGCGCTTGGGCTTTGAGTCCATTGAGCTGTGGTGTGCAGAGCCGCATGTGACGCTCGACCATACGGGCTACTTTGAGGCTGAGGTCCTGGCGAAAAAGGCTGCAGACCGTGGGCTTAGGTATCGTACTCTGTGCCCCGAGAATGTTGTCTATCCTTGGCAGTACTGCGCACGCAAGCCGCTGCATGAACAGCGCAGCCTGGCGTACTTTAAACACGGCATTGAACTTGCCGAGGTACTTGGGTGCGACCGTATGTCCATCAACTCGGGCTGGGGCGACTGGGACGAGGACCGCGAGGAAGCCTGGAAGCGCAGCCGCGAGCACTTGTCCATTCTGGCGGAGTATGCCGGCGAGCACGGTCTGGTGCTTACGATGGAAAGCCTGCGTCCCGAGGAGAGCAACCTTGTGACGACGGTTTCCGATGCGAAGCGCATGATTGACGAGGTCGCGAGCCCGTACTTACAGCCCATGGTTGATACAACCGCGATGGGCGTTGCAGGCGAGACGCTCGAGGACTGGTTTGCCGCCTTTGGTGACGGGGCAATTCACGAGATGCACTTTATCGACGGCGACCCGTATGGCCATCTGGTGTGGGGCGATGGCAAGCACGATATGGACGCCTTCGTCGCCACGCTCAACGCCCATGGTTTCGACGGCATGCTGGGCCAGGAAATCACGGATGGTCGTTACTACGATGACCCGGCAGCAGCAGATGCCAAGAACATGGCCGCATTCGAGAAATATCTGATTGACTAAAACAACTATCGGCCACGCAGCCAATGTCATTGATTGCGGGCCAAACGAGAAAGGAACTGGATATGAACGCACACGATCTGATTAAAGAGGCAATTGCCGAGAAGGGCAAGTTCGACAGCGTCTACTGGATTGCTTGCGGTGGCTCCATGATCGATTTGATCCCGGCTCATGAGCTTCTGCAGCGCGAGGCTACCACCTTCACTTCGTATATCTATACCGCGCGTGAATTCGACATTATGCGTCCGCGTCGTCTGGGCGAGAAGTCCCTGGTCATCGCTTGCAGCCACAGCGGCAATACCCCCGAGGTCGTCGAGGGCTGCGAGATTGCCCTTGCTGCTGGCGCTACGGTGATCGCCCAGACCGACAACGCTGGATCCAAGATTGACTCCGGCAAGTGGACCACGTGGGTCTACCCATGGGGCGAGGGCGTGCCGCAGGCCGAGGTCCCCGCTGGCATTTCGCTGTTGCTTGCGGCAGAGCTGCTCGATCAGCAGGAGGGCTACGCCGATCTTGCCGATATGTATGCCGGTATCGCCGAGATGGATAAGATTCTTCCCCCGGCACGCGAGAAGGTAAATGCCGAGCTGGGCGATCGCTTTGCCAAGCTTTGCCAGGAGCACGAGTTCTTCTATATTCTGGGCAGCGGTCCCAACTTTAGCCAGACCTACGGTTTCGCTATCTGCTCTCTTATGGAGATGCAGTGGCAGCACTGCAGCTACATTCACTCTGCCGAGTACTTCCATGGCCCCTTCGAGGCTACTCAGGATGGCGTTTTTTACTTCCTGCAGATGGGCTCCAGCGAGTGCCGTGCTATGGACGAGCGCGCCCTGGCGTTCCTTAAGACGCATACCGATACGCTGATGGTGCTCGATGCCAAGGAGTACGGTATGGAAGCCGTGCCGGCGAGTGTCCGTGCCTATCTGGACCCGGTGCTGTTCTACGCCATGAACTGCGAGCTGCGTGCTGCACGCGGCAAGGTGTTTGATCACGATCCCGATTTCCGTCGCTATATGGGTGTTGTCGAGTACTAGAAGGGACAAAGGCCATGGCATTTAACGTTAACGCGCTCGGATTTGGCGACAACGTCGTCGATCGCTACGAGCATATCCACACCATGTATCCTGGCGGCAACGCGGTGAACTTCGCCGTTTATGCCAAGAAATGCGGTGCCGCACGCTCCGCATACATGGGCATTTTTGGCAATGACGCCGCTGCCGAGCATGTCATTGCAAGCCTCGAGGATGAGGGTATCGAGCTTGATAAGTGCGAGCAGATGATTGGCGAGAACGGAGCGGCTCGCGTGACCGTCGTTGACGGTGACCGTGTCTTCCTTGGCTCCAACGAGGGCGGTATCCGTGGCGATGCGCGCTATGTCCTCGATCGCTTTGACCTTTCGTACATGAAGCAGTTCGATGTGGTTCATTCGGGCAACTATTGCTTTACCGAGCGCGAGCTGCCCAAACTGAAGGCTGCGGGCGTCACGGTCTCTTTTGACTTTTCGGACGACTCCACCGACGAGTACTACGAGCAGATTGCGCCCTACGTCGATTTCGCTTTCTTTAGTGCGGCGGATGCCGCGAGCGAGGACGAGATCCGCGAGCGTCTGGCATGGGTGAAGGGCTTGGGTCCGCGTTTTGTGTCGGCTACGGCGGGCGCCGAGGGCTGCATTGCTTACGACGGCGAGCGTTATTACCGCCAGCTGGCTAAACCGGTAACGGACATGAAGGACACCATGGGGGCGGGCGACTCGTTCCTCACCTCGTTTTTGATGTGCTATCTCGATTCCGCCAAGCGTGGTGAGGATGGCGCCGAGGCCATCGAGCGCGCGCTCGACTTTGCTGCCGGGTTTGCCTCGACCGTGTGCGGCATGGAAGGTTCTTGGGGCCACGGAGCACCAATCGTCGAATAGCTTAAGAAAGCGTACGGCGGTCTGGCTATGAGGCTTTGGACAGCCGATGCAAAACAATAAGCGAAACGCGAAAAGGGGGCTCGCCATGTGGTGGGTCCCCTTTTGAACATTGGAGAAGACCATGGGTATTAAAGCGTGCGCAGCTGGTTTTTGCTGTGCGGACGTCTATCAAAACATCGGCGTGTTCTATCCGACTGGTAATGGCATTGACTGGGGTATCCATCTTGCACGAATGGGCGTTTCGGTATCCGCCGTGTCGGTTGTCGGCAAGGACGAGTACGGAGACAAGATGAGGGAGGCGCTGGCCGCTGAGGGGTTCGATATCTCACATCTGCGGGTGGAGGATGGCGACACCTCGGTGATGCTCATGGCGTTGAAAGACGGCGTCGATCGCGTGCATCTCGAGGCAATCGATGGCGTAATGGAGGCATATCGACCGAATGAAGATGACCGGGCGTTTATCCTAGAACATGACATCATTCACACCGACCTGTTTGGCAATTGTTTGGACCTCCTGCCCGAATGGCATGATGCGGGCAAGACGGTGGTTATGGACTTCTCGGTGTTCAGCCAGGATCCCGAATATGCCTGCGAGAACCATTTTCCCTACGTTGACTATGCGTTCATGTCGTTTGAAGAGGACACTCCGGAGCTGCGTGATTGGGTACGTCACGTACAGGAGCTGGGACCGCGGGTGGCAGTTGCCACGCTTGGTGAGAAGGGAAGCATTGCCTATGACGGTGAGCGCTTCTATGAGTGCGGGATCGTGCCGGCGGAGAAGGTTGTTAACACCGTGGGTGCCGGCGACTCGTATATCGCCGGGTTTACCAAGGGCGTGATCGATGGCCTTGATATTCCGGCGTGTATGAAGGCGGGCGCTGAGCTGTCGTCCCGAGTGATCGGTTCGTTTGAGCCGTACTAGGGTCAAATGCCTGGAAAGGAGTACGAAATGGTTATCGACATGTTGGTCCATCCTATGCTCTACGGCGAGATCTGTACGCCGGGTGATGAGCCTGATGGATTCGGTTTTTGGTCACGAGAATTTGGTATGGGGCATATGGGCCCCATGGATTGGGATGAGCTTCAAGTCGAGATGGACGTCTGCGATGTGCAGAAGAGCGTGCTCATGCCGCTCGATGTAACCACGGCATGCGGAGGGCACTTTGGCACCAATGACCAGATTGCCATGCTGGTTGCCGCACATCCCGATCGTCTGTGGGGATTTGCGAGCGTAGACCCGCAGGTGAGCGGTGCCGCAGACGAATTGGAGCGCGCCTTTACCGAGTTGGGGGCAAAGGGGCTTTGCCTGCATCCTGCAAAGCAGGGTTTTGCCCCCGATGATGCTGTGGCCGAGCCGCTTTACGAACTGTGCGAGCGCTATAACAAGCCGGTGGTTTTCCATGCCGGTATGTCTTGGGAGCCGGGCGCAGAGCTCTCGCGCAGTAACCCGCTTGCATTTGAGCACACAATCGCAACGCATCCAAATGTGCGTTTTAGTTTGACCCATTTTGGCTGGCCCTGGGTGCGCGAGACCGTGGCGATGCTGCTCAAGTATCCCAACTGCTACGCGGACACCTCTATCACTTACATCGATTCGCCCGAGGAGATGATGCAGCGTCTTTTCACGGTCGATATGGGGCCGCTGTGGTATGAGCGCGCGCTATCGCACCAAGTGATGTTCGCCAGCAATACGCCGCGCTTCCGTGCATTCAAACTCAAGCGGGCGCTCGATACCGTGCCCATGCGCGATGATGCGCGAGAAAGGCTCTACTGGGGTAATGCCCTGCGTTTTCTTGAAGGGGATGAGTGAACATGGTGACGCTCGAGACATTGAGCTATCTATCGACTGCTCCGGACCAGTTCATCGATATTACCGAGGACGTGCACGCTGCCATCGAACGCAGCTCGGTGACCAATGGCTTGGCGGCGATTATTTTGTCGCATACGACCTGCGGAATCGTGGTAAACGAGGGGCTGCCCTGCGTGGAGACGGATCTTATGGAGACGCTTGATCGCATCGCCCCACTCGATGCCCCCTATGCGCATGCACACTTCCTGCCGAGCTATGGAGCCACCGGTAACAACTCCTGTGGGCATATCAAGAGCATGATTTGTGGAAACAGTTGCTTCTTTCCCGTCCAAGATGGCCACATCGTGTGCGGAAGTGCCCAGAACATCTATCTTGCGGAGTTTGACGGTCCGCAGAAGCGAAAAGTGTACGTCGAGGTGCTGGGGGAGTAACGTCCCTGCAATAACCCTATGAAGGAGCACGTTATGTCGTTTCTAACTTCGATGTTCAAGAACGAAAAGCCGGTTATCGGAATGCTGCACCTGCGTCCTCTGCCGGGCGATCCGCTGTATTACCCGGGCGGAAGCGTATCGCAGGTCGTGGAAGCCGCCAAGCGCGATCTCGAGGCGTTGCAGCAGGGCGGTGTCGATGGCATTTTGATTACCAATGAGCTCTCGATGCCCTATGAGCAGCATGTTTCTCCCTCAACCCTTGCATCGATGGGCTATGTAATCGGGGCTCTGTCCCATGATCTGTCGACTCCTTGGGGAGCTGAGGCAATTTACGATGGTGATGCCACAATCGAGCTGTGCGCTGCCGTCGACGCGCAGTTCACGCGCTGCAATTTTTGCGGTGCCTGGGCCGGTGATCTCGGGCTGATTAACCGAGATTTCGCTCACACCATGCGTCGCAAGGCGGCGCTGCGCTTGGACGACCTCAAGCTTTTTCACTTCATCACGAGCGAGGGCGAGGTTTATCTCAACGACCGCACGACCGCGGACATTGCCGATTCACTTCTCTTTAATTGCCTACCGGATGCGATAGTCATCGGCGGTTCGGCTGCCGGTCGTGGCGCTTCGGGCGAGCTTGCCGACGAGGTCCGCGAGCGTGTTGGCGAAGTGCCCGTGGTATGTGGCACCGGTTGTCGCGAAAATACCGTGGCTGACGTATTTGCTCACTACGATGGCGCGTTTGTCGGCACGTGCTTAAAGCGCGACGGAAAGCTGGATGCCCCGGTTGATGTTGAGCGGGTGGTTCGTTTTATGGCTGCCGCTCGTACGGCGCGAGGGGAGTAGGCACCTATGGCGCTCTATCTGGGTATTGATATTGGGACAAGCGCCTCTAAAGGCGTTTTAATCGATGATCGATGCAACATCGTTTGCCAAGCCTCTTGTGGACATGAGACGGACAACCCGTGTGATGGATGGTACCAGCATGATGCTGAGGCAGTTTGGTGGGGCGATTTTTGCCGCTTGTCGCGCGAGCTGGTGATGCGATCGGGGGTTAACGCGGCGCAGATCGGATGCGTGGGCCTTTCCGCATTGGGTTGCGACTGTGTGCCGGTCGATACCGAGTGCAACGCGCTGGCGCCCGCGATTTTGTATGGAGTCGATGCACGTTCGAAGCCGCAGATTGACGAGCTCCTTTCCGAATATGGGTCAGGTCGCGCACGCGAACTTTTCGGGCACGATCCCTGCTCATCAGATATTGCTCCCAAGATCTTATGGTTTAAGGAGAATATGCCCGAGGTGCACGAACGTGCCGCGAAGTTCCTGACGGCATCATCGTTTCTATGCGCAAAGTTGACGGGGCGTTTTACGGTGGACCGTTACTTGGCGGAGGATTTTCTTCCCCTATACGACCGCTACACTTGGAGGGTTGATGCTCGGGAATGTGCTCGTTTCTGCCGGCCTGACCAGATGACGGAGGTAATGTCGGCTACCGATATTGCCGGGGTGATTACGCAGCGCGCGGCTGAGGCGACAGGGCTCGCGGCAGGGACACCTGTCTTAGTGGGAACGGGCGACTCTGGTGCCGAGGCCATTTCGACGGGTGTATTTCGTCCCGGCGATATGATGGTTCAGTTGGGGAGCACGGCGTATTTCATCTACCTAGCTGATCATATGGTCGATGATGCCCGCCTGTGGCCAGGGACGTTTATCATTCCCGGAACTTACGGGATCTGCGCGGGGACCAATACGGCGGGTGCACTCACATCGTGGCTGCGCCAAGAGCTGTATCGCGACGCCGTGGAGGCCGAGGGCCACGGTGGCCCCGATGCATATTCGGTCATGGCGCATGATGCCGCCGATGTGGCGCCGGGTGCCGATGGGCTCCTGTGCCTGCCGTACTTTGCGGGGGAGCGTACTCCGCTCAACGATCCCGAGGCACGTGGCGTCTTCTTTGGCCTGACCGGAAGGCATACGCGAGCCCATATGGTTCGCGCCGCCTTGGAAGGCGTCGCGTATACCGTTGCATCCCATGTCGACATTATCGAGCGAGAGCATGGACTGCCAATTGGGCGCATTATGCTTGTCGGAGGTGGAACCAAGAATCCAGTTTGGATGCAGGCTATCGCCGACGTATGCGGGCGCGAGGTCTCGGTTGCCAAGGTTACGGTGGGCGCATGCTTCGGTGATGCCATCATGGCAGCTCTCGCAGGTGGCGCCTATGCATCATGGGATGAACTCGCCCAAGTCCTTGGCGTTGCACAAACAATCGTGCCCGATATGGCTGCCCACGAGCTATATGCGTCGCGTCGTCATATCTTTGACGAATTGTATGCACGCAACCGTGATCTCATGCACGAATTGGTGTAATGCTGCCGAATTGTACTGCCTTCCAAAATAGGGACTGCGTTGTGCGATTCGCATGTCCCTTGGCATTTTTGCCCACAGTGGTTAGCGAAGGTCAAAAACAGAGTGCGCATTTGCTAAAACTACCGACTCGATGCGCTTTGCGTCACAGTTTTTGAGTGAGGCAATGCGCATCGAGGTCCTTGCGAGCGATTTGATGAGCGACTGCGCGCTTGTTTCTGTGTTTGGCTCGGCCGGCGCATCGGTCTCGAGCAGTAGACGGTCGAGTGGAATCTGTCGTGCGTATTCGCGTCCTCGTTTGGACGCGAGCATGCGTTCGTTGACGGAAAAATAACAGCCCGCATTACGCGCGCGGGCGAGTTCGTCCGAAGTACCGCTAAACCAGTGGAAGATGATAACGGGGGAGTCGGAGTTTGGGATGAGTGGTCCATGCGATTCGAGGACGTTCAGTACGGTTCCTGCCGAACGAACAGCGTGAATTGATATCACGCGCCCGGCAAGAGGGTGCTGCGCGAGTGCATCGCAGAGCCGGTCAAATGCCTGTGCTTGTAGCGGCTCGCTTCCGGCAAAACGAGCGGAAAAGTCGAGCCCGACCTCGCCGATATAGCGCTCTTGGGCAGCAACTTCGCAAAGCAGATTGATTTCAGCGTTGCCACATCGTCCGTCGGCGAGCCACCAGGGATGGAGGCCGATGCCGGCAAAGATATTTGAACGGCCGCAGGCGCGCTTCTTGGCGCGTGCAAAGTCGTGCGGATCGACGCCGCAGTCAAATAGAATCAGGCCCAGCGCCGTTGCCTCATCGGCAACGGCGTCCGGGTGAGCCATTAGATCAAGATGGCAGTGTGCATCAAATAACCGGGGCTCCATCTCGGCGCGCTCCGCTAGTCTAGGCGCTGGCCATCGGCGCGCACGCGCTCGGTGCCGCGGCCACTGATCTGACGGATAACCTCGCCGGCGATCATCTGGCCCATGATGGGCGGCATAAAACTGGCAGTTCCCAGCTCGGTGCGCTCGTGGATGTTGAAAGGATCGCGGGGCTGTGTCTTAACCGATTCCTCGCAGCTAAACAGTACGTGTAGGCTCTTGATTCCGCGCTTCTTACATTCTTTGCGCATAATGCGGCTCATGGGGTCACGTACCGTATCGAAGATGTCGGCAAAGCGGAGGCACTCGGGATGGAGTTTGTTGGCCCCGCCCATGGAGCTAACCAAACGGATGTCATGGTCCTGAGCATATTTGGCAATGGTGAGCTTGGCCGAGATGGTGTCGATGGCGTCGACGACGTAGTCTAGCTTGCCACCCGTCTGCTCAGAAACGCTCGCGAAGAACTCGTCGATGTTGTCGCTCAGCAGGTATTCGGTGCGCTTGATAACGCTGGCGGCGGGATTGATGTCGTGGATCATGGCTTCCATCACGTCAACCTTGCGCTTGCCGACGGTGCTGTGAAAGGCGATGGCCTGTCGATTGATGTTGCTGGGCGCGACGATATCCTTGTCCAGAATCACAAAATGACCGATGCCGCCGCGGACAAGTGCCTCGCAGCAGTTAGAGCCCACGCCTCCGCAGCCGAGCACCAGCACCGTGGCGTTGGCGAGTCTATCGAGTGCCTCACGGCCCATGATGATCTCGAGTTTGGTGTCGCGTGTCTCGACGGGAGCTGCGGCTGCGGTTTCGGTCATAGATGTCCTCCGATGGGGAAGCGGATCGTGTTTGGGCTATCGCCATTATAGGGATTATCACGATTCCATTTGAGCCCTAGGGGCTTGTTGAAATGAGATCGGGATTCGCATAAGATGAAGCAGATGGCACCCGTTGCCGCGGGTTAGCCAACTCCGAAACACGTTTATGGCGTGAGAAGTGGCCGTCTTCGCATTACGCGGGGGCGGCTATTTTTTTGAGTACAAGATTAGACAGTTAGACAAACATCTAAATATCGAGTATAGTGTGCGCGTCATGAGAGATGATGAGAGGAGGTCTTATGCCGGGAGAGGGTTTTAAGGCGCTTGCCGATCCAACGCGACGGCGCATTTTGGAGTTGCTGCGCGAGGGCAATTGTACGGCCGGGGAGCTTGCCGAGCATTTTGACATCAGCAAGCCGTCATTGAGCCATCATTTGGCGACGCTCAAAAACGCCGGGCTGGTGACCGACGAGCGCCATGGCCAAAACATCGTTTACAGCTTAAACACCACCGTCATGCAGGACTTGATTGGCTGGTTTATGGGCTTTACAGACACTGAAGGTGATGAGGATGAATAACGAAAACAAGGGCATACACGCCACGGGGGTATCGCCGCGTGTATGGGCCATGCTTGTTGTGGTCTGCGCTATTAATGTCGCGGCGCACCTTATGGTGATGCCGAGCTTGCCTGCACAGATTCCTACGCACTGGGGAGCGAACGGCGCCGTCGACGGTTGGGGCCCTAGCTGGATGGCCTCCGCGCTCGGCGTGCTGCCTCTGGCACTTCTTGCAATGTTCTACGTGGTGCCACGCATTGACCCCAAAGGTGAGGCATATCGAACCTCGGGCAAGTTCTATCAGGGCTTCGTAATCGCCTTCACCTTGTTAATGTGTGCCATAAGCTGGTTGGGTGAGCTTACGGTCTGGGGCGTGGTGCCGGCGGTCGGTTCGGTCAACGTGCTGATTTCCGGTGCTATCGGTTTGCTGTTCATCGGCGTAGGCAACTACTTGCCGCGTGTGAAGCAGAACTATACGCTCGGTATCAAGACGCCTTGGGCGCTTGCCGATCCCGAGAACTGGCGCCGTACGCAGCGTTTTGGCGGCGCCTGCTTTATGGTGCTGGGTGTTGGTTTGATTGTGATGGGCGTGGCGGGTAGCGTGCTTTCGAGTGAAGTCGTCGCCGCGGTGATTGCGGTTCTGGCGTTTGGTTCAGCTGGAGCTGCCTACGTCTATTCGTATCTGCTGTGGCGCAAATCGCAGCGAGCCGCTCGTTAAGGTTGCGGAAAACTAGCGTACGCAGTTCATAGTGTGTTAAGGGGGACTTTTCCCAGGTAGTATTAGGGGGTGTGGGCAACCATGCCCCTTTTTCGTTAAGTTTCAGAGCTGGTTTCCTCATTTCGTTTCCACTAAAGCGAATCAAGAATAGGGAAACAGCAGGTAGAAAGGATAAAACAGGCAAATGGCAGAGTTTATCTACCAGATGTATCAGGCTCGCAAGGCCCATGGCGACAAGGTAATCCTTGACGACGTGACCCTGAGCTTCTACCCCGGTGCCAAGATCGGTGTCGTGGGCCCCAACGGCATGGGCAAGTCGACCCTGCTCAAGATTATGGCCGGCATTGAGGAGGTCTCCAACGGCGATGCCAGGCTCACCCCCGGCTACACCGTGGGTATCCTGCAGCAGGAGCCGCCGCTCGACGACGACAAGACCGTCATCGAGAACGTGCGCATGGCGTTTGGCGACATGATCGCCAAGGTCGATCGCTTCAACAAGATCGGCGAGGAGATGTGCGACCCGGACTGCGACATGGACGCCCTCATGGCCGAGATGGGCAAGCTTCAGGACGAGATCGATGCCGCCGATGGCTGGGATATCGATTCCAAGCTCGGCCAGGCCATGGACGCCCTGCAGCTGCCCGATTCCGACATGCCGGTCAACGTGCTTTCCGGCGGCGAGCGCCGTCGCGTGGCCCTGTGCAAGCTGCTGCTCGAGGCTCCCGACCTGCTGCTGCTTGACGAGCCCACAAACCACCTAGACGCTGAGTCGATCCTGTGGCTCGAGCACTTCCTTCACAACTACCAGGGCGCGGTGCTTGCCGTCACGCACGATCGCTACTTCCTGGATAACGTTGCCGAGTGGATCTGCGAGGTCGACCGCGGTCACCTTTATCCCTACAAGGGCAACTACTCCACGTATCTGGAGACCAAGGCCGCCCGTATCGAGGCGCAGGGCAACCGCGACGCCAAGCTCGCCAAGCGCATGGAGGCCGAGCTCGAGTGGGTACGCAGCTCGCCCAAGGCTCGCCAGGCCAAGAACAAGGCTCGTCTGGCTCGCTACGAGGAGATGGAGGCCGAGGCCCGCGCAAGCCAGAAGCTCGACTGGACCGATATCCGCATTCCCGTTGGACCGCGTTTGGGTAACAAGGTGCTCGAGGCCCATCACCTGCACAAGGAATTCGACGGTCGCGTGCTCATCGACGACCTTTCGTTCACCCTGCCGCGCAACGGCATCGTGGGCGTCATCGGCCCCAACGGTGTCGGTAAGACCACGCTGTTCAAGACCATCGTGGGCCTGGAGCCGCTGACTTCGGGCGAGCTCGAGGTGGGCGAGACCGTCAAGATCTCCTATGTCGATCAGAACCGTTCTGGCATCGACCCCGATAAGAACCTGTGGGAGGTCGTCTCGGACGGCCTGGACCACATGATGGTCGGCGAGACCGAGGTTCCGAGCCGTGCTTATGTGGCGAGCTTTGGCTTTAAGGGCCAGGACCAGCAGAAGCGCGCTGGCGTACTCTCCGGTGGCGAGCGCAACCGTCTGAACCTGGCGCTCACGCTCAAGCAGGGCGGCAACCTGCTGCTCCTCGACGAGCCCACGAACGATCTCGACGTCGAGACGCTGTCCTCACTCGAGGCGGCGCTGCTCGAGTTCCCGGGCTGCTCGGTGGTTATTAGCCACGACCGTATGTTCCTGGACCGCGTCGCCACGCACATTCTGGCGTGGGAGGGCACCGACGAGAATCCGGGCAACTGGTATTGGTTCGAGGGCAACTTCGAGGCCTATCAGGCCAACCGCATCGAGCGCCTGGGCGAGGACGCAGCCCAGCCGCATCGTATTCACCGCAAGCTGACGCGTGACTAGGTTTGTTACGCGGTTTTACCAAACCGCGTAACGAGATGATGCTGCGCGAGCCGCAAGCACCCCATCTTGTCGTTCAAACCGTCGCTCGCGTACCAAAGTACGCGTCGCTCCTCTTTCACGGCAACCTGGGGCACTTGCGGCTCGCTCGCTGTTGGTTACGATGCATCGACAAATGAGCAATTTAAACGAATGAGCAAAAACGGCTCAAATCCTGATTTGGATTTGAGCCGTTTGTCGTTACTGCTCGGGTTCTTCGACTTTATCGATGGTCCAGGCGGCTCCGAGACCGCCGGCGGTGTTGCGGCGGATGCGCACGGCAACCTCGCGGCGCTCGCCGGCCTGCGTGTAGTGCAGGGGGAAGCTTGCGCGGTTTCGCGCGGCCTCGATGGTACCGCGCTCGCGGGCGATCCAGTAGTACTCGCCGACGATGCCGAGCGTGTCGGCGCCGTAGGGGAGATAGGTCGACAGCTGGTGCAAAAGCGGGCCGGGGCAGAAGACCTCGGTTGTGAAATCGACGGGGAAGTCCTCGGGGATGGCGGGCGCTGCGGGTGCGGGGGCCGGTGCTGCAGCGGGGACCGGAGCCGGTGCGGGAATCTGGTCATAGACAGGTTCGGATGCGGACTCGATGACGGGTGCAGACTCAGGCACCGGTTCCGGCTTAACTGCGGAATCTGTCGGTTCCACGGAGACGGATGTGTCTTCAGTCTCGGTTTTGGCATCGGCTTGCGGGGCGTCCTCTGCCTCGACAGGCAGCTTTGCTTCGACCGGCGTGGATGCCATGGTGGTGATGCCGGCGTTTGCGTTCTCGGGGTCATAGACGACCGTAAGCGAGATGGCGGGCTGCGGTGTCTCGGGCTCCGGCGCCGACTCGGTAGCGTCTTGATCGGCGGGTTCGTCGGACTGATCGTCCTCGGCCTCGTTGCCAAAGACATTGCTGTTTTGGAACGCAGACGTCTCGGGTTGGTTAGCGGCTTCTTCGGTTGTCGACTTGGGAGCTTCGTTGAGCTCAGCAGTGGCTTCCTGCTCGGATATGACTTCAGGATCGGTCGTGGCGGCGATTTCGGTTTCTACTGCTACCTCAATAGCGACTTCGATCTCTGTCTCGGGCTCGGGCTCCGGCACAGCTTCAACCGCGGCTTCTGGTTCGGGACGCTTAACGTGCTTGGGGGCACAGCCTTGAGGTCCTTCTCACTGCGCTTTTTCTTTTTGTAGGACTGCTTAGCGCCCTTGGCGGTCTTGGGCTTGTCCTCGCCCTTGGCAAGTGCGGCATCCCAGGCCTCGTTGGCGATGACGGTGGCATACAGGCGACCGCCCTTAAAGACGGTCAGCTTAATGCAGTCGTCAAGCTCTTCGAGCAGCTCGCGCGTGGATTCGAAGCCCAGGTCATAAGCAGTCATGTCGTCAACGGCGAGAGCCTCTTCGACCTGCGTCATAAACGTTTGCTTGCCGCATCCAATCGCATCGCGCAGCAGGCGATACAGATAGATGTGGTTGCCCAGCGAAAGCATGGGCCTAACTATTGTCTTGCTCATGGCAAATCTCCTCTTTACACATGTAAAGCATCTTACCATCGCATGGCGCTCGCCATGACGGCGCCCAAGGCAAACGGGCGCGAACCGCTGTCGATTCGCGCCCGTTGTACAGGTTGCCTATCTGGGGATGCAGTGCCTAGTTGCCCGATGTCGTGCCTTGGCTTGAACTGTCAGATGCCGTGCCGGACGCGGTTCCGCTCGAGCTGTTGGTGTTGCTGTTGTCGGTAGATCCCGTACTCGGTGTATTGCCATTCGCCTGGTCGCCCGTGCTCGGTTGAGAGCCGTCAGTCGTTTGGCTTGAGTCAGTCGTGCTGGATTGCGTGCCGCTGTTGTTCACGGAAGAATCGACGCCCTGCGATTGGTTTTGGGTGTTCGAGGACGAATTGGCAGAGGTAGAACTGCCTTGCGTATCGTCCGTCTGTGCCTGCTGATCCTGCGACTGGGTGTTGCCATTTGCATCGCTCTCGCTCGTGCGCGACGACAGGATTGGCTCGGGACGCTCGCCCAGACCCTCACCGGCAGTGGTGATAAGGATGGCGCCGGCGCAGGCGATGACCGCGACGATGGCGATAGCGATCGAGAAGACGATGACCTTCTTTTGCGTCTGGCTGCGCTCAGCCGCCGCCTTGGCGCGCAGGCTGTTGGGAGCGACGCGCGCCGTGGTCGCGCGTCCCGCAACCTGGCGCATCTCCTGCGTGGTTGCGGCGCCACCTAGGTGCTCCTCGACATTGGGCTCAACGGGCTCGTAGGCGCCGGTAGGGTAGTCGACAGCGGCATGCGTGCCCTTGATTGCTTCGGCGCTGGCGGAGATAAAGTGGCGATAGACCTGCGAGGACACAACAGTGATGACTGAGCTCACAGCGGCACCAATCACCGAGCCGGCAATGCCAATCTTTGAAGCGAGCGCGACACTCGTGGCGGCTGCCGCGGCACCGGCGATGATTTGGGGAATGGAAATGTCATCAAAGAGTTTTTTCTTGGGCGCAATGGCCATGGTCTGGCCGATGGAATGGTTCTCGTGAACGCCGTTGTTGAGTGCGGCCGGCGTCATGACACGCGTGCGCGGCGCGTCGGTGTACTTGGTTGTCATACGGGGTCCTCCCGATGTAAATCTGCTTCGTTTCGTGTAGCCATCAGGGTACCCACCAGATGTGAATCGTACGTGACATTTAACAGATACCATCAACTCATCAAGGGGGCCTGCTGTCTTTGGTGCAATAGCTTGATGCTAAACTGGATTTACTATTGCGAGGTGGTTTACGTGATGTACCCGTATATGACATTCGAAGATGGTACCGAGGTCATTCATTCTGACCTGATTACAGATGGCGATATCGAAAAGGTTATCGTGCATTTTGAGCGACCGACGGCAGAGGGCTTCGACTCCGCTCGTTGTGAGTTGCCTTCCTGTTCGTGGACTGACTGGGAAGGGCATTTTACTCAGAGTGAAAAACGAGCTTTCGAAGAGTGTCTGAGCAAATAATTTAGATTAGTTCGAGTTTAGTTCGAATAAAGAAGCTGAATGCGATGACCTAAAGCGTATGCATTTTTAGTATTAGATGCGTATGAAATGGAGGATGTGAATGGATGAGCTAATAGACTTTAAAAAACGATTTCTCAAGAATGGCGAGCTGGTTTCAATTCCAAAAAAGGAAAGCTATAAAAGAATCATGCTGCTATGGGCCGTCTCTTTCTTTGAATTAAATACAAGTTATACGGAGCTTCAGGTTAATCGTGTGCTGTCACAGCTCTATCCTGATTATGCCGTGTTGAGGCGGTACTTGGTTGATTATGGATTCCTATTAAGGGATGAACGAGGCCTGAAATACGAGGTTAATCGTGATGTTCACGGTATTGAGAGCTAGCCGTCCGGTTCGGGTCCTATATATTGCTAGAGGGATAAGCGAAATAGGCAATTGGTGTGCGAATATTGCTTTGCCAATGCTGATTTACGAGGTAACTCACGATGTTTCTGCAACTGCTTTGATGGTCTGCTGCAGATTTGCCCCCTCTCTGTTTTCAGTTGCGCTCGCGCAGCTGCCTCAGAAGATGGGTATCGGGACACTGCAGGCCATGAGATTGGCAGACTTAATTCGCGCGGGATTATTCGTTTGCTATATTTTTGTTGATAGTAAATGGAGTATGTTTGCTATTACGTGCGCGGTATCGCTTTGCCGAACGGTAGAAATGCCCTGCTTTTACTCGTTGTTAAGAGCCAATACGAATAGTATCAATCGCGACGTAATTAATAATTCGTTTGGGTTCCTGCAGAATTTGATGATGGTCCTGGGGCCAGTTGCCGGCGGTTTTGTTGTCGCTCAATTTGGGGCGGAGGCTGTTCTTGCATTAGACGCGCTTTCTTTTGCCGCGTCGTTCTGGTTGCTGCGAGATGTTCCGTCGGTTATCGAGGTTAATGATAAAGAGGGAATAAGCAAAAATGAAAAAAACAGGACTGCATTTAGTGATCTTAGCGCGAAGCACTTGGCAATTGGTTTCCTATTAATCGATATTTCTAGTGGCGTGGCATTCGGCTCTCTGAATTCTCTTTTGCCAGCTATAGCGCAATTGCAATTTGACTCGTCATCGATACAATATGGATTCCTTCAGAGTAGTCTTACAATCGGACTGTTGTTCGGAAATACAATATACGGTCGTTTAATCAGTGGTTCCGATTGCGTTAAATCATATTGTTTTGTGACGTATCTTGCGCTCGGTGCGTATCTGGCGTTTGGCTATCGCTATGCGTCTGGGATATCGTTTATTTTCCTTTTTATCGTCGGTGCCGGAAACGCCATTCAAGATGTGCTTCTCATAACATCGCTGCAGGATTTGGCGAGAGACGGATCTGAATCGATAAGCCTGTTTTCAATTAGGGAGTCTTTGCAATCGGTTGCTGTTGTTATTTCAACACTTCTTGTTTCCCTGTTCACGAGCATCGCGATGTTCTCAATTCTCGTTACAGGACTTGGTGTATTTTCAATTATGATGGTAGTTGTGTTTCAATTGAATTATTTGCGAAAGATGTGACGTTGATATGCCTAAAACGCTTTTAGTATTTCCCCCAGGATGGAGTCCAGTGGGGCCGTATCTTGCCTTGCCTGTTTTGAAGTCATATCTTCAAGAGGTTGAACAATACAAAGTTGACATTGTTGACTTAAACGTGGAATTTTACGATGACCTCCTATCTTTTAGACATGTCGAAGAGTGCTGTAAAAGGTATCGGGAATCAAAGGATTCGTTTAGTTCGAATGTTCAATTAACAATCGAGTTGATACAAAAGTCGGCACTTAATGTTGACGAGGCAAAAGATATTTTCAGATCGAAGAGATACTTTAATCTAAAAGAAAGACAATATGCTGAAAACATTTTTAGAAATGCACTCTATATCATAAATCACGTCTCATATGGAGTTAAATACACGTTCAACTCCATAGATCTGCCCTATGATTATTATTCGACACCAGAAATAATGAAATCGCTTGCGGATACCTTGCATAATCCGTTTATTTCCTTCTATGAAACTGCCTTTCTTAAGCGTATTCAGAGGGAAAAAATCGAGTTTATTGGGATTTCGGTGAGCGGCTGTTTCCAATTGATTTCTGCAGTTACGTTAGCGAAACTGATTAAAGAAGAATGTCCATCTGTTAAACACGTCTCATTGGGCGGCAATTACATTACTCGTTTAGCAGATGACTGCATGAAAGAATGGCATCCCTTTTTTGAATACATTGATTCGATAATGATGTATGACGGCGAAGAGCCGCTTGCACGTCTTCTTGAGGCTCTTGACTCTGGTGATGACAATCTCGACTGTGTTCCAAACCTTTGCCATGCTAAAGGTGGAAAGATATATAAAAACCATCGGATTGAGCAAACATTTATCAACGATACAGTTCCCGATTTCGATGGCTTCGCCCTTTCTAAATACTTCATGCCTGAGCTAATATTGCCGGTTTATTCCTCTAGGCAGTGTTTTAATCATTGCGCCTTCTGCACCATTCCCGGTGCTACCGGTGGTTGTTACCGAAAGATGCCTATATCGAGAGTATTTGAAATAATGTGTCGGTTAAATGAAAAATACGGCACGAGAGTTTTCTCTTTTGTGGATGAAACATTCGAAGGCAAAAGAATGGAGCAACTCGCGGATGAAATAAACGCATCGGGAAAAACGTTTTTCTGGCATGGAGAAACGAGGTTCTCTCCAACCCTAAGTACAGACGTTTTTAACAAGATATACCAAAGTGGATGTAGGCAGATTCAGTTTGGCCTCGAGTCATACAACCAAAGAGTTCTTGATCTAATGAAGAAGAACACGAGAGTTGATTGGATTGATCGCAATATCCATGATTGTCTCAATGCGGGTATTCCTGTTCATCTATTTTTTATGATTGGCTTTCCGACCGAAACTAAAGAAGAGGCTCTGAACACCTTAGCTTATACAGAGAATGTTTTGAATTATTCAAAACAGGTATGTGGTGTTCCATATTCCACGAGAGGATTTACGAATTTTGGTCTCGTTATGGGGTCGGATGTTTGGAATCATCCCGATAAGTATGGTGTCTCTGTAATGCCGAAGTCCCAATATGAGGATTTGCGCCTCGAAGTGGATTATGTTTCAGGCACTGGTTTAACTTTAAATGAAGCAAAATCCTTATCTGATGAGCATCATATTGATTTTTATATGCAAGAGGTCATAAACGGTAGTGACACAATTGACTTGCCCCAGCGGCTTCATATTTCAGAGGTGACCTGGATCCTAGATTCTATTCACGCTGTCAGGTATAAGGGACATTTGACCAAAGTAAAGCGACGGCTAACTAGTCTAAATCCAGCTGATCGAATCTGGCTGGATTCCAAGACCTCTGTCGTGCTCGTTGAGCCATTTGCCTACTTCTATAATTCTGAATACCATCATGTCTATGCTGTTTCCCAGTTGGTATACCTTAAGTTGGCCCGTTTATTGGAGGCCGATTGTAGCATTTCTCTTATTCTTGATCAGGGCGACCTCGAGCTGACAAGGGCGATAGAAGAACTGTTGCATTATGGATTGCTGAATACAAATATCGATGCCGATTATGTAATGCACGATAATGGTTTTCAATTGGTTAAAAGTTCGTTTGTTAAAGAAGTCGGACGCTCAAAAGAGGGGTTAAGAGTACTGCTGAGTTGTGCCACCCATAGAATGTGTGCGGTTAATGATTATTCGTTCGCTTTGCTTTCGTTGTTTGAAAAGCCGATTACTAAGAACGAGCTGCGCGACATTTTGAAAAAAGAGGGACTATCGGCAAACGAGGAGCAATTAAACAAGTTGGTTGATAATTGCATGAAAGCAGATATACTACAATTGATTAGATAGAGGAGGTTTCTGCATGGACGTTATTAACAAAGATCTCTTGGAGCAACTGAAAGAGTCTCAGGAAGAGGGCGTCGTGGTAGAAGTGTTCGACTTTGAGGACTACATGGATAAATTCTGCCATTAGTTTCGGAATTTACTTGCCTCGCTTAAAGGAGAAGTCGATTATCGATTTCTCCTTTTTTAATTAAAGATATTTTTGGAATACATGCTCTTAGCACAGGTTGGCGTCTCAGTAAACTGGGAGGTTGCTTTGGCTAGTTAGAGATATGTGAACGTCCGTTAGACTGAATCTCAGGGTAGAAGGGGCCTCCAGTGTCCAGATCAACAAGGCAATGCTGCGTTTCGGCTAATAAGAACGACGGCTTTTTGCGTGTGGCGGCGGCGTCGCCGCGGATTCGCGTGGCCGATGTCGAGGGCAATGCCGAGGTGGCGTTGGCTGCCGTGCGTGAGGCTGCCGAGCGTGGCGTTCGCGCGCTGGTGCTGCCCGAGCTTAACCTGACCGGCTATACCGCGGCCGATCTGTTCCATAACCGCACACTGCTGCATGCCTGCGAGGCTGCTCTGGTGCATATCCTCGACGAGACTCGTGAGCTGCCGATTGTCTTTACCATTGGTCTTCCCGTTGCGGTTGCCGAGAATATCTACAACTGCGTCGCTGTGTGCTGCGCGGGCGAGCTTTTGGGCCTCACGGCCAAGAAGTATTTGCCCAACTATGGCGAGTTCTATGAGCGCCGTTGGTTTGCTCCGGCACCTACCGATCCCGTTTGGCTTGAATTTGCCGGTCAGGGTCCGGTCCCGTTGGGCTCGGGGCTTGTCTACCGTTGCTGTGATGAGGGCGCCGAGGACCTGGTGCTGGGCGTTGAGGTCTGCGAGGACCTGTGGGTGCCGGCGCCTCCTTCGACCGAGATGGCGCTTGCCGGTGCGACGGTGATTCTCAACCCGTCGGCCTCGGACGAGATCATCGGCAAAGCGGATTACCGCCGCAGCCTTATCTCTAACCAAAGTGCACGCCTGTACTGCGCCTATGCCTACGCGGACGCGAGCGAGGGTGAGTCCACGACCGATATGGTCTTTGCGGGCGAGAACCTCGTCTACGAAAACGGCTCCAAGCTCGCCGCGACCAAACTGCTTACCTGCGATATGGCCATCGCCGATGTCGATCTTGACCGCCTGGTTGCCGAGCGCCGTCGCTCGACGACGTGGGCGCGCGCGGACGATGCGCCGGAGGCCACGACCGTTGAGTTTTCTTTTGAGGGCGTGCTGGCCAAAGAGCCTGTCCTGCGCGATGCCTGCGATATCGACCGCGTTTTCCCTCGCGCGCCTTTTGTGCCGGCCGACCACGGTGATCTGGCCGAGCGTTGCGAGACTATTCTCAATCTGCAGACTGCGGGCCTCAAGACCCGCCTTGCCCATACGGGTACCAAGGCTGCCGTCATCGGCCTTTCCGGCGGCCTCGATTCCACACTGGCGCTACTCGTGACCGTGCGTGCCTTCGATGCGCTGGGGCTGCCGCGCACGGGCATCACTGCCGTGTCCATGCCCGGCTTTGGCACGACGCATCGCACTAAGTCCAACGCCGAGTCGCTCGCGCGCGACCTGGGCGTGAGCTTCCGCGAGGTTTCGATCCACGCGGCTGTGGAGCAGCACTTCAAGGACATTGAGCACGATCCGACCGTGCAGGACGTGACCTACGAGAACAGCCAGGCCCGCGAGCGTACGCAGATTCTGATGGATCTGGCCAACCAGGCTGGCGGTTTTGTCATCGGCACGGGTGACCTGTCGGAGTTGGCACTCGGCTGGGCTACCTATAACGGCGACCACATGAGCATGTACGCCGTCAACGCGAGCGTGCCCAAGACACTCGTGCGTCACTTGGTGCGTTATGCGGCTGATGTCTTTGGCGGGCGTATTGCCGAGGTTTTGCTCGATATCCTCGACACGCCGGTGTCCCCCGAGCTTCTGCCGCCCACGGGCGACGGCGAGATTGCGCAGAAGACTGAGGATTTGGTGGGCCCGTACGAGTTGCACGACTACTTCCTCTACTACTTGCTGCGTTTTGGCTTTGAGCCGGGCAAGATCTACCGCATGGCGCTCAAGAGTTTCGAGGGTGTCTACGACGCCAAGACCGTCCACGCGTGGCTGCGTACGTTCTATCGTCGCTTCTTTGCCCAGCAGTTTAAGCGCAGCTGCCTGCCCGATGGCCCCAAGGTTGGTTCGGTGACGCTCAGCCCGCGCGGCGATTGGCGTATGCCGAGTGACGCCAGCTCGCGTCTGTGGCTTGCGCAGATCGACGCGCTCAATCCAGTTGACTAAGGTTGGCTAAATTGAACCAATACGGGGGTTGCAAGCGTTACACTTTTGCAATCTGATGGCCCGTATCGCGCGGCGCTCTTGTCGGAGCGCCGCTTTTTTATATCGGAAGGTGGCACCATGCAGGCATCGCAGCGTCTCGACCGCTTTGGCGCGGAGGTCTTCGCCTCGCTCAACAACAAACTGCTTGCGCTGAAGGCTCAGGGCAAGACCATTTACAACATGAGCGTGGGCACGCCCGACTTTAAGCCGTACGACCACGTGGTCGAGGCGCTCACGCAAGCGGCCCAGGACCCCGAGATGTGGAAGTATGCCCTGCGCGACCTGCCCGAACTCAAGCAAGCCGTGTGCGATTACTATGAGCGCCGCTTTGGCGTTTCGGGCATTACGCCGTCTATGGTGCAGTCGTGCAACGGCACGCAGGAGGGCGTGGGCCATTTGGGCCTGGCCCTGCTCGATCCGGGTGACACCATTTTGGTTCCCGATCCGTGCTACCCGGTCTTTGAGGCGGGCGCCAAGATTGCCGATGCCAAGCTCGAGTACTATCCGTTGGTCGCCGAGCATAATTACCTGCCCTATGTGGCGGGCATCGATCCCGAGGTGGCCGATCGTGCCAAGTATATGATCGTGTCGTTGCCCGCGAACCCGGTTGGCTCGGTGGGCACGCCCGAGGTCTACGAGGAGATCATCGCTTTCGCCCGCGAGCACGACCTGCTCATCGTCCATGACAACGCGTACTCCGACATCGTGTTCGACGGCGAGCCGGGCGGAAGCTTCTTGCAGTATCCTGGTGCGCTTGAGGTGGGCGTGGAGTTCTTCTCGCTTTCCAAGTCGTTTAACGTTACCGGTGCGCGTATCGGCTTTTTGGTCGGCCGCGAGGACGTGGTCTCTGCCTTTGCCAAGCTGCGCGGCCAGATCGACTTTGGTATGTTCTTCCCGATCCAGAAGGCTGCTATCGCCTGCTTGAGCGGTCCGCGCGATGAGGTCGAGGCGCAGCGTCTGAAGTACCAGGAGCGCCGTGATGCCCTGTGCGACGGTCTTGAGAACTTGGGCTGGGAGCGTCCCAACGCGCATGGCTCTATGTTTGTGTGGGCCAAGCTTCCCGGTGGTCGCACCGATTCCATGGCGTTTTGCGAGGAGCTTATGGAGAAGGCCGGCGTTGTGGTGACGCCGGGCGCGAGCTTTGGTCCTTCGGGCGAGGGACACGTGCGCATGGCGCTGGTCCTGCCGCCCGATCAGATTGCTTTGGCTGTCGAGGCCATTCGCGAGGCGGGCCTGTATTAGAAAGCTATTTCGCCTCGTCAATAGCTCGAAACCGATTTCGTGCAGTTATTTTACGAATCCTGCAAACAATTTCGGTAAACGGTCGATTTTTGGCTGCGAATAGGAGCATAATCAAAGTCCCGATTGGATGTATTGGGATTACGGCAAGCCGCTCGGGTCGTTCCCGGGCGGCTTGCTTGTGGAGAGAGATGGGAGTTTCTAATGGTTAACGAGAAGAAGGTCGCTATTGTCGGCTGCGGTTTCGTCGGTTCGTCTTCGGCGTTCGCGCTGATGCAGAGCGGTCTGTTCTCCGAGATGGTCCTCATCGACGTGGACAAGAACCGCGCCGAGGGTGAGGCTCTGGATATCGCGCACGGCATGACGTTTGCCGAGCCGATGAAGATCTACGCCGGCGATTATTCCGATGTCGCCGACGCCGCCATGATCGTCGTCACCGCTGGCGCTGCCCAGAAGCCCGGTGAGACCCGCTTGGACCTGGTCAACAAGAACGTCAACATCTTTAAGTCCATTATCCCCGAGATTAAGAAGTCCGGCTTCGACGGCATTCTGCTCATCGTCTCCAACCCGGTCGATGTTCTGACCTATGCCGCCATCAAGATGTCCGGCCTGCCCGAGGGCCATGTCATCGGCTCCGGTACCGTGCTCGACACCGGTCGTCTGCAGCAGATGCTTGGTGCCCACGTTGAGGTCGACCCGCGCGATGTCCAGGCCTATGTCATGGGTGAGCACGGCGACTCCGAGTTCGTTGCTTGGTCCAGCGCCCAGGTTGCCGGCGTTCCGCTGAACACCTTCTGCGAGCTTCACGGTCATCTGGAGCATGAGGCTGCCGAGAAGCGCATCGCCGAGGACGTCAAGAACTCCGCCTACACCATCATCGAGAAGAAGCACGCCACCTACTATGGCGTCGCCATGGCCGTCAAGCGCATCTGCACCGCCGTCATGCGTGACGAGCAGACCGTTCTGCCCGTCTCCTCGCTCATGGTGGGCGAGTATGGCCTGTCCGATCTTGCCATCTCCATGCCGACCGTCGTTGGCCGCGACGGCGTTGTCTGCCGCGTCCCCGTGCCGCTGAACGATGACGAGCAGCATGAGCTCACCGCCTCTGCAAAGGCCCTCAAGGACATCATCGACAGCGTCGACTTCTCCTGCTAAATCGACTTCTCCTGCTAAATCAAGCTCGCTAGAGCGAAAAGCTACAATGAAGGCGTCCGGGTCCACGCGGCCCGGGCGCCTTTTTGATGCAAAGTAACCTGACCCCAATGCACCATAGTTGATGGGAGGGCCATGTCGGATTCCTCTAATTTTTTGACCTATGCCCAGACGACGTTTGATTCGTTTGAGGAGCAGCCGTTCTGTGCGGTGGATAGCCTGGTCTTTGCGTGGCTGTCCTATTTGCGTTTGCCGGGTGATATGGCGGAGCTGACGAACTGGCAGGGCCTAGACGTACGCGAGCTGCTGCGTGCCGAGTGCTACCGGGACATGATTGGCGACCTGTGGGATCCGGAGGGGAGCAGGGCCTTGTTGGAGGCCGTGGCAGCAAGCCCTCGCTACCGTGGCGTGCACGTTTGCGGTTATCGTGCCGTGAGCGATGTGGTAGCGACAGAGCAGTTTGCAGCCATGGCGTTCCGGTTTCCGGCGGGGTTTAGCTATCTTTCCTTCCGGGGGACCGACAGTACGATTGTGGGCTGGAAAGAGGACTTTAACATGGCGTTCCGGTGTCCTGTGCCGGCCCAGGAATCCGCGGCGCGTTATGTAGACGAGGCGGCGGACGCGATTGACGGGCCGCTTTTGTGCGGAGGTCATTCCAAGGGTGGAAACCTTGCGGTGTACGGTGCGGCGATGTGCTCCGATGTCGCCCGTGAGCGAATCGAACGGGTGTATTCCCATGATGGTCCTGGCTTCGTCGAGGAGTTCCTGAACGGCAACGCCTTTGCCGATCTTTCCGGCCGCATCGATAAGACGCTACCTCGGTCGTCGATCTTTGGCATGATGTTCGAGACACAGGAGGACTATGCCATCGTTGAGAGCACCGAGTTCAGCCTGCTGCAGCACAATCCCTTTAGCTGGGTGGTTGATGGTCGCGACTTCGTGTACTGTGAGCGCCTGTCCGCCGGTGCTCGATACGTTGATGGCTCCATTCGCGAGATGCTGCTTGCAGTGGGGCCTGCCGAGCGCGAGCGTTTTGTAGATGCATTGTTCTCCGTGTTTGAGGCTACGGGTGCTGAGCGGTTTGCGGATATCGCTGGGAATCTGCGCGAGAGCCTGCCCGTGATGCTCCAGGCTGCGCAAGGTTTCGACAAGGATACGCGACGCTTTGTCTCGCAGACCATCGTGGCAATCCTTAAATGCGCGCTGCTGCCCAAACGACCCCAGATCGACATGTCCACTGCCGGTAAGAGTCTGGCAGAACAGCTCGAGGCTTGGCAGTCCGAGCTTCTGCGCTAGCCATTGGTGCAAAGCAACCTGTCCCCGATGCACCAATCTTCGATGCGCTCGGGAGGGCTCGACCGCTATACTGGTTCGTGCCGAAATCGATCTAGAACGGAATGCCGTATATGAAAATCAATCACGCGATTCTGCATATCCTGGACTTTGACTCTGCCGTCAACGTTATGAGCCAGCGCGAGCTCGATATCGAGAGTCGTACCGTGCGCAACTTCGTGACCACGCATCTGCGCCGCGCACGTACCTCGGCCGACAATAAACGCGCCACGTTTGCCGAGAACTCTGCGTTTGGCGGCGAGCTCAAGGGCTATTTCTTTGGCGAGCGCGAGTTCGTGGACCTGTCGCAGCAGATTGCGGAGTTTATCTCCTCCGAGCTCACCAAAGCCGAGAAAGCCGAGTCCACCGACGTGCTCGTGGCCGATTTTGACGACGATGAGGATGCCCGCTGGTTTGCCGTGATGCTGCTGGGCTCCAAGCAGGCTTTTATGCACGAAGTGGGCCGCGAGGAGGGAGAGGTGCGCAACGACATCGCGCGCCACTACGCCATTCTGCCGAACCCCTCGCAAAAGGTGCCGAGCTATGCCATCGTGCGTGCGAGCACCATGGAGATCGGTTACGTGGACAAGAAGCGCAAGATTGCCGGTGAGGACCGTATGCTTATCCCCGATGGCCTGCTGCAGTGCGACACGGGCGTATCAGGCAAGGAGGTCATCGACACCGTGACGCGTGTGGTCGAGGAAGTCGCCGAGGAGCACGGTGCCAATACGGCCGTGGCGCTCGCCAAGGTTAAGGCTGCCGTCGCCGAGAAAGTCGAGGATGACGAGGAGCTGCCGCCCTGGGATATCGTCGATGAGGTCTTTGAGGACGAACCGGTTATCAAGGAGAGCGTGCGCGCGGCACTGACTGAGGAGAAGGTGCCTGAGCGTGTGCCCGTGGAGCGCAAGCAGGTCGAACGCGCGGCCGTGCGCAACCACAAGATTCGTACCGATACGGGCATCGAGATCAGCTTTCCGGCCGAGATGGGCTCGAACTCCGAGTACATCGAGTTCGTCAACGAACCCAACGGCCTCATCTCCATCGAGCTCAAGAATATCGGCAGCATCGAGAATCGATAGCGGCTCGAGTAGATTGACCGTAACGAAAAGGCCAAAGCCCTTTGGGGCTTCGGCCTTCTTGGTAAAACCGCGTAACTATTAAAGCTGACGTAGTCCCTCTTCGAGGCCGGTCTTGCTGTCGGTTTTCTCATCGCGCATCTTGATGACGCGGGCGGGGACACCGGCCACGACGGCGCCGGCGGGGACGTCCTCGACGCATACGGCGCCGGCGGCAACGACAGCACCCTTGCCCACGCGCACGCCCTCCAGGACCACGGCGTTGGCGCCAATCATGACATCATCTTCGATGATGACGGGCGTGGCGCTCGCAGGCTCAACGACGCCTGCCAGTACGGTGCCGGCGCCGATATGGCAGTTCTTGCCCACGGTTGCGCGGCCGCCCAGGACGGCGCCCATATCAATCATAGAGCCCTCGCCGATAACGGAGCCGATGTTGATGATGGTGCCCATCATGATGACGGCGCGGTCGCCGATCTCGACGCGGTCGCGGATGATTGCGCCCGGCTCGATGCGGGCATTGATGCCCTTAAGGTCGAGCATGGGGACGGCGGAGTTGCGGCAGTCATTCTCGACGTCGTAGTAGTCGATGGAGTCGGCATTGGCATCGAGGATGACCTTGAGCTCATCCCAGTCACCAAAGACGGTCTTGCCACGACGACCGCCGTAGACGTGCGCATTGCCCCACTGGACCTTCATGCCCGGCTTTTCGCGCACGTACAGTTTGACGGGCGTTTTCTTGGGCGCGGTGGCGATGTAGTCGATAATCTCCTGTGCATCCATCTCGGCTGCGTTGCTCATTTGCTATCTCTCCTTTGGGCGGATTCGGTTGATACCTGGTTAGGCAAACATGACCTGGTCGAACGTATAGAAGCCGGGTTCACGGGCGACGAGCTTCTGCGCGGCTGCCAGGGCGCCGTTGACAAAGATCTGACGGCTCGTGGCGCGGTGGGTGAGCGTGACTTCCTCGTCCTGGCCAAAGAAACCCACCTCGTGCACACCGGCTACGGTGCCGCCGCGCAGCGAGTGCATGCCGATTTCCTTGGGGTCGCGCGCTCCGCACATGCCCTCGCGGCCATAGACGGGGTGGTAGCCTGCCTCGGGCTCGGCTTCGACGACGGCGTCGAGCAGCAGCTTTGCGGTGCCGCTGGGGGCATCGACTTTTTGGTTATGGTGCGTCTCGACGATTTCGCAGTCAAAGCCGGGCAGCTCGCGCGTGGCCTGTGCTACCAGATGACGCAGGGCTGCGATGCCGATGGAGTAATTGCCCGAGTGCATAACGCGGGCGTTCTGGCCCAGCTCACGCAGGCGGTCCATCTGCTCGGGGGTGTAGCCTGTGGTGCCCGAGACTAACGCCGCGCCCGTGCGCTCGACATAGGCGACGACGGCATCGAAGGTCACGACGTTCGAGAAGTCGATGATGACGTCGGCTGCCGGGGTGCTCTCGAGCTCGGACAGGTCAAAACCGATCTGGGCCACGATATCAAAAACGGGCTCTCCAGCGGCGTTGACAATGCCCTCGGCGGTAGTGTGGATGAGCGAGCCCATGCGGCCCGTTCCCATAATGACGGTCTTAATCAAGCAGACCAGCTCCCTTCAGAGCATCGGTAAGTGCGGCGCGCGTGTTATCGGCCATGGGGCACAGCGGCATGCGGTAGTTGGCTTCGATCATGCCCATCTGGGCGAGTGCCTCCTTGACGGGGATGGGGTTGACCTCGCTAAAGAGGGCATTGATGAGCGGCTGGCCGGCAATTTGGATATCGCGGGCGCGCTCCACGTCGCCGTCCAGATAGGCGCGGCACATGTCGTGCACGAGCTGCGGCTGAACATCGGCCCACACGCTGATGGTGCCCGAGGCGCCCAGGCTCATGAGCGGCACGGTGAGCGCGTCCTCGCCCGAGTACATGCGGAAGTCGTCGGACAGCAGGTGGGCAATCTTGGCCGCGTAGGCGACGTTGCCCGAGGCTTCCTTAATACCCATGATGTTGGGGTGTGCGGCCAAGCGCTCTACATTGCGCTCGCTGATGCTGCAGCCGCAGCGGCCGGGGATGTTGTACAGGATGCAGGGGATGTCCACGGCGTCGGCGACGGTCTTAAAGTGCCGATAGATACCCTCTTCATTGGACTTGTTGTAGTAGGGGGTGATGAGCAGTAGGCCGTCGGCTCCCAAGCCCTGGTAGGTGAGCGACTTGGTGAGCATCGTCTGCGTGGAGTTAGAGCCCGAGCCGGCAATGACGGGGACGCGGCCTGCAACTTGCTTGACCACGGCGGCGACAACGGAGTTGTCCTCGTCATCGGTCATCGTGGCGCTTTCGCCGGTGGTGCCCAGGGTGAGAATGGCGTCGGTGCCATTCTGCAGGTGGAAATCGACCAGGCGCTCGAGCGCGTCGAAGTCGACGCTGCCGTCCTTTTTAAACGGCGTAACCAGGGCGACGATCGAGCCCTCGAGGTTGCGGACATCCATATTCTTCTCCTTCGCTTCTGCGATCTGGATGCGTTTGTTCCATTGGGCGGCGACGGCCAAGCGTTCGTCCTGGGCGCGACGACGGGCGCTTTCGGCGCGTGACTTTGCCAGCAGCTCGCGGCCGCACGGCAGCACGTCGAGCGTGGCAAAATAATCGCCCGGGCGCTCGGCGCGACGAATGAGATCTGCCGAGCCGTCGGGGCGCAGCAGGACCTCGGCGGAGCGCAGACGGCCGTTGTAGTTGTAGCCCATGGAGTAACCGTGCGCGCCGGTATCGTGAATCACGAGCACATCGCCCATGTCGATCTGCGGCAGCTCGCGGTCGATGGCGAACTTATCGTTGTTCTCGCACAAGTTGCCCGTGATGTCATACGTGTTCGTGACCGGTGCTGCGGTCTTGTCAGGGCCACCCGGCTGTCCCATCACCGTAATGTGGTGGTAGGCACCATACATAGCGGGACGAATGAGGTCGACGGCGCTTGCGTCCACGCCGATATAATCCTTGTAAATCTGCTTTTCGTGGATGGCCTTAGTGACCAGGCAGCCGTAGGGACCCATCATAAAGCGGCCCATCTCGGTGTAGATCGCCACATCGCTCATGCCGGCGGGGACCAGAATCTCGTCGTAGGCTACGTGCACGCCCTCGCCGATGGCGTGGATGTCGTTAGCCTGCTGCTCGGGCAGGTAGGGGATACCCACACCGCCGGACAGATTGATAAAGGCGACATGTGCGCCTGTCTCGCGCTCCAGGCGCACGGCAAGCTCAAAGAGGATGCGCGCAAGCTTGGGATAGTAGTCGTTCGTGACGGTGTTGCTGGCAAGGAAGGCATGGATGCCAAAATTCTCGGCGCCCTTGGCCTTGAGCATGCGGAAGGCCTCGAAGAGCTGCTCGGTGGTCATGCCGTACTTGGAGTCGCCGGGGTTATCCATGATGCCGTTGGAGAGCTGGAACAGGCCGCCCGGATTAAAGCGGCAGCTTACCGTCTTGGGGATGGGGCCCGAGACGCGCTCAAAGAACTCGATATGGCTTATGTCGTCAAAGTTGACGATGGCGCCCAGTTTATCTGCAAGGGCAAAATCCGCCGCCGGCGTGTCGTTGGACGAGAACATGATGTCGTGGCCGGTGATACCCAGCGAGCGGGCAATCATGAGCTCGGTATAGCTCGAGCAATCGCAGCCGCAGCCGTATTCGTTGAGAATGGAGATGAGCGCCGGGTTGGGATTGGCCTTGACGGCAAAGTATTCCTTAAAGCCTGGGTTCCACGCAAAGGCGTCGCGCACCTCTTGCATGTTGCGGCGGATGCCCGCCTCGTCGTATAGATGAAACGGCGTGGGAAACTGCTCGACGATATGCTCGAGCGTCTCCTTGTCCACAAACGGCTGCTTAGCCGCATATGCCTCGTTGGGGGTCAATGCCATGTCCCGTAAACCTCGCTATCCAGACGGCGCCCTCGGCGCATCGAATCCGTATAGCGTGGACCCAATGTCCGGATAGCGCTCCCGCATTGCTGCAGACAGTCCTGCGAGTGTTTCCCGCAGGCCCACCAGGTTGTTCGTGCCCGAAAAACCCAGTTCGGCGGGTTTCGCCTCCCCGCGGGGTCAAAGTCTGCCGACTCGCCCGCGGCTCTTCGTGCCCGCGCCTCTATCAAGTGGTAAAGACCCTACCACGTTGCACTTTACCAAACAAGAGTATTCGTATATAACGTTTAAAAAATGCAGGGATATGCTGGAAATAAGGGTGCAGCAATCTTGCGGCACAATAAGATGGCAACTGGCGCGCACCTATGAAAGGAACCTTTATGACCGAGCTCCAAGAACTCCGCCGCTATCGGCGCGACTTGCACAGGATCCCGGAGCTCGACTTCGATCTTCCGCAGACTATCGCCTATATCGAGGGCGTGTTGGCGCCGCTCGCCTGCGAGGTGACCCATCCGTGTCCCAGCTGCGTCTGCGCTTTCTTCGATGCCGGTACGGGCGCTGCACGTGCTACGGCGATTCGCGCCGACATGGATGCGCTGCCCATCGCGGAGGCGACGGGTGCGGATTTCGCTTCGACCCATCCCGGCAAAATGCACGCATGCGGACACGATGGACACATGGCCATGGCACTTGCGGCGGCAACCTTCGTTGATCGCACGATTCGTGAGCAGCCGGGCGCCATTAAACGCAACGTGCTCTTTGTGTTCCAGCCTGCCGAGGAGACGACCGGTGGCGCCAAGACAGTGTGCGAGAGCGGCGTGTTCGAGCGCTATGGTGCCGACCGCATCTTCGGCTTCCATGTGTGGCCCGATTTGCCTGCCGGTACGTTGGCGAGCTGCCCCGGTCCGCTGCTAGCACGTTCGAGCGAGACACATGTGCACATTCACGGGACGAGTATCCATATTGCCAAGACCTACGGCGTTCCCGTTGGCGAATCGCACGATGCGGCATTGGCGGCTGCCAAGTTCTTGGTTTCCGAGCGCGAGCTCATGGACGAGCTGGGTGCCGACGAGCCCTGCATTGGCAAGTTCGGCCTGCTGCAGGCCGGCACCGTCTGCAATGCGGTGGCAGGGGAGGCCCATGTGGCTGGCAGCCTACGCGTGTTTACGGACGGCATGTTCGACCGTGCACGCGAGGGCGTGCGCCGCGTGTTGGACGAGGCCTGCGCCGCAACAGGCTGTACGTACGATCTCGACTTTGCCGAGGGCTATCCGCCAGTCGATAACGACCCCGAGCTGTTTGCCTGCATTGCGCCCGCCTTGTCCGAGCTGCAACTTGTGGATGAGCCGCTGCTGATCGCCGAGGACTTTGCGTTCTTTCAGCGTCATCTGCCGGGCGTGTTCTTCTTGCTGGGCACGGGCGTGCCGGAGGGTCAAGAAAACCCGAGCGATTCGGATGGCTGTCCCGCCTATGCCGCGAGCGCTCTGCATACTGATACCATGCTCTTTGACGAGGAAATCCTACTCAAGGGCCTCGATGTCTACAAACGATTGCTTTTGCTTGGTTAATCGACGCGGGCGCATGTTCTCGAAAAAAAGCGAACATATGTACGGTATAATAGAGATGTAAGTCTATAGAAACGTTTGACGTTATTAACGTAAGGCGATACTACGATTGCATCGTAATGAGCGCCATCGGGTCTGTTTTGAGTGGAGACAGGGGATGGCTTGGAATGTCGAAAACGTCGATTATCACAAGTGATGAGACTGCGTCCGATTTGCTGCCGCCAGTGACTCCTGGTGAGCTTCTCAAAGAGGAATTTCTTGTCCCTATGGGTATTTCTCAATATCGCCTTGCTAAGGAGACTGGGATTCCGGCTCAACGCATTGGGCAGATTATCTTGGGGAGGCGTCGTGTGACGGCCGACACCGACCTTCGCCTTTGCCGCTACTTTGGCCTGACGGATGGTTATTGGCTGCGCGCCCAGATGGCGTTTGATCTCGAGGCGGAGAAGAGGCGCATCGAACCGGAACTGGATAAGATCGTTCCTGTCCAGAAGGCTATCGCATTGTAGGGTTCAAAGATGTTGAGGTTGGAGTGACGATTTGGCTTTGCCGCAATCGCGAGCAACGCCGTGCCGACGGTAAAACCAATGTCGGCTGGGTCGTCTTCCTGATCATTGCGTACCCGCTGAGTGTCAGTTACCTGGTGTTCTTTGTCCTGTTGATGGTCAGTGCCTTTACCAGGAAATCCGTCACGGTGGGATAGGCTTCGACGAGCTTCTTGAGGGTGAAGCGAGGGAGCAGACTCTGAATGAACCGTGCCCCGCATCAACAAGTTTCATTTGTTGCGTAGCAATCCGAATGTGCAAGCGCTTGGCGTGAGAGCACCGCCGCCAGCAACGCAGGGATACAGGTCGCGATCGCCAGCTTCCGTTCCAGCTCATCGCAAAAGCGCGTCAACGTCGCGCCTGACCACGGCCATTTCCTGCTCGAGTTTGTAGGCTCGCTTGATTATTTAACATTGCATCAGTTCTGTTTTTCATAGCGTCAGCTATTGGCTTTACGAGTGGAAATGAAAGTTCTATGGCTATAGTATGGTTATGTCTTGGTTCTTCATTTCTTTGCTTGGGTTCGACTCATAAGAAAAAGGAAAACAATACAGATGATAAATAATTTCCTGCTTGTATTGCTGGAAAATCGGGATT
>CAJMMX010000001.1 GCA_905214615.1 uncultured bacterium | reverse complement strand
GATCACATATTTCAGCAGTTTACTCCAGTATGCCAGGTGTTCTTCGGAGGCAAATAAGCCGATCACCATCATCCCCAGTCTTTTACAGAAGTACAAGATCACAGCTGTCACCACCGCCCACAAAAGGACACAGGTTTCTGTATAGATCCTGTCGATGGGGAAAAGACGGATCTTGCCATCTGCTCCATCTTCATGGCCGGATAAAAGGACCAATGTTACCAGTGTAGCAAAAAATCCTGCAATTCCTACGATCACACCGCCCATTCCCATGATAAACGTGGATCTGGCACTTTTATATTCCCCGGCTTCCTCTGCATAATTATCAGAATAAGGATAGGTAGTATCCACAGAGACCACCATATAATTCTGGTCATTGTCAAAGGGATTCCATGTTTCCAGAAGAGAAGCCGCATTGTCCGGGATCGTTGCAAGATTGCTTTCCATACGAATGGTATTTCCGGGAATGAACAGATATTTTCCAAATCCCCGCAGCTCATCTAAAGACATAGAAGGAACATTGGTATAAACCACTTCTCTTCCATCATTGCTTTTATAGAGGATACGGAAACGGACATTTGTGTTATTGCTGATGAAATTATAATAAATGGTATAATATTTTCCCAACCGGTCCAGGATGTCCAGTGCCATTTCCTCTTTGGTCATCCTGGTCTCCAGGCCATCAATATCTGCCAGGTCCGTTTTTGCGGATTTATACTCTACCGTTATCTCCATGTCATCATCATCCATGGCCATAGGAGATCCCTGTACTGTAAAATCTTCTCCCAGATAATATCCCCGGATCTTGGCATAACGGACGATCTGATCCAGTGTCATATCCTCATCTACACCGGGACCGTCTATAATACGCACAATGGGTTTGTGCATATCCAGGACACCATTGGTCTCAAACATATCCTTATATCCGATATAGGTAAAAATATTACTGATATCTATGCCAAGCTGGGAACAGAAGGCATCTGAGTCTTCATAAGTCTCATCATAGATCCAGCGGATCCCTTTTCCATATCCGCCGTTTAAGTACATGGCGCTGATCCCTGCCAGTGTGATAACAAGAAATATCACATGAAACACTGACAGAAGCACCTTCCATTTTCTCAGACCAAACGCTCTTTTTTCCATAGGCCACCTACTGTTTCTCGATCTTATAGCCTACGCCCCATACTACCTTCAGATATTTTGGCTCTCTTGGGTTGATCTCGATCTTTTCACGGATGTGGCGGATATGGACAGCTACTGTGTTATCCGCGCCAATGGCTTCCTCATTCCAGATCTTTTCGTAGATCTCATCAATGGAAAATACCTTTCCTGCGTTCTTTACCAGAAGCAGGAGGATATTGTATTCAATAGGAGTCAGCTTAATCGGATCTCCATCAACTGTAACTTCTTTGTTATCATCATTGATCTGAAGACCGCCACACTTGTAGACCTGTCCTTCCGCCTGCTGGTTCATGTTTCCAAGCTGTGTATAACGGCGCAGCTGGGATTTAACTCTTGCAACCAGTTCCAGCGGGTTAAATGGCTTTGTAATGTAATCATCTGCACCAATATTAAGTCCTAAGATCTTATCTGCATCTTCTGACTTTGCGGAAAGAATGATGATCGGGATACTGCTGGTCTCACGTACCTTTAAAGTAGTGCGGATGCCATCCAGTCCCGGCATCATTACATCTAAGATCAAAAGATCTGCGGACTGGGTCTCCAGATATTCCAGAGCCTCATAACCGTCATATGTTTTTATAACTTTAAAGCCTTCTCCTGTAAGATAAATGTCAATGGCTTCCACAATCTGTTTATCGTCATCACATACCAGAATCGTCTGCATAAATGTCCCTCCTTTTATTGATATATCCTTCTGCGCCCGGCCGGGCGCAAATTTGCTACAATTTGTACCACCTGCGTCCGCGCCGGCAGGCGCGGGGCAACTTAATTTAGAAGATACGCCAAGCGCAGACAAAGTTGCTTCTCCACCAGGAACTTAAACCTCTGTGGACAACTTTACCGTTACTGGAAGAAGCATCGATGACTGTTCCGCCGCCTGCAGCGATACCTACATGGCCTCTTACTACTACGATATCTCCTGCCTGGATATCATTGAAATTGCTTACCTTTGTATAACGTCCTGCGCTTCTCCAGCCGGAAGAAGTCATATAACTCTGGCTTACGCCTACCTGCTTTAAGCACCAATATACAAAACCGGAACAGTCAAAGGAGCTTGGTCCCTTTGCACCCCATACATATGGACTTCCCAGTTTGGAAGATGCTACGGATATCAGAGCTGAAACACCTGCACCGGAAGCTGGTCTCGGAGCCGGTGAGCTGGTATTTCCACCGCTGTTGCCCTTACTTGAGCTATTATTCTTATTGCTGCTGCTATTTGATTTATTACTCTTAGTTGACGCTGCTGTAGTAGGCGCCGGCTTCTTAACATTATCACTGGTCAGCTTTGCCATGGTCTGTACGCCTACTTTACCGTCTGCAGACAGGCCGTTTCGTGACTGGAAGTTCTTTACCGCGTCTTCTGTTGCTTCACCATAGTAGCCGGTTACATTGGAAGACGGCAGATAGCCGTACTTGCTTAACAGCTGCTGTACTCTGGTAACAGAATCGCCCTGTTCGCCGATCATCAGGCCGTTTGGCTTTGCGTCAGAACTGTTTAATACAATACGGGTGGATGGTCCTAAGTAGCCGTCTACTACCTGGTCATTTCTTGCCTGGAACTGCTTAACTGCGATCACAGTGTCCTGACCGTAGGTACCGTCCGGTGTAGTAGTCAGATAGCCCAGATCCTTTAAACGCTGCTGGCATGCTAATACCACATCGCTCTTTTCGCCATATGCAAGCATATTTGCCTTAATGTCATCGCTGTACATCAGGTTATAGGTCTGCTGGCCTACCTTGCCGTCTTCTGCAAGACCATTGACGCCCTGGAGTTTTAAAACAGCGGTTTCTGTGGCATCGTCAAAGTTGCCTGTTACCTGGTCTGCAGAAGCCAGATAGCCCAGTTCGTATAATCGCTGCTGGATCTTCTGGATATCATCCCCCTGGGTTCCCTTTGATACTGCGTAATGTTTGGCATCATCTGCCATCAGTTCATTCCAGGTGGTATCACCTACAATACCATCCTGAGGCAGTTCATTCTGTCTCTGGAAATGTTTCACTGCTGTAAGAGTGACCTGACCAAAATAGTCAGTAGGTTCATCGTTATCCATAAAGCCCAAGTCCATTAATCGCTGCTGTAACTTCTTTACGATCTCATGGCGTACACCTTCTCTTAAATACTGAGGCGCTGCCTGTGCATCTTCCGGCAGTTCTACATCATCCAGTCCAGGAAGGATCTGCCCATCCATTCCTAAAGGTGCTATGGTCTCATCTGTTCCATCTGAAACTGCTGCCTGTCCGTCCTGGGCAGGCAGTGAAACTTTGGAGGAAACCATGCCTACTATCAACCAGCTCATCCGCATCGAGGACGAGCTCGAGGGCAGCGCGCGCTATGCCGGCAAGGCCGCGTTTTACAACATTCGCTAAACGGGCGAATTTGGCGAGGGGGAGGTTGACTCGGTTCCGTCCCGCCTTGACTGGATGCTGCAAAGCGCCATGGGCGCTGGGCCATACGGCTCAGCGCCTTTTTTATGTCGAGCAAAGGCTGGCGAAGGCGGTGCAGGCGCTCGTGCTATAACTAAAGGACTTAGCGCAAACAAACCTCAACCGCACAAGGCGCACATGGATCAGATTTACGACAACAGGTACTATTCCGCCGGTTCGCGCGAGCCGTCGCCTCGCCGTGCGCGCACGGTGCAGCTCGGTGGGTCCGCTTATGCCGGCGCCGACCGCTCCACGCAGCGCCCGGCAAGTACCTCGCGCCCCAATGCTCAATCAAATACCTTGGCAGATGGACCGGTGCGCCCGGCACGTTCGTCGCATGCGTCGCGTCCCTCGACTCAAGCACACGACAAATCGAGTAGGCCCTCGAACCGTCTTTCGGGCTCGGACTTTATGCACTACGCCAACGACAACGCGGTGGTCAAGGCGATCTACGACTTTACCCATGGTCCTCAGCGAGGGCTATTCATCGGCATCGTCGTTGCTCTGGTGCTCGTGAGCCTGTATTTCCCCGTGCGCGATCTGTACGTGGCAAAGCGTTCGAGCGATATCTTGGCCAAGCAGGTCGAGATTCGTCAGCAATACAATGATGAGCTGCAAAAAAGCGTCGACAAGCTGCTCTCGGAGGAGGGTATCAAGGACGCGGCGTCCGAGGACCTGGGCCTGGTGATGCCAGGCGAGAAGAGGATTGAAGTGCAGGGCCTGGACGACGATTCGGATTCGTCTTCGAGCAAGAAGTCGTCGAACGCCAAGAAGGCCAGCGAAGTTGCCAAGGAAATCGAAGAAGTCGGTAAGGACGCCCCGTGGTATATCCAGGCGCTCGACATGCTGTTTGGGTTTAACGGTGTCGAGGGCCAGACGGTCGTGTCCAACGGCGAGTAGCGCCCGGAGGGGAACCCGCAATGGCAGATTGCAAACGATATAAGGTGGCGGCGATCGATCTGGGAACGGTGTCGTCGCGACTGGTGTTGGCCCAGGTCGAGGGCGGGGCGATCGTGGGATCGTCCAAGCATACCGAGATTACCGACCTGGGCGAGGGTGTGGACGCGACGGGTCGCTTTTGCGAGGCGGCTGTCGAGCGTGTGCTCGCTGCGTGTCGCATGTTTGTGGACGAGGCGCGTGCCTTTGGGGCCGCGTGCATTTGCACCACATGCACGAGCGCCGCGCGCGATGCATCCAATGCCGCACTGCTGCTGGACGGTCTGCGTGAGCTGGGGCTCGAACCGCAGGTGATTCCGGGCGAGGTCGAGGCGCGCCTGACGTTTTTTGGCGTGGCGCACGACTTTGCCGGCGAGCGCATCATTGTTGCCGATTCGGGCGGCGGATCCACGGAGCTCGCGACGGGCGTCTATGCGCCGGAGCGTGGGGTCTTTGCGCTGGAGGGCACGCGTTCGCTGGACATCGGTTGTCGCCGTGTGACGGAGCGATTTTTCTCGGCACTGCCGCCCGCACGCGGCGAGCTTACTGCCGCTGCCGCGTGGGCGGGCGAGCAGTTCGCTGCCTATTTTGAGGGCCTGCCGAGCAATTTTGAGCGCGCCGAACGCTTGGTCGCAGTGGGTGGCACCGTCACCACACTCGTGGCGCTCGTTCATGAGCTGGAACCGTACGATTCGAGCTTTGTGCACCTGCGCGAGCTTTCGATGGAGCAGGTTTTGGCTGCCATCGAGCGTATGTCCGCGCTGGATGTGGAGGGTATCGCCGCGCTACCGGGTGTACAGCCCAAACGCGCGGGCGTGATTCTGGCCGGCGCCGTGGTGATTCGCGAGCTCATGCGAGCCGGCGGCTACAAGACGCTCACCGTAAGTGAGAACAGCCTCCTCGCCGGCATGGCCGCCACCATCAACGAGGTTCTCGACGGCGCGACCCCCACCATCGCCTGGACCCCGAGCCTGAGCACCCTTTAAAAGTAGTCAAAAAAGCTCTGTCCCAAATGAGCTGCTCTGCAGTTGACGGCACCTAAAAGAAACGAGCCCGCATCCCTGGGGGACACGGGCTCGTAAGCACTACATGGTAGGGGCGGTGGGACTCGAACCCACAATCCTTGCGGCGAGGGATTTTAAGTCCCCTGCGTATGCCAATTCCGCCACGCCCCCGTGAGACTAGAAGTCTAGCACAAGCCGTCCGTTACGCGTTGACGGCCATCGAGTGTTGGCCCGACTTTTCCAAGTACTCGGCGAACTTGGCCTCGTCGCCCTTGTTCTGGTACTGCAGGGCCAGCAGGTATTCCAGGCGGCAGCTCTTAACCTTGTCGTCACCGGCTTCCTTGAGCATGCGCTCCAACTCGGGAATGTCGTTGTGGCGCTTGAGGATCATCGTGTCGTACATCAGCTGACACTCGTGTGCAACCGCCTCGGCTTGACCGCCCTCAAAGCCCTTGATCTCGCGCAACAGCTCTTTGGACTTTTTGCGGTCCTCCTGGCCAACATAGTAGTTAAAGGCCTTAATCACCAGGTCGACGCGCTGCATCTTGGGGAGGTTGAGTCCCAGCAGCAGGTCGAACATCTCGCTGGCGCGCTCGTGGTCCTCGCGCAGCAGATAGGAGTTCAGGCGCAGGTAGTCGCGGTTGTAGCGTGGGTACAGCATGCTGGTGAGTTTGCCGTCGAGCAAACGATCAAACTCGTCCCACTGCTTGGCGGCCATCAACTGCTGCAGGCGTTTAAACGTAGTGCGTTTTTTGACGCTAAAGAACACCGACACGGCGATGCAGATGATAACGACGGCGGTCCAGAGTGTGCGGGAATCGGGCATGTTAGGGTCCTTAGTCGCTCATAAAGCGAGCGGTATGACAACACGTACTAGATGTATTATACGCAGCGCACAAGCAAACTGGCATAAAAGCTCATCGAGGCTGAGTGCCATCGCTCGCTGCGGTACACTTACCTAAAGTAAACCATGAAGGGAGACATTACCTATGAAGAAGATCGTTTTGGCTTGCGGTGCTGGCGCTGCTACTTCCACGCTCGTTGCCCAGAAGGTCGCCACCATGCTCGACGCCAACGGTTATGCCGGCAAGTATGAGATCGTGCAGTGCGCCATCTCTGAGGCCAAGGACGCTTGCGACGAGGGCGCCGACCTGCTGATCGCCACCACCGTTGCCCCCGAGGGCCTCACCTGCCCGTACGTGAGCGGCGTGCCCTTCATGACCGGCATGAACCGCGTCGCTGCCGAGAAGGCCGTCCTCGACGTCATGGCTCAGTAGGCGCTGACTGTATGAGTGAGCAGAACGCCAATCCGGTCGAGCTCTTTGGCATGCGCGTTGCCCATGTGGGCATTAACGCCACCGACCCGGCAGATGCCCTGGAGATCGCGGAGCTGTTCTCGACGATGATGGGCCTGCCCGTTATCGAGACCCCGGTTTCGTACTTTAACGATTCGCTGATCGAGGTCATGAAGCAGAACGGTCGTGGCACCAAGGGCCACATCGGCTTTGCCGTCAACGACATCGATGCGGCCGAGAAGTGGTTTGCCGAGCGCGGGCTCGAGGTCAACGAGGAGTCGCGCGTGCTGCTGCCCGACGGCGGCACCAAGCTCGTGTACTTTAAGCGCGAGTTCGCCGGCTTCGCCGTGCACCTGTGCCGCGAGTAGCGCACAGGCTGCTATAGCTAACGAAAAATGGGGTAAGGCCACGTGGCCTTACCCCATTTTTAATGCCGAGAGGGTGACTGACGGGCTGCCGTAAAACGAAGGTGAATGCTTTTCCGCGAAGTGAACGAGTGAAATCGGACCCCTGGAGCATCGACACTTTGGAGGCACCGTTTCCTGCGGTTTCGTAAGGTTTTTCCTGCGGTTTTGGCGTCAAAAAGTGTGGATGCTTCGGGGGTCCAAAATAGGTCGTTCACTTCGCGGAAAAGCATTCACCTTCGATTCGTGAGAGACGCCCCTACCGCGGCAGGCGAATCGTAAAGCGGCTGCCGACGCCCTCGACTGAGGTCACGCCGATGACACCGCCATGGCTGTCGACGATCCACTTGGCAATGGCGAGCCCCAGACCCGAGCCCTGCGCGCCGGCATCGCGTGCGTTGTCGGCGCGATAGAACCGTTCAAACGCGTGAGCTGCGGATTCCTGGTTCATGCCGATACCCTCGTCCTCAACACTTATGTCGATCGTGCCCGCGCCCGCATCCGGCGTCACGCCAAACGAGATGGATGTGCCCGCGTCCGAATACTTGGCGGCGTTCTGCACGATCACGCGCAGAGCCTGCTTCACGAGCGCCACGTCAACGGGCGCGTCGCAGCGCGGGTCGCTGGTAAGTGCGGCATCGTACGCCAGTCGATATGTGTGCGCGGCATCGATCATCTGCGATTCCTCGCATACCTCGCCGACCAGTGCGGCCAGGTTGGTATTCGCACGCCGCAGGACCGTGCGCCCGGCATCGCCGCGTGCCAAAAACAGCAGCTGCTCCACGAGCTCCTGCATATGCTCGCTTTCGGCTTTGAGCGAGGTGATGGATTCTGCCAGCACGTCCGGGTCGTCTTTGCCCCAGCGGTCGAGCATGTTCACGTAACCCTGAATCACCGCGATGGGCGTGCGCAGCTCGTGACTCGCATCGTTGACAAAGCGCATCTGCTGCAGCTTTGCCTCTTGCATCTGGCGCAGTAGGCGGTTGAGTGCAACCTCGATGCTTGCCAGGTCGGCGTCGCCGGTGGTGACACTCGGCGAGTCGACGCTTGCGCGCTCGATGGCCTGCTCCAGTGTTTCCATCTTGCCGCCGGTGAGCTGCATGCGGCCGAGTTCGTCCACGCGCAAGGCAAGGTCGTTGAGCGGTGCCATGGTGCGGCGCACGCGACGGGCGCCTCCGAGCATGTTGAGCACGCTGATGACCTGCCCGCCCGCAACGACAAGGTAGAGGGGCCACAGCGCGACGAGGTCCTGCGCGAGGGGGAAGGTCTTGGCGGTGCGCGCAAGCTCGACGGTATAGGTGAGTGTGGCCGGGTCCCAGCCACGCGCGGGAGCCAGCGACATGCCGTGAACGGTGGCGCTGGGAATCCATCCCGCGGTAAACGCGCCGTCGGGCAGCGTCTGGTTATAGCCGTAGACGAGAATCGCCGCCGCGGCGACCAGCAGCCACAGATCGAGCCAGACGTAGCTTATCAGGCGGCGCCACATGTAGCTCCAGTTGATGGCGCGGGCGATGGAGGTGACGCGCTTGGTCTCGTCGTTACGCGCGGCAGACATAGCCCACCCCGCGCACGGTCTGGATGATGCGGGCACCGCCGGCGTCCTCGATCTTGGCGCGCAGATGCGCAATGTGCACGTCGACGTTGTTGGTGTCGCCCACATATTCGTAGCCCAGCGCCTCGTGCGCGATGCGCTCGCGCGTGAGCACGGTCTCGGCATGCGCCATAAGCAGGGCGAGGACATCGAACTCGCGGGCCGTGAGCGCGATGGGCGAGCCGCCGACCGTGACTTCGCGGCGGTCGGGGTCGAGCGCAACCGAGTCAACGGTAAGTGCGGCGGGGGAGGGCGTGGCAGCGGTCTGGGCCGTGTCGGTTGCCGGGGGCATTGTGGCGATACCGGCGCCCGCGCCGCCTGCCGCGACCGCCCCAGTACCGGCGCCTCCAATGCCCGAAGCCGCCCGCACGGCCTCCGAGCGCTTCAGCGCCACGCGGATCCGTGCGAACAGCTCCTCAATCGCAAATGGCTTGGTCAGGTAATCGTCGGCGCCGGCATCGAGCCCGGCCACCTTGTCCATCACGGCATCGCGCGCGGTGACCATAATCACCGGCACATCCTTGTGCTTGCGGACACGCCGCAGGACCTCCATACCGTTGAGCTGCGGCAACAGCACATCGAGCAGAATCAGATCGTAGTCGCGCTCCAGCGCCAGGTTCACGGCGGTGCGACCGTCGGCGGCGTGCTCCACCTGGTAGCCTTCGTGCTCCAGCTCGAGCGTCACAAAGCGGGCGATTTTCTCCTCGTCCTCTACGATCAGAATCCGTGCCATGCGTGCCCCCGTCTGCGACTACTTGTCGTCGTTCAGATTTTGCTTGATGTCATCCGCGGCGTTAGCAGCGCTATCCATAAGGTTGTTGATGCTGCCGGGCACGTCGCCGTCGCTGTCGATGCGGTAGCGCATGCCAAAGAACAGGCCAATCAGCATCAGCCAAATCGTAGCGCCCCAGGCAAACAGCGCGACGATGGGAATCAGGATGGGGATGTTGAGGATGATCGCATCGCGGCGCGTGGCGATAAACTTGGTGTCCAGGCTCAGGCGGAAGAGCTTTTTGAGGTACTCCCACACGCCGTCCATCTTCTTGGAGAAGTCGGTCTTTTCGCTCGACTTTTCGTAGGCGGCCTGCGCGGCGACCATCTCGGCCGAGGGCTCATCGACCGGTGCGGACTCGGTCGCGGCGTGCGCCGACGTGGTCTGGGTCTTGCCCTGCGACTCGAGCCAAATGATGGCGTCTAGGACGTTGCCGTCGGCGGCGTCGAGCGCGGCCTTGGCGTCGGTGTAGCTCACGTTGCACTTGGTGCGGATGGTTTCAACTTTTTCGAGGTCGTCCATGACCTGTCCTTTCGTTCGATGGGCGCGACGCCGGGCGATCTGCCCGGGCGCGAGCGTTGCGTTCGGCGGTCTGCGTTGCGCCGCCCCGCCCTTGGTCGAACTCTATAGTGCAGGTTATAGATTAAGCGATTCTTGAGCCAAGATTAATGTTGGATGAGTTTTTGGGTGGTGCGGAGGCGGGCAGGGGCAGAAAAGGCAGGTTTTGCGTGGCGTGAAGGAGGGGCGGTCTGATCTTTGGGATAGCTGATAGCGAGGTCTAATACTTTTCCGAGAAGTGAATGAGTGAAAACGGACCCCCGAAGCATCGACACTTTAGAGGTGCCGCTTCCTGCGGTTTCAATGCTGAAATCCCACGATTTTGCCGCCGAAAAATGCGGATGTTTCAGGGGTCCAAAAACAGCCGTTCACTTCGCGGAAAAGTATTAGACCTCAATAGCGGGGGATGGGGTGCCGGTGCAAAACGGCGTCAGAAATGGGGTAAACAAGGCAAACGGATCTAATGGATCAAAAATCACGTTGCAAAAGTATGAAAATATCCTACAATTGCAGCATGAAGTACTTTAGCAACATAGCGGCGATAAGCGAGCTTTCCGAGAGCGAGGGCGTGTTCACCACAGCCCAGGCGGCTCGCATGGACATCTCTCGAGATGCGCTGGCGCACTCATGCCGCGCAGGGCGTCTTGAACGGATATGCCACGGCGCCTACCGGATGTCTGGAACGCAGCGCCGAGACACCGACGAACTCAACGCCTTTTGGAAGCTCACCAATCCCTCCCTTTGCGCGTGGGAGAGAAAACGTCAGTGGGATGGCATCGCCGTGAGCGGTACGACAGCGGCGAACCTGCAGCAAATGGGCGATTTCTATCTGTCCCCCTACAGGATGACCGCGCCCATGCGTATCAATACAAGAAACGAATCCCTTTCTTTTGTAAAGCGCGAGATTGCTGAGCGGGACATCGTTTGGCTCGACGGCCTGCCGGTAACTAAACCCGAGCGCACGCTTGTCGATCTTTGCCTCGATTGCGAGGATCCCTCATTAATTATCGATGCCTATCACGACGCGCTTGGACGTGGACTCGATATACAACGGCTGAAGGATCTTGTAGAGGAGAACTCTAAAACCGCCAAACGACGCGAGCTGATGGCGCCTTTGCTGATGGTACTGAACGGGTAATGCGAAACGGAGGACATGGTGAAGTACAAAACGCCTGCCGCATTGGAGATGGCTGTTAGGAATGCCGCAAGAGAATCACCAATGGATACTAATCGGGCAATCGTCGGTTTCTACTTTCATCGCTTCCTATGTCGCGTTTTTTCAGAAGATGACGGCAGCTTTGTGCTCAAGGGCGGTCAAAGCGTCCTGGCGCGAACACTCGATGCGCGTGTCACAAGAGATATTGACTTGGTTGCTCAAGAGGAGAGTCTCGAAGAGGCTATTGTCGATCTGGTGCAGGCTGCTTCGATTGATCTGGAGGATTTCGTTTCGTTCGTCTTTGATCGTGCAGAGCAAATCAAAGAAGAAGATGAGTATCGGTGCGGTGCGAAGGTGTGGTTCACCCCCTTTATGGGAACCAAGAAGCTACAGCCAATTTCAATTGACTTGGTAATTGATGAAGTGCGGGGACTTGAGCCTGAGGTTCTTGCGCCGATCGATCGTCTGAATATCGAGGGGCTCCCAGTCTGCGACTATCGAGTATGCCGAGTGGAGAGTGCCCTTGCAGATAAATTGCTCGCAATGATAGAGATGCATGAGGGCCGTGCTTCATCGCGAATCAAGGATATAGTCGACATCTTGGTGTACGCGAAAACTTGCTTCGTCGATGGGGCTACGCTTGTCGAGAGGGTCGAGAAAGAAGCGTCTGCCCGCAAAGTGGCAATGCCGGAAGAGTTCGTGGCGCCTCTCTGGTGGAAACAAAATGGTTCTGCACAGTACGTAAAGATGGCGAGGCAGGCGGGGGTACTTGATCTCGCGGGGAACATTGCTGGGGCAGAAGAGGTCGTCAATCGGTTGTATACACCGTGCTTTAATCATTCGGCGAATGTGTGCAAATGGAATCCTCAGACCACGGGATGGGAATAGGCTAGATAGTTAAGCCGGCGGCAGAATTAGTTCCTGTCGCCGGCTTAAGACGTTTCTACTGCCTATGCGCTATTCGCAGGTCTGGTCGACCACCTGGGTGACGGCCTTTTTTGCGCCTTCGAGGTCGCGCTGGGCTTGGGCGACAGTGGCCTCGGCTTGTTTCTTTGTTCTTACGACCTCGGCAAAGCGGTTGGTGGATTCGCTATACTCGCGTGTGCGCGGGTCGAGCGCCGGCGGGACTTCGATCTCAAACAGGTCGCTAGGACGGATGGCGCGGATGCTGGCTGCTTCAGTTAATGCTTGAATCAGCTGCGCCCCGTGGCCTTCGGTAAGGTATCCAACAATTATCTCCGAAAACACTACGCGCTCATCTTCGGTCATCGTTTGGAATGACGGGCGAATGACGGTGGTGTTATGCGAAGCAACCAGATGCTGCTTAGCGTCATCGGAGCTGACGACGAGCAGGTTGGACGCGCCGTAGCGACCCAGCATGCGCGGCATGACGATATCTCCAGCGCGGAGCTCATAACGATCGAGAACGCTGGGGTCCACCTTTACGAATTTAGAATCCGAGCTATTTTGATTATCTGAAGCATCTACGGGCAGAAGATTGCCGTCCTGAAAATCTTGAGATGAGATTCGGCGCACCTCGACTGCGTCAATGTCGTTCGATGTCGTGCTCTCGCGGGGCATGAATGGCGCGACTCGCGTAAAAGAGTCACCGAGTGTGGCGCTGTAGTTTCGGGTGATGGCGATGAGGCTGATTTTGCCTTTGGAGAGAGCGGCGTGGTGTTGGAGCAGCTCGCGCGTGGCAAAAGTGGACGTTTCGATTGGCGTCGATCTTGGCGTATTGGTATCAATGCGGGCCCAGTCAGGAGAGATAGAAAAGGTGATATCAGAGTAATACGATGTTTTAGTCACATATTGAAAACGCGGTCCGGGCTCAATTGCGCTGCGAAATGCAACGCTGCGATTTCCTGAAGACAGTATGAGGAGCGCGCTTGTCATGTAGGGCCTGGGCTCGGAAAGTGGCAAATAAACGACGCTCTCGATGAGCCCTTCGCGTATCAAAATCGTGCGTGCTTGTTCAGCTTTATCAAGTAAATCGGCGGGAAGTACCACGGCTGCTCGAGTGCGGCCCGAAAGGGCGAGAGCATACAGGCACCAAATAAAAGGACCCCAGTCGCAAAAATCAAGGTAGCCAGGCTCCAAATAATCGATGAGCGCGGCACTGTCTTTTTCGATATCGTGCTTATTTGCGCGGTAGTAGTTTGATGCATCGACAAACACCGGCGCTGCATCATCATCGCTTGCATTCTGCTTTCCGGGTTCAAGCTCACAAATATCGGGCACGCCGTTACCGTTTAGGGTAAAGCACTTAGCGAGATCTTCGGCATCCACAGCGCCAGGCAGACGGACAGTGAGCAGGCGACTGCCTTGTTCCAGGTTAAGCGCGCGCGAGAGGGCGGCGGCGGTGAGGCGTGGCAATGATGATGTAGTTTCACGCATGTATAGAGCCCTTTCTTCTCAGTGGGTTTATATTAGCAGAAAAATATTATAATTTCTAATGACGAGAACAGCACGCTGTGCTATCCTCGAAGCAATCCAAAGCCAACTCAATAGCAATTGCTTGATACATTCGCTTTGTAGCCTTTAGGCAAACTAAGCAATCGAGCAGAATGATTTCACTTATGAAACTAATGGGTTAGATCAATAATCATCGTTCTAGCGTCAGAACATTCTAGAACTTAGAACAGACTTACATCAACCACCTGAAACCGGATAGAAAGAAGCATTCATGAAGAAACGGGACAGTATTTACGAGGCATTCCTCAGTGCGATCGACGAGGATCTCCGCGGTATGTGCGAAGTGAACAGGAAGGCAGAGCTGCCACTTCCGTGTCCGTACTGCGGCGAGAAGAACGTCGAGCGCCTGGCTAAATCGCTCGTTGGCGTGCTGGAAGAGCGCTCGCCCGATATTCCCGGGCTGGTGCCCGAGCAGTATCGAGCCGATGTACACGAGGCCCGCGAGCTTTTGACTGCTGCGACGCTCGCTTTGCTTTCGCTGTATTTTTCCCCGCGCGATAGCTGCATGGGCAGCGTGGCAGCCGTGGTGAGCATGTTTAGGCATGGATGTAATGCGGCTTTTAAGTCAGCTGGCGTTCTCTTGTTTGAGCAGGTTACGACAGGGATGAAGTACAACGTCAAGAAGGATGCCTATATTCCGTCCCCATTCGTGCGCCATATCGATAGCAAAAAGCCTTACGACCGGCTGCACCGCGATGGATCGCGTGGCTTTACGGCGGATGAAGATGATGCCGTCATGTTTTATAAGCGCTACCTCAAGGTGCAACGACGCGTGTTCGATACGAGTCCGCGTTTCAACTTTGAGTTATGCGTCAAACGCCCGTTTGAGGCACTTTTGGACGAACGACACACTTTTTATTACATGGAGGAAAAGATGGAAATCGATTTGGCAACTAAGGTACGGGGGCTTCAGGACCGCTACCTCCTCAACTGCGCTCGGGCCAAGGGATACGACCTGCTCGACAAGCTGATGATTAATGCATTGCTTGCGTATCTGCGCGACGGGACGGTTTCAACTGCTGCTCGCGAGAGTTATCTGGCGCAGGCCGAGCGCCTGATCGGCCACGCGACCAAGTCGTCGCGCTCGGCACAGCTCAATGAGGACGACGGTGTCGATCGCATTACTTAACAACCACCAACGTCACGGACAAGAAAGGAGCCACGCCATGTCAGTCATCAAGATGTACGGCTACGAGGCCGCGCAGCAAACGGAGTATCAGACCAAGAAGTGGGCGACTAAGGAGGAGATGCAGGCGCTGTCGTCTGGCGATGAGCAGCGCGATGTGATCCTGGCTAAGGGTGCCACGGTGGCGTTCTACGAGGACGACAAGCATTGGGAGACGAGTGTGTCCAACAATGTCTTTGCCTTTGGAGGTACCGGCAGCGGCAAAACGGCGAGTTTCATTTTGCCCAACCTACTCAATCACCACGAATGCTGTTATGTGGTCACAGACACCAAGGGTGAGCTGCTGCGCCGTACGGGGAAAGGCTTTGAAGAGGACGGCTACGAGGTAACGGTTCTCGATACTGTTAATCCCGAGCAGTCGGCCGGATACGACCCTCTGCGCTACGTGATGGATGTCGAGGATATCCCCACTACGGTGGCGGCAATCATGGAGGGGGTCGATCCTGACGGTCGTAGCCGTAGGTATGATCCGTTCTGGGATAACGCAAACGATCTGCTGCTTCGAGCAATTGTTGGAATCCTGTATCTCCTGGAGTGTCTTGCCGGCACCCTTGCGCCGGGCGAGGACCCCAATGCTCCGCGCCGCTACCTTAAGATGAACAACGTCTTTAAACTGGCTGCGCTCATCAAGGTCACGGGGGATGGCGAGGGCCGATTCCCGTTGGACTACCTTGTAGAAGAGGTGGAGTCCAGGGAGTTTCTCGATAAGTTTGGTGCGGAGAACGCTGATCTGTATGGCGTTGAGCAGTATCGTGATTTTCGCGGGGCAGCCGATAGGACGCTTAAGAGCATTCTGATCACGCTCAACGCGACCATCTCGCGGCTTAAGACTCCCCAGCTCATGCGCGTCTTTGAGAAAGACGAGATGCGTCTTGATCGTATTGACGAGGGCAAGCGCGTGATCGATCTTAAGGTGAGCGACAACGATTCGGCTAATGCATGGCTTGCGAACGTTGCCCTTAAGCAGCTGTTTAACCTTGCCCAGCGCCGTGCCGATGCCAGCCCCAGCGGCCATTTGCAGCGTTGCGTGCAGTTTGTGCTCGATGAGTTTCCCAATGTGGGACGCATCCCCGATTTTGAGCGCAGCATTGCGACCGTGCGCAGCCGCGGCATTAGCTTTTTGATGTGTGCGCAATCGCTGAGCCAGCTCGATGCCGTGTACGGCAAATCCACGGCGCTTACCATTCTCGATAACTGCGATAGTTTGGTCTATATGGGTGGCGGCAGCAACATCGCGACGCAGAACTACATAAGCGAACTGTGTGGCGAGTCGGTTTTGGGCACCAAGTACGTGGGCGCCGAGCGCACTGCCGTAGATGTGCGCGGCTGCGTGATGACCCCAGGCGAGGTTGGGCTTATGCCTCGCACCGATTGCCTGGTCAAGGTGACCGGCATGCGTCCCTTCCGCGCCAAGAAGTACTTTTGCGACGACCATCCCAATGCAGCCAAGTGGCTAAGGGATTAACCCTTGCAGCCTCGCGCATTTTGACCTGCATTTTGGCTGCACGGCCTCTGTTTGCCATGTGCCGTGCGGCCAGTTTCCCTTATCGATTCCATCTAGAGAGGAATTAACCATGTCCGTTATGTATCGTGAGCCCAGCATCATCAAGAAGTCCAAGGACGGCCGTGTTGCCGCCGTCGATATGGCAAGCGAGCTGCTTAACAGCCGCGTGCTGCTGCTGGAGGGCGAGGTCAACGATGTGACCTGCAACGGCCTCATTAAGTCCATGCTGGTGCTGGAACATCAAAGCGCGACCGAGCCCATCACCCTCATCATCAATAGCCCGGGCGGCAGCGTTACGGCGGGGCTGGCGCTCATTGACACCATGCAGTCGCTCGATTGCCCCGTGATCACGGTGGGCGAGGGCGTCGTGGCCTCGATGGCCGCGGTGATCCTGGCCTGCGGCGACCACCGCCAGGTGTACCGCCACACGCAGGTGCTCATCCACCAACTGATGGGCGGCACAGGCATGGCGCAGCAGACCGATATCGAGATTGTGGCCCAGCATACAGCGGCCATGCGCGCCGAGCTGGACGAGCTGCTGGCCGAGCATGGCAACCTGAGCGCGCAGGAGTTCCACGAGCTCACCGAGCGCGACTGCTGGTGCAACGCCAAGCGCGCCCTGGAGCTGGGCCTGGTGGACGAGGTGATTGCTCCGAGTAAGAAGGCGCTCTAGCGGGGCATATGCCCTACAAGCACGTTAAACAGGGCGAATGAGCACGTAGTTGAACAGCCAGAAAGAGGTTGAACATGAGTAGGATTTGGGATGTCGACGGTATTGAGTGGGAAGATCTGCCCACCGTGAGCGACCTGCTGTGCGCTGCTGACACAAAGATCCTGGCACCCGAGGTTGCCCTGCGATACGGCGGCAAGCCGGATGACCGTGGCCGTGTCGATAACGAGCGCGACCTAAAGCGCGCCCGCCGCAAGATCAAAAAGCTGCGGAAGATAGATCCCGAGCCCAGCGACAAGATCGTCCTGTTGCCCAAGCATGTCATCAATCGTCGCAATGCGGACCACGGCTTTGGCTATTACGACGTAGAGCCGTGCGCTTTTACGCGCGGTGGCGCGCAAAAGCTGGGAGAGGACGCGTGCGCTGAAGTGTATCCGTGGGACCTGTTCCTGCTCAACGAGGAGCCCACAAGCGTCGTTCTGGGCTATCGCGTATGGCTCGGCGGCGAATGGGACCTATGCGAACGTTATCGCTTTTTGGCTGTGGTGTGTGCCAGCGCGCTGCATCGCATCCGCGAGCAAAAGGAGCTGCGCAAGTGTCTCAAGAAGGACGATGCAGCCTGCGACATGGACGAGGATGAGGCGATCGAAGGTATTCGCCAAGACGTGCTGTATCCCGAGGAGGTAATCAACGCAAAGCTCTGGGATACGAGCCTGGGGCTCAATCTGCCCTGGAAGGACGAGCATTTCGAGACCTGCGTGCGAATTGACAGGGCAATCGATGACCTGTTTGCCGAGGAGACGAAGCGCAATGCCGCGGAGCTTGGGAGGAAGCTTGGGCGTGGGTATGAGGGGTGCGGGGAGTGGTTGGACGGAGATTGACTGCAAGAGTGGTTCCTGTGAATGATCGGTGGCGGCTCGGCAATAAACTGTCCGAACGAAATGATAGAACGATAGCGTAAATAGCACCCGTACTTTAAGGAGTTAACAATGGAAATCGCCTATAAGGAACTGTTTCGTGTAAACCGTCCTATCTACGGTCCTGGACCAGGAGGTTTCTTCATTAAAAGATTCAAGAAAAGCGGATACAGCGAGGCTGAATTACTCGATTTAATTTCAGGAATGGACTTCTCTCTCGCTGGAGCTGATGGGGACATTAGCCTGGAAAAGAAATGCAAAATAATCGAACGGGCGGTTGCTGAGACGCATTATACGAGCTGGGCCCTTAGCCTGATTGGCATCATTGCCTCTCTTATGGCTGGAGGATATTTGTCTGCGCTGATAGCCAGTAATCCAACTTTAGCCGAGATTTTCATGGTGCTATTCCTGGTTGCCTTGGGAATATATGCGTGGTTCCGGTATTGCTTTGAGCGAAATAGGACCGTGCTATTGTGTGCGTTGAATCACATAAAGACGCTTCAACCATAGCCCATAAGGGCGAAAGACTCATCACTTACGATTCAAGATGTTGCTTGACGGGACTATCGAACAAGGCGCTGTTGGTCGCTAGCCATATCAAGTCCTGTATAGTCTCTGACCCAATGACGGAGCGCCTCGCGCCCGACAACGGATTACTCTTGAACGCATTGCACGATTACAGGAAGGAATGACCATGTTCGATCTCAAATGCTCGATGCAGGCCCAGCTCGATAACCTATGGCTCAAGCCGGAAGATCTTGCAGGAGGTCTCGGCATTCGCGTCTCGAGCGTCCGAAAATGGCTCGACCCCGAGCTCGACTGTATGCCGGTCAAGGATGCCTTCGACTGGATAAGCGACCAGATCGAAAAGCTCGGCGACCTCACACTGCAATGCTTGAATGACGCGAACGATTCCTACGAGAAGTTCGGCCAGCATATCGTTCGCTGGTACCGAGATGAAGATCTGCCCGATACTGAACCGGGAGGCCTTTACAATCTCGCGAGCCGCCTTGCCGCCGACCAACTCGCCGCGAAGGGTATAGAGTGCTCTACTGTCTATGCATCCCGCGACGGCGAGTGGATCGAGCAGAACCTGGACTTTCCCCCGATATCGATCTCAAGGCTGCATTTGCCGCGCAAGCGGACGCCTTGGGAGTACCGACGTCCGAGATCGCGGCAGCATTGGGTATTACAAACCGATCAGTTAAGGACTGGAAAAACCCCAAGCGGGACACGATGCTGCCGGTAGACGAGGCATGGGACTTTCTGGATGAATACGCCGAGGCGCTTGATATCCGCACGGCCGAACTCCTCGAAAGCATGCCGAACCCGATGCCGTACCATCCTATGACTCGCCTCGGAACCCTAACGAAACAGCAGAGAATCGACAACCGTGCGGCGCAGGCGGCGGCTAGACAAATCATGGGCGACGGTAAGGTCGTAGTCGATTTCGTATATGTCTAAAGCCGTCCGGCGGCCATAGGCAATTGCACCCTGATGGATGGACCGCAGGTGAGGCATGCGAATAGCCAGGCCCTACTTCTTCGCATCGCCGCGCGGCTTGTTCTCATCAATCCCGCGCAGGTCGAACTGCTTGCTACCCCGTTTAAGCACGAGCTGCCAGCCGCACGCATCGCAGATTTTGACGAATTCATCGATGGTGAACCGCGTGTTGTTATGCAGGCGAGTAGACAGGCTACCCTTCTGCTTACCGGTTTTAACGGATGCATCCTGCAGAGTCATGCCGCAATCCTGCACCATATAACGAATAGCGTCCGATGATCCGATCCGTTCAAGCACTGAATACCTCTTTCAAATATACGATAATATATTTTGATTATAGCCAATCTAGTTTTATTCTAGAAGTGGCGTGACAATCGGATACTACCGCCGGTGCCGGATCGCGGCCCAGATGTATCCGACTAGCCCCCGAGATTGCGCTTTTTGGCCGTGGTGTGTGCCAGCGTGCTGAATCGCATCCGCGAGCAAAAGGAGCTGCGCCAGTGCCTCGAGGGGGGGGGCGATGCAGCCTGTGATATGGACGAGGACGAGGCGATTGAAGGTGTTCGCCGCGACGCGCTGTATCCCGAGGAAGTAATCAACGCCAAGCTCGGCGGCTCTTGAGATGCGAGCCTGGGACTCAACCTGCCCTGGAAGGATGAGCATCGGCAGACTTGCGCGCGGATCGACAGGGCTATCGATGACCTGTTTGCCGAGGAAAAGTAGCGCTGTGCTGCGGAGCTTGGGAAGAAGCTTGGGCGCGGGTGTGAGAAGCGCGGGGAAGTGCCGTTGTCTCAACTATTCACCGACGAATGAGAAAAGGCGGTGAGTGCGGTCTCCTGCATGATTATCCTGGACCTATTGAGTGAGCGGTGCGCGGGCGAGGAGCAATCATGGCCGGCCGTGGAGACAAATGGTCGAGGGAAGAAACCCTTGCGGTTCTGTTCCTATACCTCGCCCTGCCGTCAAAAATGGTTGATGACAAAAGCGAGGATGTCCAGGCGTTAGCCAAGGCCATTGGCAGAACGCCGGGCGTAGTTGCTTAAAAATCTGGAATCTCGCATCTTTCGATGAGCGTCGACGCGCTCGCGGCAAGGTTGGAATGATCCATGCAAACAAAAATGGACAAGCTAGTCTGGGCCAAGTATTCCTTTGCTGGAGATGAACTCGTCGAGGAGGCGACCGAGGTTTTCCTTAATCGCTTTGATTTTGAAGAAGCGCTAAGCGATGAGTTGAAAGAGGCGATTGGCTTTGATTTGCCAGAGGGCGAAGAGCGCGAAGCAATTGTCTCGATGCGAGTGAACCAGGAGTTCTTTCGAAATACCTTGCTTACCAATTACAATTCAAGGTGTTGCTTGACGGGGCTATCGAACGAGGCGCTGTTGGTCGCCAGCCATATCAAGCCCTGGACAGCCTCTGATTCAAAAACGGAAGGACCTGCGCCCGACAACGGTTTGCTTCTAAATGCGCTACACGACAAAGCGTTCGATCGGGGGACTACTCACCATTAAAAAGGACCTGAAGGCAGTAATGTTCGGCGCGGTCGGACACGAGACGCCTGAAGACAAGTATTTGTGACACTACAACGGAGAGCCGACAACGCTTCCGAAGCGATTCGCCCCACGAGCTGAGTTTATTGAGTATCACAATTATATGGTGTTTAAAGGGTAGGGTTTAACTCGTCTGCTTTCAGTGCGTTTCTCACATAATTGCCTTAGCCCTTCCAGCTAAGTCGGTATTGAGGAATGAGGAAAATTCCAGCTAAATATTAGAGTGCGGCGAAATATTCGCCCGCCGTCTTTTATGCGTTCTGCAATTCGGTCGCCTAGTGCCTGCCTTTGTTGCACCTGGTGCATGTGGAATTTCAGCCGTCTACGTCAGCATCCACGTCGGCTGGAATTCCATTGAAATCAAATGGTCCGCGCGTGCGGTCGTATGCAGCCATGATAACGTCAATAGCGTTTACGGCCCCAATTGCTTGGCACAGGTCGACACGCTGCTCTAGGAAATCATTAAATCTGGCGCGAAGCTGCTTGGCTGTTGCGTGAATGAAAAAGTCGGGATCTTGTTTTTCGAGTTCGGCCAAGAAGATGGTGTCCAGCCTTGCGCATATGGCTTCAATGCGGCGGGATTCCTGGCGGAAGGCGTGGCTTGCCACTTTCGAATTCTTCGTTAGTAAATAATCGAGGTAATCGCTGAGCGATTGTTTGAATTCGGGCAATAGCTTGTCGTACCGAGATTGAATTGCTCCAGGTGCGATCGCGGGGTCTGGTTCAGTACGTCCAACAATGATGTCTATGGATACGTCAAATACATCTGCAAGACGCCATGCAGCAGCAAGTGGAATTTTATCAGGCCGACTTTCATATCGTGCGTACGTAGTAAATGGAATGCTCAGGGCCTTGGCGAAGCTTTTCGCAGACTTGTATCCAGCCTCTTTTCTCAGCTCCTGTAGATTGTCTTTCATAGTCGTCGGCTTTCTCTGACTGTGTCTACGGAATAATGCGCATTGATATAAATCGATGATAATGCATCAAACATATATTTCATAATCTGATATATATGTTTGATAATAATTATTAAATTATGAGATAATACCAAATAAAGATAATTAATTTATATTGAATTTTACATTATGGAACTATTCGAGCTCCCTGTTCAATAAGAGGTCTTGAGCAAAGACAATGCGACCATCGAGGAGGGGCTTAGATTATCAATATCAACGATTGGCGTTTATTGCTGGAAGAGCAAGCGGTTTGGGCGGAAGGGCTCGACTTGAATGGGGCATAAGCGATGTTCACTATACTTTTTCTGCTTAGTTGCGTAACTGATTTATGCGCCAGTTTCTGGTGTTAATATTTAGCTTTTGCCAATTACCAGAGGTGCGACTGGAGGGTCATATGGTTAAATCCATAACTGAAAACCGCTGCTGGGACTATTCGGTTTGTAGTAATAAACGATGCTCATCCCTTGTCTATTATTGGGGGCTTTAGCTCGTGAAATACGGTTCTGTATACACAACGAATTCTCTGGCTGACTTTGTTGTTTCGCTGCTAAAGGTCGAGCGCGCTTCTGCCCGCACGCCGTCTTTTGGCGTTTGCTTGGACCCGGCATGCGGGGGCTCTTCTTTACTTAATGCCGTTGCACGCGGTGATGTTCGGCATTCGTTACTTTATGGCGTTGACGTTGACCCTGAGGCCATAGAGATTTCACGCACTTATTCCGAAATAATAGGCTCGGAAATAATTTATAAAGATTTTCTGCGTCCATCTGCAAAGACGGATCCGAAAGCGTATTGGCTGGAGCGTTTGGCTCGTGTCGACACAATTATTGCTAACCCACCTTGGAGCTCCGACCGTATTTACGATCGTGATGAGTTGCTGCTGCGTGGCTATAAAAATGTTGATGGACAGTATGATTGCTACGCCCTCTTCGTAGAGCTTTCCATGGCCATATTACATGCGAATGGGTTTGCTGCCTTTATTCTCCCCGATTCATTATTTTCGGCAACAGCTTATGGTTTACGTCGATTTATTGCTACGAAATATGAGATAAAAGTAATCGCGCGTCTTGGAGAAAAACTTTTCGAGGGGGTTCATCGTGCGACAACGGTTGTCGTTGTCCGCAAGTGTATACCAAGTGATGCCAGTTTAACAAAGTGCTTCCGGCTTACGACATCGGATAGAAAGGCCGTTTTAGGTGGAGACAAGACGCTCGAGACAGTTTTTGAAGAACAATATCGCGTTAAACGCCAGATGGATTTTCTAAGAAATGAAGACTGCCTATTTGATATAGATGTGGCAAGTGAAGATCATGCGGTTATTGAGAGAATTAGGTCTCATGGAGGCAAATGGTCTTTTGACGTTTCTTTCCATCGAGGTGTAGAAATCTCAAAGCGCGGAACCGTCTTTTACTGTCCGAAATGTGGTGGAGCAAACACCGCGGCGTTATTTTCGGGCCTTGCTCTTAAGCGTTGTAAATGCTGCGGGCGCGAGGTTGAAGTGTCGAGCTCGGAACTTGAATCCGTCATGCAGTTCAGGCCCGCCGATGGTTTTGTTCCTATATTTGTTGGTGAATCTGTTGGACGATATTCGTTGTCATGCCAACGGTATTTGAAACTTGGAGTTGAGGGCATTAATTACAAGGACCTTGATGATTATAAGCCCATGAAGATTCTTGTTAGAAAGACTGGGTTAGGAATTAAAAGCGTTGTTGACGATAGCGGCAGGATGGTAAATCAAGCTGTCTACTTCTTTACCGCAGGCGAAGGGTTGAGAGAGGACGCATTGTACTTTTACAATGCGCTGCTTAACTCGAGGGTTATTTTTTATTACTACATGAAGCTGTATGGTGAGAATGAGTGGAAATCACACCCCTACTTAACAAAACGGATTCTTCAGGAACTACCGATCATCAGATTTGACAACAAAAGTGAACTTCATCATCAAATTGCTGACGGCGCTCGGAAACTGAATCTTCACTACACGGCGGCAATCGATGCGGAACTTGAGTTGCTTGTTACGCTAGCATACGGCCTTGATAGAAAAGAGGTCGAGCGTATCAAGCACGAGATGGCGGAGCTGCCCGATTTGGGCGCACTGAGGGAAATGAAACAATAGGCATGTATCGCTACATTGGCAATAAGACAAAGCTGTTAGAGCAGATAACATCATTGGCTTCAAATTATCTAAGCCCCGGAGGAACTGTTGCCGACTTAATGGCCGGGACTGGGTCCGTAGCTGCTGAGTTTCGTCGACTTGGCTACCGCGTCATCGCTTCTGACATTATGACGTACAGCAAGTGGCATCTTTATGTGCAGCTGCTCATGAATCGTACGCCTTCTTTCGAGGGGCTGAGCGATTTATCGGTTGAACCTGAGTGCCATTACGTGCAAGTGCTAAATTATTTAAATGAACTTGAACCGGTCGAAGGCTACTTCTTCCGCGAGTTTTCTCCTTCAGGGCTTCCTGCAAATGGATGTCCAAGTAGGAAGTACTTTACATCGGATAACGCTGCAAAAATCGATGCAATTAGACTTAAGATAAACGAATGGCGCGATGAGGGTAGGATTTGCCAAATGGAGGAGGCGCTTTTGCGTCACACTCTGATTATGGCAGTCAACGAAGTGGCAAATATATCTGGAACCTATGGCTATTTCCTGGCAAATTTTACCGCAAGTGCGAAAAATGCCATCCATCTAGCTCCGGTATCCATTAATACTGGAAGAATTGATAATGTGGTTCTTCAGGGCAGGGCAGAAGACCTTGCTGCTGGGGTTACTGCAGACCTTTGCTATCTGGACCCTCCTTATATCAAACGCCAATATGCAGCGAATTATCATATTCTTGAAACGGTCGCACGTGGTGACGAGCCTGTTGCTGCTGGCAAGAGTGGGTTACGTCCTTGGCGCGATCAGTACTCTGATCTTTGTACAAAAACTAAATCAAAAGATTCCTTCGCTAAGATTATCGAGGATATCCATTGCCCTGTTTGTTTGATTAGCTATAGCGAAGATGGACTCTTTCCTGTCGAGGATCTTTGCGACGTATTTTCTGCTTTCGGAAAAATTGAGGTTAAAGAAATTGCATACAAACGTTTTAGGTCAAATTGCAGTTCGTTGGCAAATGAAATAAAGGAGTTCATAATAGTGCTGGAAAAATGGTAAGCACCGATTGAACGAGGCGGTCGAATGTTATTTGTGGATGAGATTATGTACCGTCACCTGACTGCCGCTGACTTTCGCAATATCGAAGGTATTAAAAAGCCTGATGGAGGCGGTGGCCAGACTTATATCGACCTTTCCGGTATTGACCCAAATGAGGCCGTGGAGTTTTTCAAATACTGCCAGATTGACGAAGACAACCTGAAGGCAAAGGAGATTGAAGAGGGTACGCCCCCTTACAGAGTCGACCTTATACAGACGGGCGGCGTCGATTGCGAATATAACATGCAGGTCTATAAGCGAAGACCTAAAAACTATACGATTCGCGACCAGTTCAATAATCGTTTCCCGGGGTGGTCTGTACGAGCCGGTTTTCCTACTATAGTCGGAGAGGGAAAACCATTTTGTGCTGGTGGTTCATATGATAATGACGAAACCGACCCATACGTCCAGCCCATCATTGCACATCTGACGATTTATATTGTTAGAACCATTAACCGGTTATATTTTGCTGACTACCTCTCTGATGCTGAAATCCCAAAAGCCTGGCCTCTTGGTTTTGGTCTCGAAAAGCTCTTAAAAGCAAGCGAAAATGAAAAAGCAGCCGGAATTATCAAGCCCCGTGGGCTCATAGAATTTGTCAATCGTCGAGAAAGCGTGAGTGCCAAATGACGTTTAGGAGTACCGACGCTACAAGATATAACAAAAGCGATTTTCTTGAAGAAGTCTATATGGACGAAGCGTCTTACGATGCAATCGTCTCGTTGCTTAAGAGAAAAAAGAATATCATTCTCCAGGGTGCGCCGGGTACGGGGAAAACCTTTGCTGCTACACGATTGGCATATTCGCTCATGGGCGCTACCGATAATACGTGTATAGAGAAGGTTCAATTTCATCAAGGATCTTCTTATGAGGATTATATAGTCGGTTTTAAACCTACGGCTGATGGGCTTTTCGCTGCTCAGGAGGGTTTGTTTACCAAGTTTTTTCGTCGAGCGTCAGATAGAAGCCATCGGTTTGAAAATTATTACCTCATAATCGACGAAATTAATAGAGCAAATCTTTCAAAAGTATTTGGAGAACTGCTCATGTTAATTGAAGCTGACCATCGTGGTGAGTCATTGGTGGTTCCGGGATTGCCAGAACCGTTAACGGTTCCGAAGAATCTATTTATAATTGGCATGATGAATACCGCCGATCGCGGTCTCGCGCTGGTTGATTATGCGCTTCGAAGGAGATTCGCGTTTTACTCTATGAGTCCGGCGCTCAATCAGCGCTCATTTATAGACTATATTGATTCATTGGGTAACGATAGACTAACCTCGCTCGTCGATGCTGTTCGTCGATTAAATGATGTCATTTCTCATGACTCTTCGCTTGGGGAGGGTTTTTGTATCGGGCATAGCTATTTTTGTTTCGATTCTGCCCCTACGGATATTGAGGTCAAGTCTATCGTTGACTATGAACTGCGGCCTCTTCTTCAAGAGTATTGGTTTGATTCGTCCGATAAGGAAATCTTAGATGAACAGGTTTCTCTTTTGTATGAGGCTATAGATTAGGATGTCCAATACGGCTGCGAACAACGTCGCAATCCGTAACATTTTATATATGATTGCGTATGCGACTGGTATTTCCGGTAGTGATGCGGAAGCGGTGTTCGCGGACACCTTGAAGGCAGTCGGCAAAGAGCCGTTCGATGGACTCGGTGAGCTTTTTGCAATTATCTTGAATGATGCTGTAAAAAGAGAGTATTTGCGAGGGCTTGAGCGTGTCTATTCGCCTCATGAAGAGCCTCTTGCAGTCCTGAGAGGTCGGCCGCTAATTCAGAAAAGCATCGCTTTAAAAGCTCGGGGGACAATGCGTTTGCAGTGTCTATATGACAGCTTCACAGCCAATACCTATATGAATCAAATTGTTAAAACTGCAATAATTCAATTAATCCGCAGCCATGATGTTTCTCCGCGAACGCGAAAGGGACTCAGGGCAAGCGCACTATACCTATCTACTGTCGATTCACTCGAGGCTAATTCGATTGATTGGAGACTGGTTAGGTACAACAAACTCAATCAGAGTTATCGATTCTTGATGGCGGTTTGCCGGATGGTTTTGGAGAAGAGCATTCCTGTTCATGATGAAAACGGTAATGCGGAATTTTCGTCTATGTTGAGCAGCCAGAGGCTCTCTTCTCTATTTGAGAAGTTTATACGTGAATATTATCGCAGACATTTTCCGCGGTTAATGCCTGCTGCGCCTATCGTTGACTATGGTATTGGCGTAAGGTCTCAATACCTACCAAGGTTGCGCACGGATGTCGTGCTAACAGGGCCTAGCTATAAACTAGTGATAGATGCTAAGTGCTATGGAACAATTCTTGGAACACACTGCGAGAAAAAGATACTGAGTCCTGAACATAGAAATCAGATATTTAGTTATGTTATGCATTGTGCGCAGCGAAACGCGAGCGTATCCGGAATGCTGCTCTATGCCCAAACGTCTATGGAGGGTCCGCTGGATGAATGCTGGTATGAACTTGGCCACTGGTTCTACCTTAAAACTCTTGATTTGAATAAACCATTCGAGAACATTGCTGAACAACTCAATGAAATTGGCGACCGTATGATGTCGGGCCTATTTGTGCATTCCAAAGACGTCTCGGAACGGGAATTGCTTGAAGCCGAAAAGGGGCAGATAGACTAAGTAATTTGGGTGTTGATCCGTTTGGATACTGCAGAATACCGTGAAAGTCGCCGTTGCTGTTGCTCCAGCGTATGAGACCTATGCGCTCATCGGTTCTGTTTTATTACTAGCGGTCTGCCCTTCGGCGCTTCCGCATGCAGCCCTTGCACATGTCGACCGGTTCAGTTCTGCTTTTCCGGGCCATATCCCTTTGTATACACGGTAAAGCTAAGGTCTTCAATCGTTCCGGTGCTGTAGATGCATGCGTCGGGCGTGCTCCATGTGTCTTGGACGGTCGGGTCAGTCCAGACATATTCGGGCTCATCGATTCCAAGCAATGGGATGGGCCTCGCCACGTGGTCGGCGTTATTTATCTGTACAATGATCTCCAACAACATGTGCAGTTTTACATGCCATGAGCTGTATGGATGCTCACCTGGCCCCTTGTAATCCAGTGTGCACTTTGAGTGTGGGCTTTCGGCGAGCTGGCTTAAACATTCAAAAAGCGTTGGGTACTCGGCTCCAGGAAACTCGACTTGTACATACCGATTGCCATCGCGGACAAATCCGTACCACAGCACGGGGTATGGATACTCGAGCCTATCCGGCCGCTTGATTTTCGCTCTACAATTGGGCTGGTTGACGATAGACAGCCACGTCCTATAGAGTTCATCGGAAATGAGGTCGTTCGCTTGGTATGCTGGGCCAAGACCATCGAGGACAAAGCTGCCGAGGCGCTCAAAATAGTGGGCACAATCCGTTAGGCCCTTTTCATATGCCGTTTCGGTCTTTCTCTGCATATTGAGCGCGACATCGCGGGGCGATTTGCGACCAAGATGTTTTTTGGCGTTATATCGCGGGTTGCAGTAGAGCTTGGTTGCCGCGTTATATCGATCGCAGTACTTGCTGTTAGGACCGGTCGGAAAAAAGAGCGAACCGCAGGTTTGGCATGATATCGGCATAATGCCGCACAGCAGCAGCTCGTGAAGGATGCGGGCATAAAGGCTTGCAAAGGACCATTCCTCTTCGGTGAAGTAGAGCTCTCCTGCCTTTGAAATAACGGCTTGAAGCCCAACGAGCCTATTGAGGTTTTCCTGGTCGTTAAGCTCTGCATGCGTATGGAAGTCTCCATTTGCGAAGATCTGGTTCTCGCGCATAGCTTCGAGATAGTTTTTACGAAACGCCTGCATAAAGGGGGCGCTGTTCATGCGCTTTATTCCATTCAAATGCTCTTCGAGCTTTTGAGCCGTTTCGTTTCCGGGCAAGTGTTTTTTGGCTGCGTATACAAAAGCTTCGCCAAAGCGGATGATTGCCGGCAGCTGCTCATCGAATAATCGAAATTGTCGCGGGTCGCTTGTTTTGATGGCGGCTGGGAAAAACTCTTCGTTTTGCGCGAGCAGGCTAGGTGCCTCGGTGTTTTTAAGCAGCGGGGTAAGCTCCAGACATTCCTGATAAAAAACAATGAGAAGCGCTCGAAAGAGATCGATATTGGTGCAGACGCAAGCTGTTTCTATCTGAGATTTCGCCTTGGGAAAGTTGCGTATAGGATTGTCGCGGTCATACGGCACCGGTGCTGTTAGATCGGTCTCGCCGTTGGTAGCGTTAATGCTCATGTCGTTCGACTCGAGCTGCAGATAGGAGCTGAAGAGGGACGCCATTTCTTGCTTGTTGAGTTGGCCCGATGTTGTAATCACTGCGCGGTACAGGCGGTTGATCTCGTCGCACTCAATAGCGTTGTTGTTCATCCAGCAGCTGTAATAGCGATAGTCGGGAATCGCCGTGATGTTCATGACACACTGTCTACAGACATTTTCAAGGAGATATCTGGCCATGCCGGAAATCTCTCCGTGTGCATGGCTTGTAATGGCTTTGTCGAATATCGGAGCAAAGAAATCGAGGTCGCGTTCCTTTTGTTTTTGAAGGTTGATAGCGATTTCAGCTTCGTTCAATTCTGCTTGGGTGGGCTCTTGGTCGGGATCGTCTGGATCGAGCCAGTCGTCATGGTCTGGCTCGGCTGCGCAGTCCATCGAGGTGTGTTGCGCAGGGTGAGGAGCAGCAGGGGGCTGGCGCATGGCGTTCTGCAGGTCGATATAAAAGCGACGGTTTGCTCGTTCACGAAAATGGGACGCAATCTCGTTGAAAAGCGAGCTTAAGTCGACGCGCAATAGGTCGTTGGCTATGGAGACGAGACTCCATGCGCTTGCATTGCCGGATGTGTTTCCGTCGCCGGCACAATCAATCTCCGGCGTCCTGTTAAGAAGTAGCATACGGGGATTGACAGGGGAGCGAAGAAAACCAGCCTCAAAACCCCAGCTAAATGCCTCTTTTTCGGACTTAGGCATTGATGCTCCAAACAGCCAAAATTTAAAACGCGATAAAAGTCATATTACGCGGCTGTTTGCGGTTGTTCAATGGAGTCAAGCGAAAAGGGTTAAAACCAGGGAGGCCGTTATGTCCGATCGCATCGAGCTCAACGAAGGAAACATTGATGTATGCGAGCGCGAGGTTATCGCTCTTCGCGAGATTATCGCCGCCGCCATGGGTCGCTTGCATCAGATGCGCAGGCAGTGCGAGCGAGGCTACGCGTCTTCGGAGGATTTCGAGAATGCGTTGGATGTTTACGGAGTGATCCGTGGGCGAGTCGATGAGCTTGACCAGCTTGGTTTCGAGTTCAGATGGTCGTCAGTTCCCGATGCAGGGATCGATGAGTGCGTCGGGCTCGAATGGATTGAGGACGACAGCTCTCCACGAGATCGCGGTTTCGATATCGCTTGTTAGTGTGTCCGCACGACTTGGTATCAATGTGGGCGAACAATCTCTAATCGGAGCCGACTAGAGGCTGCATCCTAGTTGCCGGCGATTCCGGTTTGATTTCTGTTGAAAGGAAAACATGAACACTTCTATTCAAATTTCGTCCAGCGCCGTTGAGCCTGCGTCCCGCACCGCCAAAGACGAGGTCGTCAAACTCGTGCAGGGCGCGCTGCTCGTTGCCGTTGCTGCGGTTGCCGCTGCCGGCACCGCCTCCGTCGCCGCCCCGTTTTGCGTCTGGAAGGGCGAGGTCGCGCTGTTTCTGAACGAGTCGTTCCATGCTGCCTTCTCCATCTCCGCGATTGCGGAGTACGCGTCGGCTGTGCCCGGGTCCGATTGGGCGTCGCTGCTCGTGGCCGCGCTCATCGCGGCCTACCCTGCCTACCATGCCGCCTGGCGTGTTCGCGAGGGCCTTGGGCTCAGCTGCGAGGCTCCGGTGTTCAGCGGGCGCGTGTCGCGCTCTCTCGCCGCGGTGAGCGCCTGCCTGCTGCTGGCGATGCTGTTCATGGGCTATGGAACGGCCTGGCTCGTCAACGGCAGCGCGGTGGGCGACCAGAGCCTTGTCGAGACGGGGCACAATGCATGGACCGTTTCCATCATGATGATGCTGGGCTGCGCCCTGATGTGCCTGTTCAAGTGGTTCCTTGCCAAGGGCCCCGGACGCAATTTCGGCAGCGGCTTTGCCGTCGAGCTGGTCCGCCTCGCCGACGTTCTGCTGAAGCGCGCGAGCTCGAACCTGGTGTTGTGCTACGTGGCCGAGCTGCTTGCCTGCCTGCTGGCGCTGGCCTTCATTACCGTGGCCTATGTCGTCGTGAGCGTGGCCATCGTGCTTGCGTTCGCAGCCGTGGCCTTAGTGGTGTGCATCGCCGGGCTTCCCGTTATCCTTGCCGCCTCGTGGCGCAGGTAGCGGGGCGACCATGCAAGTTCTTGTCACCGCGTGAGAAAAACTTGCAAGAATCGCAAGTTCTTTTCATGCGATGAGAAAAACTTGCAGGTTGGTGCGAGGACGACGGTCCTCCGCGTGAGCGCGGTTTCGATATTGCTTGTTAATGTGTCCGAACGATTGATTGGAGACAAAATGTATCCGGGCTATGAGTGCAACAACTATCCCATAAGCATTACGGATGAGGATGGTCCGTTCCTTATCATGGAGGCGGAGCTGTCTGGTGACGTCGAGCTCAATGATGAGTTTAAGAAAGACGCCAGCTATAGATATTCGTGTGCGACTGTTTCTGCGGCGATTAATCTTTGCAGGTCGATGACGGACGGCGATGCCGATCCCTGGTATGAAAGCTGGGAGAAGGCAGCTGAGCGTTATCCGCTCGAGAAATGCGAGGAAGCGACAACGCTGTATTGGATTGAGCCGACCGATCCGCACAAGGCGCTGTGCGCCTTCCATCCCCATCCCGATCTTGAGCAGTATGTGGCTGAGACAATTGAGGCTGTTGACACCTATCTGTTGGAGTGCGAGTACTGTCCCTTTACGGTCAGCCACTTAGATCTAAAGGACGTTGACGTCCTGCTCAGCGCTGCTTGGGGATTGGCTCGAGTTCTCAAAGATATTTGGGGAACTTGCGACCCTGATGTTATGGAAAAGATTGAAGATGCTACGTACAGTGCGTATATAACGGTTAGGGACCTGATCGCGGGCGAAGAGGCGGCCAAAGCCAGTTCGAAGTCTGTTGAGGATCTCTAGCTGCTGCGCTGAACGGCGTGCCTGATCGGCAGACTGTCGGCAAAAGTCCGGACAGTCTGCCGGCCTCGGTCGCTACATCGTTCCCTTGCTCGCAGCGTAATGTTCCGCCTGCTTAAGGGCGTCCTCGTAGGCGCGCTGCTTTGCTTCGTACTCTAGCGCGTAGCGCTCCTGCTCCGCTCGCCCGGGAACAGGCACGGTCATGCTTCGCAGGTCCATTGGGGCAAGTTGCACAAGCGCGTCTCCGTGCGAGGTGTCCGCCAGTTTCTTCTGCCCCTCATCGGACGACAGGTATGCCAGGACAAACTGGGCAAGCAGCTCGTCCTCAAAGGTAGCGCAGAACATGGCGTCGCAGGGGACAATGCTCTCAAACAAAAGACCGCGCTCCACGGGGCGCTCAGAACCGACAGAAAAGTGGCCTGGCGTGATGAGGGCAAGCTTGAATGGAGGCCCGACGCGTGATATGAGAAGGCTCGCCTCGCGGGCGTCGATCGGTTTGGCCTTCCGAAAATCTTCGTAGTCTACACGGCTTACATCGTAGATATCTGTATCGGGGACACGCTCAAGTACATCTTCTGCGGCAATGATTGCGCCATCATGAAGATGCTTTAGCGACAGGTAGTAGCAGTCGTGCTGTTGGTAACTGTCTGTCGGATCTGATTCGGGCAGTTTGGTTACAACGCTGCGGGCGGTGCCGCGGTAGATTGGCGCTAGCGACCCAAGGGGGATGAACATTCTCTCGTCGAACGATCCGCTCTTTGTATTGGGTAATAGGGGATAGATGCCGTTGCCCTGATCCTCGAGCCGATGCCAATAGACTGGATTCTTTTGATCGCCGTAGGCTCGGTCGACGGAATCGAGGAGCTGGTGCAGAATCTCATCGGTCATTTGCTTGTCGTCAAAGCTCCTGCCGTCAAAAAGGAAATACGGATCATTGGGCTCGCCGTCGCCAATAAAGAGCAGCGCGCGACCCTCGGCCTTTTTGGCAATGGTGTTGGGAAGAAGCACAATGCTCTTTAGCAGGCCGAGGTCACAAAGAAGGCGACGTCCATCTACGGCTCGCGCCAGATTGAACAGACGGTCCGAAATCTGAATGACGGCCGTGGCATGGGACTGAGAGCAGGCAATGGATGCCGCAAGAAAGATGTAGTACCACTCAGTGACCGAAAGCAGATCGGGGATGCCTGCGCTGCGTTGCAGCTGCTTCGAGCGCGTTCTGAGGAAATCCAGGACTCGCGCATTTGCCGCATCGATAGATGCCGGGAATTGGGATAGCGGTCGTAGCTCGGGGGGCCTGCAGTAAATGAGTGCTGATTCGTACGTGTGAGAGGCTGCGTCCTGCTCGTAGTCGTATAAAAAGATATTCTCTTCGATGGCAGTAAACGTCGACGTCGGGACTTTGACTCGGTTTTTGCAAACGCAAGCGGGCACATAATCCCATTCGTCGGTTGCTTCGTTGTAAACGCGGTCCTCAAACTCAAACGAGGCGGCCGAAGGTCGCTTGAGGTCAATCCCCAAAACAGACCACGAGGGGCCATCGACGTGCTCGCTCGAAAACTCAAAATCGCGACAGCACAGTTCAATGAGCCTTTTCGTTCTCGACGAAGGCTGATATTTCTCGACCATATGAGACACAAGATCCGATAGATATCGGCTCATATATGGCTTGAGATCTTCGTTTAAGCGAAGAGTTGCAAATTCTGCTTTAGTTTTGAGCATGCGCACCTCCTGCATATTCCCTATATTGCGCGGTTCGCTGACTGGCCCGTCGCGGCTCAATTGCCTTCAGTCTACAAGAAGAGCAGTTGCGGCGTTTTTCAGACGGGGCACTCAAATGAAAAAGAAAAAAATCGAATGGTGCGTATGAGGCCGTACGCATTGGGTAATATTTCGCTAGATACTAACACTAAGAGATTTGCATATCTCCTAGTTGTATCAAGCTACAGTGGATAAACAAACTAGTTGTTTCAGCAACGAAATGACAGCTAATGAACGGATACGACACGTATAGGATCGAGCCAGACGCTCTCAAGAAGCCAACAACAGTGAATATTTTCGGCATGATTCTGCAAACCCTCTTTGCGGTTGTGCTGTACGTTGTCGCCGTCGACATGATGTGCTTGCTGACGACGTGGCTCGGCGGCTTTATGTTCGAGATTGGCGAGGGCAACACGGTGATTCCGCTCCATTCGTGGCGCCTGGTGGCGTTTAGGGCGTACTGGGTTGTGCTGGGCGTGGCGGTCGTTGCGGCGCTTGCCCACAAATGGATTGTGCTGTTAACGGGAGAGCGCGAATCCGACATGTGCGAGCTGCTCGGTGCAATTGAGGGTGCGGGCGCATTTGCATCCGTCGTCTGCGCGATCGTCTGTTTGCTGGGCTGTGCCGCCGCATTTGATTGGTGGGCTGGCGTTACCGGAAAGATGGCTTCGGATTCCCGCGCCAATGATTATCTGCTTTGGGCTGTTGTCTTAACAGTCGGAACGATTGTCGAGTGGCGAATTGTCGAAGGAGTTCTCAAGGCTTTATTCCCTCATGAGTGCTTGTTCCACGGGCTTCGCTTTGCATCTGCCTGCGTGGTTACTCCTCTGCTCGCGCTTGTGCCCACAGCACTGGTCATCGTCGTGTGCGCGGTGGTGGTAGGCCTTTTTGCCGGGATTGTGTTCGCATCGCTTGCGATCCCCGTGGTTATCACGGTTATTGGCATTGCCATCGCTATGAGTCGCTAACCCACAACGCAATCCAAATACCTCGCATAAAGAAAGGAACGACCATGTCGGTATTCTCTAACGCTCAAAAGCTTCTGCTGCTTGCCGTACTTACCGCTCTTATGGCTGGTGCCCTGATGTACGAAGTGTTGCATCCCACACTGTTTCCGCTGCTCAAGCAGGGCATTTTGCAGCTGCTCTACCACATTCCGGTCTTTACCCAGCCGGGCAACGTGATCTATCTGGAGTCGGCGACATCGCTGGCACTGTAGTGGTTTAAGGGCTCGGCCCACATCGAAGGAAAGAAAACCAATATGGAAAGGAAGGCGCCCATGACTCAGAAGCAGTATCGAAACATCGATCGCTACCAGGACTTGCTCAATCGAATTGCGCCTACGCGTCTGGTGGAGCAGACGCGTCAGAGTGTTATTGGCCACGAAGGAAGCTTGGAGGCCTTTGTGACGGCGCTGAGCTTTGAGGTCAACCGCTGCGTGATGTTGGCACGCGGCGCCGACCCGCGCGACGTTCTTTCGCCCGCTGCCATTTTGGTGATGGGTTCCACCGGCACGGGAAAAACCCACACCATCAAGGCCGTGGCAGATGCCGCGGGGCTCAAACTGTTCGTGTTCGATGTCTCCACCATGACGGGCGAGGGCTGGCGCGGTGCCAGCATGAGCAACTGCCTGTCGCAGGTCGCGGACTATCAGGCTGCCAATCCCGGCGAAATTTGCTTGGTGCTCTTTGACGAGTTTGACAAGGCGGTTCGTGCCGAGCCCGATGGGGGCGAAGTTGCATCGAGCTTTAGTCCATCGCAGTCGTTCCTTAAGCTCTTGGAAGGCGGGGAGATGCCGTTTGAATGTGATACCTCCAAGAGTGCGGCTATTAAGACGCTCAACCTCGATCAGGTTGTTTGCATTTTGGGCGGCGCCTTTATGGGCTTGGATGCTCTGGTGCGCAAGCGCCTGAGTGACAAGTCTGGCACCACGGTCGGCTTCGGATCCTCGTATGCCGCCGTGCGCACCGCCGCAAAATCGGCAAACGAGCTGCGAGACAGTGCGACCATCGAGGATGTTGAGACTTGGGGTATTATGTCCGAGCTGTGCGGGCGCATTGGCTCGGTGATTAACTTTAACGCCTTGAGCGTGGACGATCTGGTCCAGATTGCGTATGAACAGTACCTGCCCAAGTACAACAACATGATGGGAAATGGCGCCAAGATGGAGCTGATGGCAGATGCTGCTCGCCTTGCGGCGAAGCGCGCGGTTAAGGAAGGTGCCGGCGCGCGCGGCATGCTCCGTCAGCTGCGTCCCCTTATGATGTACGCCTGGAGGGACATGCGGGAAGATACCTATATTTCCCGTGCGACCTTGGTCGTGAGCGACGGGGAGCTTGCGGTTGCGTACGAGCACTCTCATGAGCCGCGGGGATTTTTGCGGGAAGAGATGGGGAAGAATTCGCCCTTTCTGAACGGGAGAGAGATTGAAGCCCTTGCGCTGGTGAGCAACTGGATGGAGCATGAGGACGAGGACGAGCATAAGCCGTATCAGCCTGAGTTTGCTTGGCTGGCGGATTTGGTGGACGGCTCGGCGCTCGACAAGATCGTGCAGGGCGGCAAGGCATTCGATCTTGCTGGGGTGTTGTTGCGCGGCGTTCCGTTTGATGGGCCGGAGCGCATTGCCGCCCACGAGCTGCTTAAGGCCTGCGCCTGCTACAACGACGTGCTCTATGCCGACAAGGAACAGTATCGCAACCTTGCCCAGGTGCTTACGCTCACCAAATTGGTGTACAAAAAAACGCCCGATTGCTTGCTGAGCCCGCTCGATGTGGTTATGAACGGCACGACTACGGGCAACGGTTTTCAGGGTCTTGGCGAGTGGGTCGATGCCATGAGCAGGTCCGAAAAGCCTTCGTTGGAAAAGTGGCAGTACCTGGCGGCCGGGGAGGCCCTGCGGATTTACGACCACTTTAGCAAACGCCCCGACCAGGTTAAGGAGCTTGCCGCCGAGGTGTCCCTGATGCGTGTCGCCCTTGCAGTGATGGACGTTGAGGAGCGTGAGGCATTGGAGTGTGATCTTGAGAAGCTGCTCGCTTCGTGCGAGTAATCGCCGACTGCTTCTCTTTCCTTTCTTCTATTTTCTCTGGTGGCATGGACGCCACTGTCTTAACCGCCCTGCGTGAGATTTTGTCCGTACGGGATGGTATTCAACACATGTAACAAAACAAGTGAGGGAGCGGCGGGGGAGAGCGAGGCGGTTTACAGAAATGAACATCCGTTATATGCGTTAGAAAAATAAAATTGTTCTTGCAACATACAAGCGGAGCGCATATACTGCAGTCATAGCGTATGAGATGGGGTCTCTAAATGAGGCCAAGCACAGCAATTTGAGTTTATGTAGACGGGACTTGAGCATGAGCACCAGCAGTTTCTCCTTTAACAACGATAATAGTAGTTACATTAATCTCGAGACTATCCTTGGTTGCACTGTCGGTTCTCGCGCAGAGAACGGGCTTGTATTTCTAGATGAAGAGAAGCCATGCGGCGAAGAACTCGAGTATTTAGATGAGATTGAGCGCGAGCGGAACTATGAGTTTGGCTTTTGCGGAGATCAGTTTCATCACGATTCAATTCGCTCAATTTAATTACCCCGTTATCACCTCTTTTTAGCGGGGCAAGTTAGATCGACTATCTGTGTCAAACAACGGCTCACCGTGGGAAGGAATCGGCAATGAGCAAGAACATGAACAAGGACATGAACGGCAAGGCCTTGGGTAAGGCCAGGGCGGCTGGGCGCGTGGCGACGGTTGCTGCGGCGACGATTGCCATGACGGGCGGCTCGCTGCTGTCGCCTCTGACCGCGGCGGCGCAGGGTGCGGATGGCATTGGCGCCGCGGGCGCAACGGCTGCGGTGATGTCGCCGCTGACGAGCGCTGCGGCCGCCGGTACTGGCGCGGGTGCCGTGTCTGCAGCGCAAAAGGTCGCCGACCTGCAGGCTGCAGTTGATGCGGCGCGCGCTAAAGCTGCTACCGCCAAGGCCGATCTGGAAGCGGCTGCCGCTCCCTACGATGCTGCCGCCGTCAACCAGCAGCAGGCGCGGGGCGCCTATGACGCGGCCCGCGGTGCGAGCGATAGCGCGGCCTCCGCTGCTTCGGCCGAGCTGGAAAAGCAGCTGGGCGCTGCGCAGGACAAGGCCGATCAGGATGTCAAGGCGTTTGAGGACGCTCAGGCTGCGCTCGATGCTGCCAAGAAGGAGCTGGCGGACAAGGATGAAGCCCTGACTGCTGCCCAGAGGGCATCCCGTGATGCCCAGTCTGCGCTTGAGGCCGCACAGGCTGCTGCATCCGATGCTACGCCCGAGGCTGTAGCTGCCGCCCAGGCTGCCGCAGGGCAGGCTGCGAGTGACCTGGAACAGGCGAAGCAGCAGGTCGTTGATGCGCAGGCCAAGCTCTCGGATGCTCAAGACGCTGCCACTGCCGCCGCTGCCAAGCAGCAGGACGCGCAGGGCAAGCTTTCGGCAGCTCAGCAGGCAAAGGCCGCGGCAGATGCGGACGTGGATGCCGCGCAGACGAGCTATGACGCGGCCAAGGCCGATCTGGATCGAGCCGAGCAGGGCGCCGCGGGCCCGGAGTACGAGGCCGCCAAGGCAAAGGTGGCTGCTGCGTCCGAAGCGCTGACGGCCGCCAAGGCCGCGCAGTCGAAGTGCGAGAGCGAGCTTGCTGCCGCTGAGCAGGACGTTGCCGCCGCCGAGGGCGAGGTTCAGACTGCTCAGCAGGCAGTTGCCGATCAGCAGCAGGCCGCTGCCGATGCCCAGTCAAAGCTGGATGCCGCCGCTGCTGCCAAGACCGCTGCCGACGCCGCTCTTGACCAGGCCAAGACCGATCATGCCAGTGCGCTCACGGAGCTGGCCGATGCCCAGGCCAAGCTTTCGGCGGCCAAGGACGAGAAAGACGCTGCCGACAAGGCGCTCGATCAGGCGAAGGCCCAAAAGCAGCAGGCCGACCAGGCTGTGGCTCAGGCCCAGGCAAAGCTCGATGCCGCTCAGGCAACGGCGAATGCATCGGCGGAGAACTACCGCCAGGGTGCCATCGCATTCTTTAAGAGTGTGGGTGCCGACGATGCGGCGGATATCATCCTCAACTGCAAACTCGCTGGCTACAACAAGGTGGGCGAGGAAGTCGACGCGACGAGCCTGACCAATATGAAGCAGGCGGTTGTGTGGCTCAAAGCGTGCAACGGGTATCGCGCAAGCGTTGGCCTAGGCGAGCTCAAGGTGACATATGCCATGATGGCGACCGCCATCGCCGACGCGAACTTCTCCGATACGAAGGTCGCGCACGCTCAGCAGTTTAACGTGGGCGAGAATGTGGCGTGGAACTACGGAAGCAATCCGTTTAAGCAGTGGGTCGATCAGGAGAAGGCCATCTTTGATGCTGCCGCCGCCTCGCTGGGCGCGTCGGGCCTTACGGGAAAGGCCGCTTACGATTTCTATACAGCGCATAGCTCCCAGATTGATAACTACGCCGCACTGCACGGTGGACCAAACCCTTCGGTCGGACATTACATCAACGTGATCAACCCCGATTACACCGTGACGGGCATGGGCGTTTGCACGCGAGGGACGCTGTACGGGAGTACACAGGCGCAAACATTTGTATATTCTGGTCAATGGTATAAGCCGTATAACCTCAATCCGATGACGGTTGCAGAGTATGAGGCTGCGTTGAATGCGTGGTGTGACTCGTTGGCAAATCCCGAGCAGGGCGTGGATGCGGCACGCAAGGAGCTTGCTGTGGCGCAGGGCGTTGCCGACGATGCCGGCAGCAAGGTGAGTGCAGCATCGCAGGCCGTTGCAGCAAAGCAAACCCAGGTTGAGCGCGCTGCCGCTAACGTTGATGTCGCGGCAACCAAGGCCTCGGAGGCCCAGGCTGCCGTGGCGCAAAAGCAGGCTGCAGCTGACGCCGCCGCGCGTGCCGTCAGCGATGCCCGCGCCGATTTGAGCGCTGCCAACGCCGCTGTTGCGGCAGCGCAGGACGCCGTGGCCGCCAAGTCTGGCGAGCTCGACATTGCCAAGGGCAAGGTGGCTGCTGCCAAGCGCGCACTGGACGCCGCTCGTGCCGGTGTTGGCGACAAACGGGATGCACTTGCCGCGGCCCAGGATGAGCTAGCGGCGTACTCAGCCGATATCGCCGCGCTCAGCGTGCGTTTGATGCGGCGTCGTCTGCACTCGAAAGCGCGCGTGCCAATCAGCGCGAGGCGGAGGCCGAACTTCTTGCCACCCAAGGCGATGCCGATCAGGCAGGCATCGATGCTGCTGCCACTCAGGTGGAGCTCGATATGGCGCAGCGGGCTGCAAGCGATGCCGACGCCGTCGTGGCAACGGCTCAGGCAAAATCTGATGCAGCTGCCGCCCGCGCCTCTCAGCTTAAGAATGCCGCCGCAGCACTTGCCAAGGCCACTGGGGACAAAGCGACTGCCGATGCCGCGCTCGATGCAGCGGCGATGGCCGTGAGCGATGCCGAGTATGACGTGGTGGAGGCTGACGATGCCGTGGTGGATGCGACTGTCGCGCGCGACGCCTCTGCCGCCGCGGTTGCCCGCCTGCGCAGAATCAATATTGCCGAAGCCATTGTCAGCGGCAGCACTGACGATGCGGACGAGGTACTTAACGCCAAGATCGCTGCGGCCCACGATGCCGCCGAGCGTGCCGCGACCGCCAAGGCCGAACTCGATGACGCCGTGGCTGCGACGGATGCCGTGGCGCCGGCATACTTGGAGGCGCTCGCCAACTACACCGCCGCCAAGGTCGAGCTCGACCAGGCTATTGCCGAGCTTAACGCCGAGATCGCTCGCCAAGAGGCCGCCGACCGCGGAAACGGCGAGCAGACCCAGCCCGTCACGCAAGTGACGTACCAGGCCAAGCATGCGGAGGCAAAGACCGAGGCCACGACTTGGCAGACGGCGATGCCCGCCACGGGCGATGCGTCCGAGCTGCTGGGTGAGACCTTCGTGATCGGCGGCACGGTCCTGGTGGCCGCCGGCGTATTCCTGTCCGATAAGCGCCGCCAGCTGATCCGTTAGGGACAGGGAAGCGCGCTGTTTTTGGCGCGCACCGCAGGGGCATGGGCTCTGCGGCGCGCGCCGCCTTTTTCTTCAAGATTGATTAAGGAGGGATATATGCAAATAAGAGGAGAGGCCGCGATCGCCTGCGGATTCATGGCGGGTCTGGCAACGGGGTTGCTGTTCGATGGATGTTTCGACAGCTATATCAATCGATTCTGCGATTTTGGTTTTTCGAGAGGCAAGCCTTGGAAAACAGCGCCAGCTCGTCAAGAGGTGGCTGCGCCCATCGAGCCCCGCAGCGTGGATACCTCAAAAATCAAGGTAATCGTCACTAAGAACGGCAAGATTTACCACCGTTCTACGGGGTGCAAAAGCCTTCCTCAAAACGCCATTAAAACAAGCGTACCATTAGCGGCTGCACTCAAGCGAGGCAAGACGCCCTGCCCAACATGCTGCCCGCCAACAGTGTGCTCGATCTAGTTTTTGGGTGTTTGATCCGTTTGGATGGAAGAACGAAGGGTAAGCCCTAAGGGATACAGATGCCGGCCCGGCCTGCAATTTCTTCCATTGATTTGTCCAGAGTCGCACAGCACGGAGGTGTTGTTTGATGTCTATTTTCGTTACCGGAGACGTTCACGGTGTTGCCGAGTATGGGGCGAGTCGCTTCTCGTCGCGCGTTTGGCCATTGGGTCGAACGCTGACGCGCGATGACGTTGTCATCGTTGCCGGCGACTTTGGCTTTATATGGAGCGGCTCGAACACCGACAAATACTGGCTCGACTGGTTTGAGTCCAAGCCCTGGACCACGTGTTTTGTCGACGGCAATCACGAGAACCATCATCTGCTGGCGGGGCTGCCAATGCGTGAGTGGAACGGGGGCCTCGTTCACGAGGTTCGCCCGCACGTGCTGCACCTGATGCGCGGCGAGGTGTTCGACATCACGGGGACCACGGTGCTCGCCATGGGTGGCGCCGCGAGCCATGACAAACAGTGGCGTCAGGAGGGAAAGACGTGGTGGCCCGAGGAGATGCCGAGTGAGCGCGAGATCAAACACTGTCGCGCCTCGCTCGATCGCGCGGGCTGGAAGGTCGACTATGTTGTGACGCACGAGGCGCCGGTCGATTTGGCTGACGAGCTGTGCATGGAGTGCAATCGCGAGTTCTACGACGATTCGCTGCAGGCCTTTTTGGGCGAGCTCGACGGGCGGCTCGACTACCGCACCTGGTTCTTTGGCCATTACCATGACGATGAATGGCGCGATGACAAGCATCGCCTTATCTACCAAGATATCGTGCCGATCGAAGCGCGATGTGCCGATGGGCAGGATGAGACGGCGAGTGACTATTTTGAGCAAGAGCGTTAGGAGGTCCCCATGATCTGGTTTACCAGCGATACCCACTTTGGGCACGAGAACATGCTGCGGCTCGCCGACAGGCCTTGGTCGACTGTTGGGCAGATGAACGACGCCATGGTCGCTAGCATTAATAGCAAGGTCGCTGCGGATGACGAGCTTTACATTTTGGGTGACTTCAGCTTTAAGATGACGGTCCAAGATGCCTACGAGTTGCGCAAAAGCATTGCATGCAAGCGCATCCATCTGCTGCCCGGCAACCACGATAAAGACTGGACGCAGCCTGCGGTGGCGGATGCTTTTATCGTCGAGCCGCCCATTTGCGTGCTCAAGATCGACCGTCAGAAAATCGTGCTGAGCCACTATCCCATGGTCGACTGGCAGGGTATGTCGCACGGCGGCTGGCATTTGCACGGGCATATCCACAGCTGTGGCGACGCGTATAACAAGTTCAACCTTCGGCAGGGGCTGCTGCGCTACGACGTGGGCGTGGACGCCAACGGCTACGCCCCGGTGAGCCTGGAGGAGCTCAAGTCGTGGTTTGCACAGGTAGACGAGCCGGTGTGTTGCGTTAAGTGGCCGTGGTGGGTCAACGCCACGGGCGACGAGCAGGTCGAGCGCGATCTCGAAACCTATAAGAGGGAAGTGGTGATCCGATGACGGTCTATGTGACGGGCGACGTCCATGGCGGCGCTGACATGCAAAAGCTGCGCGATTGGGATCTTGGGGAAAGCCTGACGAGCGACGACTATCTCATCATTGCCGGCGACTTTGGCCTTCCGTGGGATTTCTCTGCCGAGGAGTGCGCCGACATCGCTTGGCTGGAGTCGCGCCCCTATACCGTGCTGTTCGTCGACGGCAACCACGAACGTTTCGACCACTGGGCGGAGCGACCCATGGAGTTGTGGCACGGCGGACTGACACAGCGCCTGTCGGACACCTCGCCCATACGGCGCCTGACGCGCGGCGAGGTTTTTGAACTCGACGGCTCAACGGTCTTTACCATGGGCGGCGCCACGAGCGTGGACAAGGAATACCGCATTCCGTATTCCAGCTGGTGGCCGCAGGAGCTGCCGGACGAGCGCAACTTTGAGGAGGCGCGGACAAAGCTCGACGGCGTGGGCTGGAAGGTCGACTACGTGGTCACCCACACCTGCTCTACGCGCATGCTTTCGCCCACGCTTTATCCGGCGCCCGGCTGGAATTGCCCCGCCGTTGATCGGCTTACGGCGTTTTTCGATGAGCTGGAGGACCGCTTGGACTACAAGCGCTGGTACTACGGGCATTTTCATCGGGATGCCAACCCGGCCGAGCGCCATACCGTGCTCTACGACTGCATCGTTCGCCTGGGCGACGAACTCCAGCCCTGGGATGTTGCGTAGGGGTGGGGTGCCTGATTACTCAGCCGTTACGGTAATGTTCTCCCTGTGCTTGCGGATAACATCCCAGCTAAAATGCTCGACCAGCTGCTCGGCAGAGCGCGGCGTGGTGCCCGGCGCGATGCCTGTTTGTCCGGCGAGCCAACCCAGCAGCGCTTCGGGCGTGCCAAAGCGGGCGCGGAGTTCGCCCAGGTCCAGATCGCGGTCTCGTTTGGAAAGGCGGCGGCCGTCCGGTGCCATGAGCAGCGGAATATGTGCGTAGTGCGGCGTGGGCAGTCCCAACAGGTGCTGCAGATAGATCTGGCGCGGCGTGGACCCCAGCAGGTCGCATCCGCGCACGACCTCGGTGACGCCCATGGCAGCGTCGTCGACCACCACGGCTAGCTGATAGGCAAACACGCCGTCGCTGCGGCGCACCAAAAAGTCGCCGCACTCGGTGGCGAGTGCTTCGCATTGGGCGCCGTACGTGCGATCCACAAATTCGATCACGTCGTCTGCGAGGTCGTCGACGGTGGGCACGCGCAGACGTGTGGCCGGCGCGCGCAGGGCGCTGCGGCGGGCCACCTCCTCGGCCGAAAGACTTCGGCAGGCGCCACGGTAGATGGGCGTGCCGTCGCTCGCGTGCGGTGCACTCGCGGCGTGGAGCTCGGCGCGTGTGCAAAAGCAGGGATAGGTGAGGCCGGCGTATTGCAACTGGTGCAGGGCGTCCTCGTACAAGTCCAGGCGGTCGTGCTGGTAGTAGGGGCCTTCGTCCCACTCCAGCCCCAGCCAGGCCAGGTCGTCAATCAATTGAGCGGCAAGTTCGGGGCGCTTGCAGCGATCGTCCAGGTCCTCAATGCGTAACACGATGCTGCCGCCCTGGCTGCGGGCCGAAAGCCACGCGCACAGGCAGCTGAACACGTTGCCCAGGTGCATGCGGCCCGAGGGTGACGGGGCAAAACGGCCCACGACAGGCGCGGGGGCGGGGACGAGCTTGCTGTTGGTCGCCGTCGACGTGGCCACGGCGGGCGTTGCTATGTTGCATGCGTTGATATCCATGCGGACGAGTATAGCGCGGGGTGAGGTGAGGGGAGGCGTCGTCGATGCTCGCAAGTTGCCGCGGCCACACGTTGCGCGTGCCGGACCACCGGCTCGGCGCCTTAATCGTCGTCAATCAATCTAGCCCTCAAACGACAGAAACCCCGGCAGCTCTTCGCAACTGCCGGGGTTTCCGCGGAAAAGGGGGACATGATCCTCAAGCGGACGGCAAAGGGGCAAACCGTTTTCGCTCAACTGCTTTATGCCCCTCAACTGGCGGCTCAATCAGCGAATGCCGCGCCCACACAAAGCCGCTACACCTGTGATGGAGCTATGAAGTGGTATCTATTGCCGGAGCGGGCTATGCCAAGGAGTGTTCCAGATTACCGGCAGATAGGGAACGTCACCAGGTGCCGGCGGCGGGCGTGACTTTTGTCCCGTTTTGACGCTCCGCTGACTTAGATGTTCGTCACATGAACCCGCAAACGTGGGACAATGACGCTACTGGTACCACAGACAAAGGATGTGCCTATGAACGCCCCCGTTGCCCAGCCCTGTCGGCAGCGCCGCCTGTTTGCGCGGTTCGCTTCCGTCTGCGCACTCGTCGCGCTTGCGTTGTTGCTGCTGCCTGCCGTCGCGCACGCCGACGGCTACTCCATGAGCCAAACCTATATCGGTGCCACGGTTGAGGCCGATGGCTCGCTGACCGTTGTCGAGGGACGCCAGTTCGATTTCGACGATGACATTAACGGCGTGTATTGGGATATCAATACAGGCTCTAACCAGCAAGGCGGCTCGGTGGTCGTCAATGTGCTGAGCGTCGAGGAAGACGACACTGCGTTTAACAAGGTCGACAGCGCAAATAAAGGCGACGACGGCGTTTACACGGTGGAACAGTCCGACGACGGCGTAAAGATTAAGGTGTTCAGCCCTCACGAGAGCGGCGACAGCGCAATCTACTACGTGAGTTATTCCATGACCGGTGCGGTTATGAACTGGGCCGATACCGCCGAGCTCTACTGGAAATTCGTCGGCGACGGCTGGTCGGCGGACTCCGATGACGTCGAGATGGAGGTCTACTTTGCAAATGCCGCTGCCGGGACGGCTGCCGTCAAGGGCGATAACTTCCGCGCATGGGGCCACGGCCCGCTGACGGGCGACGTGTCGCTCGATGCGGACGAGCCCATGGTCACCTATACCATTCCCTGCGTGCACCAGGGCGAATTCGCCGAGGCACGCATCGCCTTCCCTAGCGACTGGGTGCCGCAGCTTGCCGCTTCGGGCGAAGAGCGCATGTCAACGATCCTGAGCGAAGAGAAGGAATGGGCCGACGAAGCTAACGCCCGCCGTGAGCACGCGCGTGCGGTTGCCAGCGCGATTGCCGTGGTGTGTGTTGTTGTGGCGGTTGCCTATACCGGTGTAATCGTGATGCTCAAGCTGCGCAGGCCCAAGCCCAAGCCGCTCTTCCAGGACGAGTACTTCCGCGATGTGCCCTCCGCCGATCATCCCGCGGTGCTTGCAACTCTTATGAGCTGGAACGACGTGCCCGATCAGGCATATATCGCCACGCTGATGAAGCTGACCGACGACCGCGTGATCAAGCTGGAAGAAGCGACCGAGACCAAGAAGAAGGGTCTGCTCCGTCGCGAAAAAGAGGAGCAGACGTATCGCATCACAGTGACCGACGAGGCCTGGAAGGCTGCCAAGAAGGACGGCATCGATCGCGACGTGCTCAAGGTCTTCTTCGCTGGCGTTAAGCCCGATAAAGACGGCGTCCGTTCGCGCACGTTTAGCGAGCTGGAGGAGTTTGCCAGCGAGCGTACTGAATCTGTTGGCGACAAGCTCGAGGACTATCAGAGCACGGTTAAGGGCAAGCTGGAGGAGTGCGAGTTTATCGCATCGGATGGCACTATCGCGATGGTGGCCGGCCTGGTTCTCGGCATCATCATTGTCTTTGGCATTTTGGGCTCTCTGTTCTATACCGACTTTGCGGACGCCAATGTCGGCGCCGCTATGATCTCGATCCCCGTCACGATCGTGGGCTTTGTCCTGAGCTGCACCTTCCGCCGTTACACGCCGGAGGGCGCCGAGGTGGCGGCTCGCTGCAAGGCGCTCAAGCATTGGCTCGAGGACTTTACGCGTCTGAAGGAGGCCGTCCCCAGCGACCTGATCTTGTGGAACAAGTTTCTGGTGATGGGCGTTGCCCTGGGCGTTTCGAAAGAAGTGCTGCGACAGCTGGCCGAAGCCGTGCCTGCGGACCTGCGCAACAGTGACGATTTCTACGACAACTACCCCTGCTACTGGTGGTATTACCATCACTACGGCAACGAGTCCCCGCTCGATTCGTTCAACGATGTGTACCACGAGACCATCCGCGAGCTGGCTTCGAGTTCCGATAGCTCGAGCGGCGGCAGCGGTGGCGGCTTTTCCGGTGGCGGCGGTGGCGGCGTCGGCGGAGGCGGCGGCGGAACGTTCTAGCGAGCGCTTGCTTTGGGGTGGATCTTTCTGGGCGGTTGCCAGGGAAGATTCATCCCATTTTTGTGCATCGAAACGGGTCAAACTTTCCGCTGAGGACCTTCGCGCAAGGGGCAGTGGACAAAAAATGCCAAATATGAGTACTGTTGCTGCGTTGGTCACATATGTTTGCACATAATAATGGGCTCCTAATGAGAGTACTTCTCGTTAGGAGCCCATTTTATTGAACATTTGGGGAGCTACGTCAGCTCATGCAGCTGGTCGTCATGCCTACAAGCGTCAAAAATGTCCCAAATCGCTGCTACTAAAAAGGTAACAGTACTCATATTTGATGTTTTTTGACCAGGGCTATCTACAAACCCCCTAGGCCACTCATTGGGGACAGACTTAAATGACTAGTTGTTGGGGATCAGTCATTGGGGACGTTCTTAAATGACTAGGTGTGGCTGCTTGGGCTAGGCTGTTAGGTCGAGTTCGTAGAGAAAGCTTTCACGCGGCATGGCGTGGCGGCGCTCTTCGCGGTTGGCGCGGTGCGTGGCCGTGCGCTTAAAGCCGTGCAGCTCGTAGAACTTCCACGAGCAGTTGGAGTCGGTGTACAGGTGCGCCCTCGTCGCTCCAAGCGAGGACAGGTGCGAGACTGCGGCATCGAGCAGAACCGTGCCAACGCCCAGGCCATGGACATCGCGATCCACGGCAAGCAGCGTGACCTCGTTGTCGTGCGGCAACGGGCTGCTCTCGAGCAGACGGTTGTTGGTTCGGATGGTTGCGCGTACAAACGAGAGATACTCGGCGCAGGCATCGGGCTCCAGCTCACGCATCTGCGATAGCAGCGCGCGTTCGGTATCCATCCAGTGTTCCTTAACGGTGGCGCCGGAGCTCTGTCCCGCACGCGCGAGCGAAATGCCACGCGCCTGACCGTCAATCACCGCAACCTGCGAAAACGTCGACGACGAAAGGCAATAGGCGAGGTCGCACGCGGCCTCAAGGCGGTTGTACTCATCGTTATCCGAATTGTTATGCCAAAGCTGCTGCAGAATCAGCGCGATGGCGTCGAAGTCTTCGGTATCAAACGGTCGGTAGAGAACCCGCGAGACCATGGTGCCTCTTTCTTTTGCGGATGCATATCGAGCACAGTTCTACCACGCTATTGGCATCTAATTATGGTGCCCCTGTGTTCCATGAACTCACCGTGCCCGGTGCCGTGCCCATCCCCTCCGCTCGCAAACTTTTTCTGCACATGCGCTCGTTGCGGGGTGCATCGATGCGCTCGATGCGCTACATTGAATCAGTATTTTCAATGCCGCTGCGCGAGCGCTGCAGATCGACGTATCACCGACTCACAGAGCACGGCGGCGTACCAGACAGGAGGACTGCATGGGATCTGATGTGAAGATCGCACGCGCGTTGATCTCGGTTACCGATAAAACGGGTGTCGTCGATTTCGCACGGACGCTGGTCGATGACTTTGGCGTCGAGATCATCTCTACGGGCGGCACGGCTCGTGCCATCGAGGACGCGGGCGTTCCCGTAACCCCCATCGAGGAGTTCACGGGCTATCCCGAGATGATGGACGGCCGCGTTAAGACCCTGCACCCCAAGGTTCACGGCGCGCTGCTGGCCCGCCGCGATTCCGAGCAGCACATGCAGGAGGCCGCTCAGCACGGCATTAAGCTGATCGACTTGGTCGTCGTCAACCTGTACGAGTTCGAGAAGACCGTCGCCAACCCCGAGGTCACCTTTGCGGATGCCATCGAGCACATCGACATCGGTGGCCCTTCCATGTTGCGCTCTGCCGCCAAGAACGCCGCGAGCGTTACCGTCATCTCCGACCCGGCCGACTATGATGCCGTCCTGGCCGAGATGCGCGAGACCGGTGGCTGCACCACGCTTTCCACCCGTCGTCGCCTGCAGGTGAAGGTCTACCAGACCACCGCCGCCTACGACACGGCTATCTCCCGTTGGCTTGCCGCCCAGGCAAGCGACGTGGCGGACACCTCTGCCAAGCTCGAGATCTCGCTGGAAAAGGTCGACGACCTGCGCTATGGCGAGAACCCGCAGCAGAAGGCCACGGTCTATCGCTTTGCCGAGGGCTGCGAGAACACCGCGAGCTCTCAGTTCCCGCTCGTGGGCTCCGAGCAGATCCAGGGCAAGCCGCTCAGCTACAACAACTATCTGGATGCCGATGCCGCTTGGAACCTGGTCCGCGAGTTCGACGAGCCGGCCTGCGTGATCCTTAAGCATCAGAACCCCTGCGGTTCCGCCGTTGCCGAGGACATCACGGCTGCCTACGACCGTGCCTTTGCCTGCGATCCCAAGAGCGCCTTTGGTGGCATCATCGCCTGCAACCGCGAGGTCCCCTTTGAGCTGGTTGAGCACTTTGCCGATCAGAACAAGCAGTTCGTCGAGGTCATCATCGCCCCGGGCTACACCGACGAGGCGCTCGAGCGCATGGCCAAGCGCCCCAACCTGCGCGTGCTGGCTACCGGCGGCGTAGACCACGGCGCCCAGGTGGAGCTGCGCTCCATCGACGGCGGCATGCTGGTGCAGGAGGTCGACCACGTGACCGAGGACCCCGCGACCTTTACGTTCCCCACCGACCGCAAGCCCACCGATGCCGAGATGGCCGAGCTCGAGTTTGCCTGGAAGGTCTGCAAGGGCGTCAAGTCCAACGCCATCCTGGTCTCCAAGGGCAAGGCCGGCATTGGCATGGGCCCCGGTCAGCCCAACCGCGTTGACTCTGCGCTGCTTGCCTGCGAGCGCGCCGAGGATTTCTGCGAGCGCGAGGGCGTGGAGAAGGGCGGCTTTGCCTGCGCAAGCGACGCGTTCTTCCCGTTCCGCGACAACGTCGACGTGCTTGCCGCACACGGCGTGACCTGCATCATCCAGCCCGGCGGCTCCAAGCGCGATGACGAGAGCATCCAGGCCTGCAATGAGCATGGTATTGCGATGGTGTTCACCGGTGCCAGGCATTTTAGGCACTAGAGGCTTTCCCAAGCACCCGACCTTGCCCCTCAAACCGTCGCTTGCGTACATTTAGTACGCGGCGCTCCTCTTTCGGGGCAATCTCGGGCACTTGGAAAACCCTTAATGGGATGTTGTTCTATCCCATTAAGCTGATCGGTCGCCTGACCATATCGTCAAAATAATCTCTGCAAAAGACGGTCGCTCCGTTTGGAGGACCGTCTTTTTGGTATAAGAGGACGGAATGACTAACACGAAAGGTATGACCATGCCCCAGATTGATGATGCAGAGCTGTTTGGCAATGCCGAGGACCAGCGTGCGTACGAGGACTTTTGCGCCAATCAGGAGGCGGTCGAGAAGTTTACGCTCGACAAGCCCGCGCTTATCTGCCGTTGGCGCATGTCCAACAAAAAGGTGCCCATGCTCAACCGTCACATTCGCGCGCTGTCCGAGCGCTTGGTGCAGGGCGAGCCGCTTACCCATAACATGCTCAGCTGGGCCAAGCAGCACGTTGAGTGGTCGCTTGCCGAGGGCGATTACACCGCGCACGACGGCGTTCTCATGCTGGTGATCGACGTTAACGGCAATGCCGCCATGACGGTGGGTGAGTACGAGCCGCTGGCCGATACTTCGGCCAAGGCGCTGCGTGCCCGCTCCGCCGAGGCCCGCTCCGAGGCCGACGAAACCGGCGTGGCGCCCGAGCTGCTCGCTGCCGTCAACAACGGCGAGCTGGCCTTTGTGGCGCCGGCGGACGAGTGCCTGTGTGGCACGGCGACGCTCATAGAGCAGCTGGCCCAGACCAAGGGCATCCCGGTCACGCGCGTAGACATTCCCGCACAGCTCAAGGGCGCCTTGTTCCTGGTAAGCGACGAGCACGGCGTGGTGCCTGCCACCGACGCCGACGCCGCCGAGTCTGATGCCGCGGCGGTCGCCTTCTTTGCCGACGGCTACGAAAAGCTTCGCGCCCGCCGCTAAATGATTATTCTGGGACGGGGATTAAAGAATCATTTTGGTTCCCGCCACCGCTGCGAGTGCGAGGCGGACAAAACGCCCCCGCTCGCGAACAGTTCTGTCACCTTGGCGACGTGCGTGGCGCGCACCTGCAGTTTCGCAGCCATAATGGTGGCAAGACAACCAAGAGGGGAGCGGAATCCATGGCGCTAATCTATATCGTTGAGGACGACGAGCCCATTCGTCGTGAGCTTGTCGACATCCTTGCCCGCGCCGGGTTTGAAATCGAGGCCTGCGAATCGTTCGAGCATGTCTCGCGCGATATTCTCGCCGCCGCGCCCGACCTGGTGCTGCTCGACCTCACGCTTCCCGTCAAGGACGGCCAGCATATCTGCCACGAGGTTCGCCGCGAATCCGAGGTCCCCATCATCGTCCTCACCTCGCGCACGACCGAGATCGACGAGGTCATGGCCATGACGCTCGGCGCGGACGACTTTGTTCCCAAGCCCTATAGCGCGCGCGTGCTCGTGGCGCGCATCAACGCACTGCTGCGTCGCACCGCGGCGTCAGGCGAGCGCAGCACGCTCGTCCACAAGGGGCTGGAGCTCGACCTCGCCCGCTCTATGGTCACCAACACGGCGACCGGCGACAGCACCGAGCTCACCAAAAATGAGCTGCGCATTCTCTCGCTGCTCCTGAGCCGCGCGGGCAAGATCGTCTCGCGCTCGGCCATCATGCAGGACCTGTGGGACTCCGACGCCTTCGTGGACGACAATACGCTCACCGTCAACATCAACCGCCTGCGCACCACGCTCGAAAAAATCGGCATCAAGGGGTATTTGACGACGCATCGCGGCCAAGGCTATTCGGTCTAGGGGCCGGCTATGTCGTTTGGCAAGTTCTTTAAAGATGCACTGCTTCCCGTCGCCGTGTGGACGTGCGGCGTGCTGCTGAGCTGCTTTGTGCTGACGGTCGCCGGCGCACCCGTTTCTATCGTGGTCGTGGCGGTCGGCGTATCCTTTATCTTTGGCATGCTCGGCATCGTGATCGAGTACGCGCGCCGTCGTCGATTTTTGCACCAGCTGGAGCGCGCGGCCGAGGAGCTGGAAAGCCCTGCGTGGGTGCAGGAGATGGTGCAGTGTCCGACCTATGCCGAGGGCGAGCTCGAGTACGAGGTCCTGCGCCGGGTGGGCAAGGCTGCCTGCGACGAGGTTGCCGAAGGCCGACGTCAGACCGATGACTATCGCGACTATATCGAAAGCTGGGTCCACGAGGCCAAGTTGCCCCTGGCGGCGGCCCATCTGATTCTTGAAAACCTAGACGGCAGCGAAGACGACCTGTCGCGTGTGGATGACCTGGGTCGCGAGCTGGCTCGCGTTGAGCGCTATATCGACCAGGCACTGTACTATGCGCGCTCGGAAGTCGTGGAGCGCGATTACCTGATTCGCCGCTGGGATCTCAAGACCTTGGTGACGGGTGCGATTAAGGCCAACGCGCGCGAACTCATTGCAGCGCACGTGGCTCCGGTGTGCGAAAACCTCGACTTCGAGGTCTTTACCGACGAGAAGTGGCTGGAGTTCATCTTAGGTCAGCTCATCCAGAACAGCATTAAATATGCGCGCGAGGACGGCGCGAAGATCGTGTTTTCGGGCGCGTTGCTGGACGAGGGCCTGGCGAGTGAGCGCATTGAGCTTACCGTTGCCGACAACGGCTGTGGCGTGAGCGCGGCCGACCTGCCGCGCGTGTTCGAGAAGGGCTTTACCGGCGACAACGGCCGCACCACCAAGCGTGCAACGGGCATCGGCCTCTACCTGGTGGCGCGTCTGTGCTCCAAGATGGGCATCGACGTCACCGCAGCATCCAACTCCGGCGAAGGCTTCGTCGTAACATTCGCGTTTTCAACGAATAAGTTTCAATATTTCGAGTAACGCACGCGGCAGACGTCCGCCCAAACAAAAACGTGCAGCCCAAACAAAACGTGCCACCCCAAACGGGGCGGCACGCCATCTTTTATCAGCCAACTCGCTGAAGTAAGGCTGCGAAGGCCGCGGGGCCGGGAGGGGTTTCCTAAGGGCACATCCCGCAGCCGCAACGCGGCGAGGACGTGCCCGTGGAAACCCCGCAGGCCCCGCGGCCGGTGGGAGCAACGCTACTTTACGACCAAAATGTCGCAGTCGGTATTGCGCAGCAGGAACGTCGAAATCGAACCCAGAAGCGCATACTTGATCGAGGACAGGCCGCGAGCGCCGCAGAGCACCAGGTCGGGCTTGACCACGTCGAGCATCTCATCCTTAAGCGTCTCACGAATGCGGCCGGTACGAATCATGACCTCGACCTCGGGAATATCGGGATTGGCCTTGGCCTCTTCGAGCTGCTTTTCGATGGAGTTCTTAAAGGCCTCCTCCAGACCGTTGACCAAATCGACCGGATAGGAGCCGGCGCTCTCGAGCGCCGTGGAATCGATAACGTGGCCGATAATCAGCTTGGCGCCGTTGTTCGCGGCGACCTTGATGGCGCGTGCGAGCACAAAATCCTGCTGCTCAGTACCGTCGAGTGAAACAAATACCTTGGTGTAGCCCTCGTTCATGGTTTCCTCCTTGGTCTATCGCACGGGCGCGGGGCTCGTGCGTCGGGCGGGCGCGGGCGCGTTGGCCGCCGGACACTTTATCTTGTTGCAGTTATACCCAAGGATTTCGATTTGACCGCTCGCAATTCTGTGAACGGGCGAGTTTTTTGGTAAGGGTAGGCGCGGTCGCACCGCCAACGGTTGATAATGGGACATCGCCCGCATCGTCCGCAGAACATCTACCGGCGGGTGTCTAACGAGGGGGTCCCTTTGGATATTATCGAGCTTCTAAAATCTGCCTTCATGGGCCTGGTCGAGGGCATCACCGAATGGCTGCCCGTTTCGTCGACGGGTCACATGATCTTGGTGGACGAGTTCGTCAAGATGAACGTGAGCGAGACGTTCTGGAATATGTTCCTGGTCGTGATTCAGCTCGGCGCCATTCTGGCCGTCTGTGTGCTGTTCTTCCATGAGCTCAATCCGTTCTCGCCCAGCAAGGGCAAGGAGGGCCGTCGCGACACCTGGGTGCTGTGGGGCAAGATTGTGCTCGGCTGCATTCCTGCGGCAGCGATCGGCCTGCCGCTCAACGACTGGATGGAGGAGCATTTCTACAACGCTCCCGTCGTGGCGCTGGCGCTCATTGTGTACGGCGTGCTGTTTATCGTGATCGAGAACTGGCGCGCGAGCAAGCGCGAGGAAATGGCCGTTGCCGGTTCGTTTGGTTCGCGTGCTGTGGTGGCGGGCGGACGTCCCGCCGGTGCGCACTTTGCGGCGTCCGCCGCGGCTACCGTTGAGGATGAGGACGATGACGAGAATCTGGACTTTGGTTCCATCGCCACGCTCGAGGACCTGAGCTGGAAGACTGCGCTGGGTATCGGCTGCTTCCAGGTGCTTTCGCTGGTGCCCGGTACGTCTCGCTCCGGCTCTACCATCATCGGTGGCCTGCTTTTGGGCTGCACGCGTTCGGTGGCGTCCAAGTTCACGTTCTTCCTGGCCATCCCTGTCATGTTTGGCGCGAGTGCGCTCAAGCTGGTCAAGTACTTCATCAAGGGCGGCACGTTCGGCGCCAACGAGGTCGCTATCTTGGGCGTGGGCTGCGCTGTGGCCTTTGTGGTTTCGCTCATCGCCATCAAGTGGCTCATGGGCTTCGTCCGCCGTCACGACTTTAAGTGCTTCGGTGTCTACCGCATCATCCTGGGTATCGTGGTGCTTGCGTACTTCTTTGTCCTGGAGCCCATGCTCGGCCTGTAACTTGGTTGACGCTGCACGGCGACCGGAGCGACAACTTGTCATTCAAAGGGGGCGGCATGACCAAAAGGTCTATGCCGCCCCCTTTTCATGCCAATTTGTTCGCCCTGGCCGCTGCTCGCTGCTGCTGCCGTGACATCGGTGGCTCCGTGATTGGTGCAATGGGGTCAGGTTTGGCGGCGACGCACGGAGTCGTGGTGTGATTTGCGTCGGTGTCCGCGCGGCTCGGTATACTGGTACGGCTCAAACTATGGCGCTGCCCGCAGGCGCGCCGTCCGTCAGATGAGGAGTCGCCCATGACCCAGCCCTTGCCCTGGGAAAAGAACGCCGCGGTACCCGTGCCGCCCGCGCCGGAACCCGTGCCGCTCGATGCGTACACTGCCCCCGCTGCGCCGGAGCCCGAGCTCGTCCCGCTCGACATCTACGACGCCCCGGCTCCGGCACCCAAGCCCGCTAAGCCGCTTGTCGACATCGACAGTCTTAACCCCGCCCAGCGCGAGGCCGTCCTGACCACCGAGGGTCCGTTGCTGGTCCTTGCCGGTGCTGGCTCGGGCAAGACCCGCGTCCTGACCTTCCGCATCGCCCATATGCTCGGTGATCTGGGCGTTAAGCCCTGGCAGATCCTTGCCATCACGTTTACCAACAAGGCTGCGGCCGAGATGCGCGAGCGTCTGGCGGCACTTATTCCCAGCGGTACCCGCGGCATGTGGGTGTGCACCTTCCATGCCATGTGCGTGCGCATGCTGCGCGAGGACGCCGACCTGCTGGGCTACACCGGTCAGTTCACCATCTACGATGACGACGATTCCAAGCGCATGGTGCGCGACATTATGCAGGCACTTGGCATCGAGCAAAAGCAGTTCCCCATCAACATGATCCGCAGCAAGATCAGCTCGGCTAAAAACGCCATGATCGGGCCCGAGGACATGCTCAAATCCGCCGACAGCCCCAATGACAAAAAGGCCGCGCAGGTCTACCTGGAGCTGGAGCGTCGCCTGCGCGCCGCCAACGCGATGGACTTCGACGACCTGCTCGTGCGCACGCTCGAGCTGCTGCGCACCCGCCCCGAGGTGCTCGACAAGTATCAGGAGCGCTTCCGCTACATTAGCGTCGACGAGTATCAGGACACCAACCACGTCCAGTACGAGATCGCCAACCTGCTGGCCGCCAAGTACCAAAACCTCATGGTCGTAGGTGACGACGACCAGTCCATTTATAGCTGGCGTGGCGCCGACATCACCAATATCCTGGACTTTGAGCAGGACTTTAAAAACTGCAAGACCGTCAAGCTGGAGCAGAACTACCGCTCCACGGGCCATATCCTGAGCGCCGCCAACGCCGTGGTGCGCCACAACTCGCAGCGCAAGGACAAGCGCCTGTTTACGGCCGAGGGCGATGGCGAGAAGATCCAGGCTTTCCAGGCAAGCGATGAGCGCGACGAGGGCCGCTGGATTGCCGGCGAGATCGAAAAGCTGCACTCCAAGGGCACGAGCTACGACGACATCGCTGTGTTCTATCGCACCAACGCCCAGTCGCGTATTCTCGAAGATATGTTCCTGCGCGCGGGCGTGCCCTACAAGATCGTGGGCGGCACGCGATTTTTCGACCGTGCCGAGATCCGCGACGTCATGGCCTACCTCAAGATGATCGTGAACCCGGCAGACGAGATGAGCGTCAAGCGCGTCATCAACACGCCGCGCCGCGGTATCGGCTCCACCTCGATCCAAAAGATCGAGCAGCTGGCGCGCGACAACCGTTGCTCGTTCTTCCAAGCCTGCGAGATCGCGTGCGCCGAGACGGGCATGTTTAGCGCCAAGGTCCGCAATGGCCTGTCGAGCTTTGTGTCGCTGGTGCGCGAGGGCCGCCGCATGGACGGCGAGCTCAAGGACGTTGTCGAGATGATTGTTGACAAGACGGGCCTGCTGCAGGCCTTCCGCGCCGAGGGCACCATGGAGTCCGAGAGCCGCGCCGAGAACATCCAGGAATTCCTGGGCGTTGCGGCGGAATTTGAGGAGACGCACGAGGATATCGAAGGCACGCTCGAGAGCTTGGAAGAGCTGCGCGCAGCCGGTGTTGCCGATGTGCCTGCCAGTGCCGAGCCCGAGCCCGTTGTGGTGAGCGCACCTGCGCCCGAACCGGGGCCGTCTGCCCCGGCATCCTCGTTCGAGGCACTTGTCGGCGCTCGTGACGCTGCGGGCTCTAATCCGCTCGGTAGCTTGGCTGCTCCGGCGCTATCTCCGCAGGATGCCCTGGCCGCCGCCATCGCGGGCAACGCGTATGCCGCGCCGACAGAGATGCCGGCGGGCGCCGTGCATGCCGACGAGATCGAGCGTACCTACGGTCCGCTCACCTGCAAGGCGCTGCCGGCACTCATGGAGTGGCTGGCCCTGCGCTCCGACTTGGATTCCCTGGCCGGCGAGACGTATGCCATCACCATGATGACCATTCACTCCGCCAAGGGCCTGGAGTTCCCTGCGGTGTTCGTGGCCGGCATGGAGGAGGGTATCTTCCCGCACGTGCACGACTTTGGCGGCAGCGATGATCCGGGCAAGCTCGAGGAGGAGCGCCGCCTGGCCTACGTCGCCATCACGCGTGCCCGTAAGCGCCTGTTTTTGACCTATGCGGCCACGCGTCGCACCTACGGCTCGACCTCTGCCAACCCGCGCTCGCGCTTCCTCAACGAGATTCCGTTTGAGGATATCGAGTTTAGCGGTATCGGTTCTGCCGGTTTTGAGGGCACGGGCTGGGAGAAGCGCGGTGACCGTCGCGGCACCTTTGGCTCGGGCATGGGCTCGGATATGTACGGCGGCAAGGTGTTTGGCTCGCATACGCGCTCGACCGGCGGTTCCGCCTCGCGTGGCGGATCGAGCTTCGACGATTTCTTTGGCGGCAGCAGCTACGGGACCGAGCGTCATCGCGGGGTCTCGCCCGACGCCGGCCGTGTTGCCTCGACCTTTGGCTCGGGCTCACCGCGAGCCAAAAAGCCGTCGTCCAAGGTGTCGCCGACGGTGGAGCGCAAGGTCGATCGCGCGAGCGCATCGCAGGATTTTGCCGCGGGCGATACCGTGAGTCATAAGACCTTTGGCACGGGCACCGTGATCTCGGTCGCCGGAGACATGATCGAGGTTCAATTCGAAAAAACCGGCCAGACTAAAAAGCTCATGAAAGGTTTTGCACCGATCGTCAAGCTGTCGTAATCCCGGCGGCCCCGGACAGGCGCCATGGACAACGTTGCTTGCGAACGTCGCTTTGCTCGTTCGCTTTTTGGTCTGGAGAGCCGGGTGGGCTGATAAATAGATGTGAGTAGGGGCTCTCCCGTTTGATGAGCGGGGGAGCCCCTTGTTGCGTTTTGGTTGTTGGTGCGACCTAGAGGTGGCTGATGATCAATTCCATCTTGCCTTCGAGGTCGATGGAGCTGACGGTGCTCGGGGCTAGCAGGTGGCTTCCCTTGTGGACGGGGTCGCCGCAGACGGTGCCTTCGCCGTCGATGACCGACAGACACATGAAGGGCCAGTGCTGGTCGAGGGTCTTGCTGCCGTTGACGCGCACGCGATCGACGGTGTAGCAGGGGTTGGACTCGAGTTCGGTCACGCCGTCGACTTCGGGCGCGGTCACGGTGCCGTCGGTCGGGGCCTGAGAATCAAAGTCGATGCAGTCGAGACTCTGCTCAATGTGCAGGGGACGCAGTTTGCCGTCGGTGCCGGGACGGTCGTAGTCGTACAGGCGATACGTCACGTCGCTCGACTGCTGCGTCTCCAAAATGAGCGTGCCGGTCTTGATGGCGTGGACGGTACCGGAATCAATCTGGAAAAAGTCGCCCTTGTGAATCGGCAGCACGTTGAGCATGTCGTCCCAGCGGCCGTCCTCGATCATACGCGCGGCCTCGGCGCGGTCGTGCGCGCGCTGTCCGACGATGATCGTGGCGCCGGGCTCGCAGTCCAGCACATACCAGCACTCGGTTTTGCCCAGGCTGCCGTTCTCGTGCTCGGCGGCGTACTCGTCGTTGGGATGGATCTGGATCGAAAGGTCGTCCTTGGCGTCCAGAATCTTAATGAGCAGCGGGAACCCCTTGCCCTCGCAGTTGCCAAAGAGCTCGCGGTGCTCGGCCCACAGCCATGACAGTGTGTGACCGGCGTACGGGCCCTCAGCGATCTGGCAGTCGCCGTTGGGGTGTGCCGAGATGGCCCAGCACTCACCGATGGGACCCTCGGGAATGTCATAACCAAATACGGTTTCGAGCTGGCGGCCGCCCCAGATCTTCTCGTGAAAGATCGGCGTCAGTTTAATCAAATCGGACATGTTCATACCCCCATGGTGTTGCGCGGCCGCCCACTCTAAACGAGCCGTAACGAGCGCCCGCATGACTACAAAAACCTATGCCAACGTTACGTTGTGCAGCTCAAAGCGGTCACCAACGTTGCGCGAGATCGAATGCTCAAAGGCGGTGCCGCTATCCAAAAAGCCAATCTGGTTGAGCTCGAGCAGGGGAGAGCCGGGTTTGGTGTCCAGGCGCTCAGCCTCTTCCTCGGTTGCCGCTACGGCGCGAATGGTGCGGTGGAAGCTCGAAATCTTCAGCCCGCATTGCTTGCGGATGAAGCTGTAGACCGATCCATACAGGTCTTTCTTTTTAAGGCCCGGAATCAGCTCGAGGGGCATGTAGGTGTACTCGATAACGATGGGCTTCTCGTCGACCTGGCGCACGCGCACGATGTGATAGGCAAAGTCGTCCTCGGCAATTCCCAGCTGGGCAGCGACGTCTGCTGGCGGATTGACAATCGAGAAATCGTAGACCACCGAGGTCACCTTCTCCCCGCGGTGCTCATACGAAAAGCCCTGGGAGCGATCGTTCTTGCCCTGGAAAAACGCCTGGCCGGGAAGCCCCGCCGTGTCCTTAACGTAGGTGCCCGATCCGCGCCGGCTGGTAACAAGACCTTCATCGGTAATCTGCTCAATAGCTCGTTTGACGGTGATTTTGGAAACGCTATAGAGCTCGCAGAACTCAACGACGGTGGGCAACTTATCGCCCGGTTTAAGTGCGCCGTCCTCGATGCTTCGACGGATATCTGCAGCTATCGCCTCATATTTGGGAATCATGGAACCCCCTTTCCAGCTTGATTGAGTGTAAAAGAAAGTATAGCCAACACCTAAGTATCCCTATTGCGTTTTAGAAAAGTTCGAGAAAGAGAATAGATAAAAACGCTTTTCTTATTAAATAAAAGCGCCTTAAAACGAAATACATTCGAATATTGTCGTATTGAGCAGATCAATCAGTCTGGGGACGGGGCCGAGTCGTGTTGCCGCCTAACGAACTGAATCTCATGCCCTGCGTTTCCCCAGATAAAACCTGCCAAAACAAACCTGTCCCTTTTTGGTAGGTTTTTGCCTTGGGAGCGGTACCATACAGGCAATGTTTAAACGAGAAAGGTGGGCTCCCATGGAACCTAAGCAGTACTATATCGGCATTGACGTCGGCGGCACTTCGGTTAAGGAGGGCCTGTTCGACGAAGACGGTAACCTGCTTGCCAAGGCCAGCGTGCCTACGCCTCCCATCGTTGACGCTGCGGGCTTTGCCGCGGTGACCGAGGCGATCGACCAGGTGGTCGCCAAGGCGCAGATCCCGCGCGCCTTTGTTGCGGGCATTGGCCTGGCTGTTCCGTGTCCCATCCCGGCGTCGGGCGATGCCAAGGTCAAGGCCAACATTGCCATCAACCTGCCCGAGCTGAGGATCGCCATCCAGGAGCACTGCCCCGACGCGGTCGTTAAGTACGAAAACGATGCCAACGCCGCTGCCATGGGCGAGGCCTGGCTCGGCTCTGCCAAGGGCGTGCAGAACGTCGTGATGGTCACCATCGGTACCGGCGTGGGCGGCGGCGTTATCGTTAACGGCGACGTGGTGTCGGGCGTTGTGGGTGCCGGCGGCGAGATTGGCCACATGTGCCTGAACCCGGCTGAGGAGCGCACCTGCGGCTGCGGCGGCCATGGCCACCTGGAGCAGTATTCCAGCGCTACCGGCGTGGTGAGCAACTATCTTGCCGAGTGCAAGAAGGCAGGCGTCGAGCCCATCGAGCTCACCGGCCCCTCCGATTCCAAGGACGTGTTCCAGGCCTGCCGCGAGGGTGACAAGCTCGCGCTTGCCGCGGCCGATACCATGGCCGACTATCTCGGTCGCGCCCTGGCGCTTATTGCCAACGTGGTCGATCCCGAGATGTTCCTCATCGGCGGCGGCGCCTCCGCTTCGGCCGATGTCTACCTCGACAAGGTCCGCGAGCACTTTAAGCAGTACGCGCTTTCTGCCTCGCGCGAGACGCCCATTAAGGTCGCCTCGCTCGGCAACGACGCCGGCATTATCGGTGCCGCCTACGTAGCCCTGCGCGCCGCCGGCAAATAGCTAGTGCAAGGAGGCCAGGTTACTTTGCACTAACATGGTGCGAAAAGGATAGACTTTGCTCCAACGCCTGCTCCAAATTGTGCCGCGGCCCTTCCGTGCCCAAGGGTTCGCCGCCAGCGTGCTACCATAGCTACGTCCAAGTACACATATCAAGTGGAGGATATCCATGGCAAACGTTCTTGTCTTTGGTCACCAGAACCCCGATAACGACGCCATCATGAGCGCCGTCGTCCTGTCCCAGCTGCTCAACCAGGTTGAGTATGCCGGCAACACCTACGAGGCCTGCGCGCTGGGCCAGCTTCCGGCCGAGTCCGCCAAGCTGCTCGCCGACGCCGGCATTGCCGAGCCCCGCGTGATCGAGTCCGTCGAGGCCGGTCAGCTCGTCGTCCTCACCGACCACAACGAGTCCGCCCAGTCCGTCGCCGGCCTTAAGGACGCCACGGTCTTTGGCGTTGTCGACCATCACCGCATCGGCGACTTCGAGACTGCCGGTCCGCTGCACTACATCTGCCTGCCCTGGGGCTCCAGCTGCACCATCGTCACCAAGCTCGCCGGCGTGCTCGGCGTTGAGCTTTCCGACGTTCAGGCCAAGCTGCTGCTCTCGGCCATGATGACCGATACGCTCATGCTCAAGAGCCCCACCACCACCGATGTCGACCGCGCCGTCGCTGCTAAGCTCGGCGAGCAGGTGGGCGTCGACCCGGTCAAGTTTGGCATGGAGGTCTTCCTCACCCGCCCGTCCGGCTCCTTCACTGCAGCCGAGATGGTCGGCAACGACATCAAGATGTTCGAGCCCGCTGGCAAGAAGCTGCTCATCGGCCAGTACGAGACTGTCGACAAGAGCCGCGCTCTCGGCATGATCGACGAGATCCGCGAGGCCATGCGCGCCTATGCCGCCGAGAAGGGTGCCGACGGCATCGTCCTGTGCATCACCGACATCATGGAGGAGGGCTCGCAGGTCCTGCTCGAGGGTGAGACCGAGGCCGCTCAGAAGGGCCTGGGCATCGCTGACGAGCACGACGGCGTCTGGATGCCGGGCGTCCTTTCCCGCAAGAAGCAGGTCGCTGCTCCCATCATGGCCGCCTGCTAGGTTTTGCAACCTGCTCACGACCGGACCGCGGACGCCCCGCGCTCCGGTCGTTTTTTGTGCGCGGGACCGCGTCGCCTATTGGACAGGGGCGCTCGCACCGTTGAGCAAATAATGTTCAACCTGTGGTTCCGCTTTTCGGCCGCGCTTGCGCGTTTGTCGTGCAGGGTAGGCTAGATGCAAGCGTAATACGTTGGAGCGCGGCGCCGCCATTTGGGCGGGCCGTGCTTTTTTAAGACGGGAACCTTCCCGCGAAAGGAGCCGCCCATGGCAGCAACCGAGCAGCTGTTCAACACCCGTGAGCGCAAGCGTTTTGAGCGTCACGACATTTGGGAGCGCATTGCCGAGAACGGCACGATTTCCGCCGCCGTCATGGTGATCGCCGCCATCGCCGCCGTCATCTGTGCCAACACCGATGCCTACGAGGCCATTCATCACTTTTTGGAGACCCCGCTGTATGTGGGTCTGGGCAACCTTACGGCCGGTCTCACCGTTGAGCTTTTCGTCAACGACTTCCTCATGGCGATCTTCTTTTTGCTGGTGGGCATCGAGCTCAAGTATGAGATGACGGTTGGCGAGCTCAAAAACCCGCGTCAGGCCATGCTTCCCATGCTGGCAGCCGTGGGCGGCGTCGTCGTTCCCGCCTGCATCTACCTCATCTTTAACCATGCCGGCGCCCGCAACGGTTGGGCTATCCCCATGGCAACCGATATTGCCTTTGCGCTGGGCGTGCTGTCGCTTTTGGGCAACCGCGTGCCCAACGGCGTGCGCGTGTTCTTCTCGACGCTCGCCATCGCCGACGACCTCATCTCCATCGCCGCCATCGCCATCTTCTACGGTCAGAGCCCCAATCCGTTTTGGTTGGGCGCCGCCGCGCTTGTGACCTGCGCGCTCGTGTGGCTCAACAAGACGCAGCATTACCGCCTTGCCCCGTATTCGGTACTGGGCCTGCTGCTGTGGTTTTGCATGTTCAAGAGCGGCGTACATGCCACGCTTGCTGGCGTCATCCTAGCCTTTACCATCCCGGCCAAGTGCGGCGTCAAACTCGATAGCCTCACCGATTGGTTGGGCGAGTGCCTGCCGTTGCTCGATGACCGCTACGACGACGAGGCGCACATCCTGGGCCAGCACGACTTTACCGTCTCGACCACCAAAGTCGAGCGCGTCATGCACCGCGTGACCCCGCCGCTCATCCGCATGGAGCGCCTGATCTCCACGCCGGTCAACTTTGTGATCCTGCCGATCTTTGCGTTCGTGAACGCGCAGGTTCGCCTAGTGGGCGTGGACATGAGCACGCTGCTCACCGACCCGGTGACGCTCGGCGTGTACTTTGGCATGCTGCTGGGCAAGCCGATCGGTATCTTTGGCATGACGTTTGCCCTGGTTAAGCTCAAGATTTCCGAGCTGCCGCGCAACGTTAACTGGCACATGATTGCCGGCGTGGGCATTCTGGGCGGCATTGGCTTTACCATGTCGATTCTCATCAGCGGCCTTGCCTTCCCGACGGCCGAGTTTGAGGTCCTGGCCGCAAAGGCCGCCATTCTTGCCGGATCCGTTACCGCCGCGGTGCTGGGCATGATCTACATGAGTGTGGTCTGCAAGCACCCCGCGTCCAAGGACGAGTAAGGGCACATGCAAGTTTGAAAACGCCGCCTGTGAACACCATCACAGGCGGCGTTTTAGTCATTGGGGACGTTCTTGAATGACTAGGTTTATTCCACCGTTCCGTAGACGGCGCCCCAGCCGTGGGCGGCCAAGGCGGAGTTGAGCTGGTCGCAAAGTGACTGGCGATCGTAATAGCCGGGCGGCAGCAGGTTGACGATTTCCATGAGATCGGGCGCCAGGTCCAAGATTTCGGCCTGTACGATCAAATCGAGGCGGTCGATGGCGTGGCGGTCGTAAAACAGTCCGTCGACCAGGCGCTGCAGGTCGCCGAATTCCTCGGCCTGAAACGATCCGTACTCCATAGTGCCTCCTTGGGCGCCCCACGCCGGCATGCGCGGCGATTCGTAATTCATTGCGATGAACTTAATCTATCACGGCTTCATAACGTTGCGGCGGTGGCGGTCTATACTTAGACGAACTGCAACGTACCGCTTCGCGAAAGGTCGCACCCATGCAGACGATCTACCAGAAGATGGAAACCACCGAACTCGATGCCGCCATCGAGGCGCTCAAAGCCGAGGTCGCCGAGGTCAAGGCCAAGGGCCTGGCGCTTGACATGGCCCGCGGCAAGCCGTCGCCCGCCCAGGTGGACATCTCGCGCCCCATGCTCGATATCCTCAATGCCGACGCCGATCTGCACGACGGCAACGTCGATTGTTCCAACTACGGCTGCTTTGAGGGCATTCCCTCGGCACGCAAGCTGGCGGGGGAGTTCCTGGGCTGCCCCGCCGAGCAGACGCTTGTGCTGGGTTCGTCGAGCCTTTTGATCGAGCATGACATCGCCGGCATGTTCTGGCGCTGTGGCTCGTGCGGCAGCGAGCCCTGGGATGCCTACGAGGCCGTGCACGACGGCAAGAAGGTCAAGTTCCTGTGTCCGGTTCCCGGTTACGATCGCCACTTTGGAATTACCGCTGACCTGGGTATCGAGAACGTCCCCGTCGCGATGACCGACAACGGCCCCGATATGGACGAGATCGAGCGCCTCGTTGCCGTCGACGATTCCATCAAGGGCATCTGGTGCGTGCCCAAGTATTCCAACCCCACGGGTATCACCTTTAGCGAGGACACTGTGCGCCGCTTGGTCGAGATGCCCACGGCCGCGCCCGATTTCCGCATCTTCTGGGACAACGCCTACTGCGTGCACGACCTGTACGACGAGACCGACGAGCTCGCCAACATCTTCGATCTTGCCCGCACGGCGGGCACCGAGGACCGCGTGGTGGCATTCGCCTCGACGTCCAAGATCACTTTCCCGGGTGCCGGTATCGGCTTTATCGGTGCGAGCCCCGCGGTTATCGCGGAGTTCTCCAAGCGCCTGAAGGCCGGCCTCATCAGCGCCGATAAGCTCAACCAACTGCGCCACGTGCGTTTCCTTCCCACCATCGAGGCGGTCAAGGAGCACATGAAAAAGCATGCCGAGTTCTTGCGCCCGCGCTTTGAGGCCGTTGAGCGCAAGCTCACCGAGGGCCTGGGCGAGACGGGCTGCGCTACCTGGACGCATCCTCGCGGCGGCTACTTTGTAAGCTTCGATGGTCCCGAGGGCTCGGCTCAAAAGGTCGCCGCGCTTTGTGCCGACCTGGGCGTCAAGCTCACGCCGGCCGGTGCTACCTGGCCCTATGGCAAGGACCCGCGCGACACCAACATCCGCATCGCGCCGAGCTATCCCACGGTCGAGGACCTGGAGGCTGCGCTCGATGTGCTGGTGCTGGCCGTTAAGCTCGTCGCTGCCGAGCTTGCGCGTGCCGAGCGCGCCTAACGCGCGGCTTCCCGTACTATCCGCACTTTCGATACGTAAAGGAGCGTATACATGGATTTGGGTATTTCCACCAACCCCACGCCAGAGCTCTACACCATTAAGGTAACCGGCGAGATCGATATCTCTAACGCCGATAGCCTGCGCAATGCCATCGACCTGGCGCTTGAGCAGCCCACCGAGGCCGTTGAGCTCGATTTTGCCCAGGTGAGCTACATCGATTCGACGGGCATTGGCGTGCTCGTGGGCGCCGCGCACCACGCGGTCGACCACGGCAAGCGCTTTAGCTGCACCAATGTGCAGCCCCCGGTGATGCGCGTGGTCCAGCTGTTGGGTGTCGACCAGGAGATTTCGATCACCGCTGCATAATCTTTGCCCCCAAAAGGGCGTGCCGTTTGGCATATGTTTGTGATGCGCTCGGACGTTTTGGCGTCCGGGCGCTATACTTGACCGAATGAATAGACGAGTTCCGGCCGAATGGCGCGGTGCGGGCTCGAATCACATCGAGCCTTGGAGGTATGTGTGTTTGGTATTGGAGAAGGTGAGCTGGCAATCATCGTGGTCTTCGGCTTTTTGCTGTTTGGCCCGGATAAGCTCCCGCAGATGGGCCGTACGATCGGCCGTGCCATCCGTCAGTTCCGCGAGACGCAGGAAAAGATGACGGCGGTTGTCCAGTCCGAGATCATCGATCCGGTAAGCGAGGCCGCTTCGGCGCCGGTCAAGCCCAAGAAGGCTGCCGTCGACGACGATTCCGATGCGGACGAGGATGCCGCTGACGCCGCTGCGCCTGCCAAGAAGGAGACCTTTGCCGAGCGTCGTGCCCGCCTTGCTGCCGAGAAGGCCGCGAGCGAGGGCGCTGCTGAGGGCGAGGGCGCTGCTGAGGGCGAGGCCGCTGCCGAGGGTGCTGCCGTTGAGGTTGCGACCGCCGATGCTGACGCTGCTGCTGCGGACCCCGAGTCTGCCGCAGAGCCCGAGCCCGAGCCGGCAGAGCCCACGACGGCCGACCTCTACGCCCGTCGTCCCCGCAAGCGCAAGGCCGTTGTCGACCAGCTCGCCCGCGAGCTCGAGGCCGAGGACGCTGCCACTGCCGCCGATGCCCCGAAGGGAGGCGATGAGTAATGCCGATCGGACCTGCGCGCATGCCGCTCTTCGATCACTTGGGAGAGCTCCGTCGCCGTCTGACCATCGTGGTCGTGTCGGTGTTTGCCGCCGCTATCGTGCTGTACTTCGCCACGCCTGTGGTGCTCGATATCCTGGAAGACCCCATCCGCTCCTTTGTGCCGGATGGTAAGTTCTACATCACCACTACGCTCGGCGGCTTTGGCCTGCGCTTTTCGCTGGCCATCAAGATGGCTGTGGTCATGTGCACGCCTATGATTATCTGGCAGATCCTGGCATTTTTCCTGCCGGCGCTTCGCCCCAACGAGCGCAAGTGGGTCGTGCCCACGGTGCTCGCCTCGACGGTGCTGTTCTTCCTGGGTGCCATCTTCTGCTACTTCATCATCATCCCGGCGGGTTTTGAGTGGCTCATCGGCGAGACCTCGGCCGTCGCTACGGCGCTGCCCGATCTGGAGAACTACGTCAACATGGAGCTGCTCTTTATGATCGGCTTTGGTGTGGCGTTTGAGCTGCCGCTCATCATCTTCTACCTGTCTGTTTTCCACATCGTGTCCTACGCGGCCTTCCGCAGCGCCTGGCGCTACGTGTACGTAGGCCTGCTCGTGGGTTCGGCTGTGATCACGCCCGACGGCTCGCCCGTTACGCTGGGCCTTATGTACGGTGCCCTGCTTTCGCTCTACGAGATCTCGCTCGCCATTGCCCGCGTGGTCATTACCGCGCGCGAGGGTAAGGAGGGCCTGTTTGTGAGCCGTCTGGACCTGTTCTCGGACGATGAGGACGACGAGGAGTAAATCGGTATGCACGAGGTTGGCATTGTCAACGGCATGCTCGATACAGTGATTCGCGCGGCGCGTGGGGCGGGGGCCTCACGCGCCGTTTTGGTAACGCTGCGTATCGGGGATATGACCGAGGTCGTGCGCGAGGCGCTCGACTTTGCGTGGGAGACATTTCGCGACGAGGACCCGCTCACGCTAGGCTGCGAGCTTTCCGTGGAGGAAGTCCATCCACAAAGCGAGTGCCTGGACTGCGGCGACGTCTTCGACCACGATCGCTTCCACTGTCGCTGTCCCCAGTGTGGTGGTGCCAACGTGCGCCTACTGCACGGCCGCGAACTCGACATCGCAAGTATCGAAATCGAAACCCCCGACGATTAGCCCGCTAGCCATCTGGTGATGGGGTATAAAGGGGCCAAAGTAAGGAGTGCCGAGTATGGCCGAGAAAACGATTGATATTGCATCGCCGATTCTGTCGCGCAACGAGCGCCTGGCAGATCAGCTGCGTCAGCGATTTAATGAGACAAACACCTACGTGATCAATGTGCTGTCGAGCCCCGGCTCGGGCAAGACCACCACGATTCTGGGCACCAACGAGCGCCTGCGTGACAAAGCCGGCCTGCGCTGTGCTGTCATCGAGGGCGATATCGCCTCGGACGTCGACGCCATCACCATGAAGGAAGCCGGCATGCCCGCCATTCAGATCAACACGGGCGGCCTGTGCCACCTCGAGGGCAACATGATCATGGAGGCCGTCGACGCCTTCGATCAGGCTGTGGGTCTGGAAAGCATTGACGTCATCTTTATCGAAAACGTGGGCAACCTGGTCTGCCCGGTCGACTTTGACCTGGGCGAGAACCTGTCCATCATGATTCTCTCGGTGCCCGAGGGCGACGACAAGCCCATCAAGTACCCGGGCATCTTCCAACACGCCGGCGCGCAGCTGCTCAACAAGGTCGACGTGGCTCCGGCTTTCGATTTTGACATGGATAGGTATACTAAGACACTCGATGACCTCAATCCGCAGGCGCCGCGGTTTGCCGTGAGCGCGCGCAAGGGCGAGGGCATGGATGCCTGGTGCGATTGGCTCATCGGGCAGATTGAGCAAGCAAGGGCGTAAGTCGGCCGCCATACGGGCGGGCGTAGCCGCAGAGATACGAGATAGGAGCCTCTTTTGAAGCTCATCATCGCCGAGAAAAACGACGCCGCGCGTCAGATCGCCGAGCGTTTGTCCACGGGCAAGCCCAAAAAGGACAAGGTGTACAACACCGCCATCTACCGTTTTGAGTGGAAGGGCGAGGAGTGCGTGACCATCGGCCTGGCCGGTCACATCTTGGCGCCCGATTTTTGCGACAGTGTGCTGTTCGATAAAAAGCTGGGCTGGTATTCGGTCACCGAGGACGGCGAGATGCTGCCGGCCGACATGCCCGATGGCCTGGCTCGTCCGCCCTACGACACCAAGCGCAAGCCGTTTCTTGCCGATGGTATCTCCATCAAGGGCTGGAAGCTCGAGAGCCTGCCATACCTCACCTGGGCACCCGTCATTAAGCTGCCGGCCGAGAAGGAGCTCATCCGCTCGCTTAAGAACCTGGCCAAGAAGTCCGACAGCGTCATCATCGCCACGGACTTCGATCGCGAGGGCGAGCTGATCGGTTCGGACGCTCTCAACAAGGTGCGTGAGGTGGCGCCCGACTTGCCGGTTGCCCGCGCCCAGTATTCTTCGTTTACCAAGGCCGAGATCACGCAGGCCTTCGATAATCTTGTCTCGCTCGACCAGAATCTGGCCGACGCCGGCGAGAGCCGCCAGCACATCGACCTCATTTGGGGTGCGGTGCTCACGCGCTACCTGACGCTCGCCAAGTTTGGCGGCTTTGGCAACGTGCGCTCCGCCGGCCGTGTGCAGACGCCGACGCTTGCCTTGGTGGTCGAGCGCGAGCGCGAGCGCATGGCGTTTGTGCCCGAGGACTATTGGCAGATTCGCGGCATGGGTGCCGCTCAGGGTGCTGCCGAGGATGACCGCTTTAAGATTGCGCACAAGACGGCACGTTTTACCGATAAAGATGCTGCCGAGACGGCGTACGGCCACGTCGACGGCGCTACGACGGCAACCGTCGCCGCGGTGACCAAGCGCTCCCGCAAGCAGCAGCCGCCCACCCCGTTTGCGACGACCTCGCTGCAGGCTGCCGCCGCGGCCGAGGGCATCTCACCTGCACGTACCATGCGCATCGCCGAGTCCCTCTACATGGCGGGCCTCATCAGCTATCCGCGTGTCGACAACACCGTGTACCCTGCGACGCTCGATCTGGGCGCCGTGGTGAGCGACCTGGCAAAGATCAACCCGGCGCTGGCGCCCGTGTGCAAAAAGGTACTCGCCGGCCCCATGAAGCCCACGCGCGGCAAAGTCGAGACCACCGACCACCCGCCCATCTACCCCACGGGCGAAGGCGATCCGTCCACGCTCGATGGCGGCCAGCGCAAGCTCTACGACCTCATTGCCCGCCGCTTCCTGGCGACGCTTATGGGTCCCGCGACCATCGAAAACACTAAGCTCGAGCTCGACGTGAACGGTGAGCCGTTCGTGGCCTCGGGCGACGTGCTCGTGACCCCGGGCTTCCGCGAGGCCTATCCGTACGGCCTTAAACGCGACGAGCAGATGCCGCCGCTGGAGCAGGGTGATACGGTCGACGTGTTCGACATTAAGCTCGAGGCCAAGCAGACCGAGCCGCCCGCGCGCTACAGCCAGGGCAAGCTCGTGCAGGAGATGGAGAAGCGCGGCCTGGGCACCAAGTCCACGCGCGCGAGCATCATCGAGCGCCTGTACGCCGTGCGCTACCTCAAAAACGATCCCGTGGAGCCGAGCCAGCTGGGTATTGCCATTATCGATGCACTGTCGCAGTTTGCCCCGCGCATCACGAGCCCCGATATGACCAGCGAGCTCGACGGCGACATGACCCGCGTGGAGCGCGGCGAGGACACCGAAGAGCATGTCGTGACGCACTCGCGCGCGCTGCTGGCCGGCGTGCTCGACGAGCTGCTCAAACATACGCAGGAACTGGGCGACGCCATCAGCGACGCCGTCACGGCCGATGCGCGCGTGGGTACCTGCCCCAAGTGCGGCAAGGACCTGGTTATGAAGACGAGCGCCAAGACCCGCGGCAGCTTCATTGGCTGCATGGGCTGGCCCGACTGCGATGTGACCTATCCGGTGCCGAGTGGCGTCAAGGTAAGCCCGCTCGAGGGCGAGGCGGCCGTGTGCCCCGAGTGCGGTGCGCCGCGCATCAAGTGCCAGCCGTTCCGCCAGAAGGCCTTCGAGATTTGCGTGAACCCCACGTGCCCCACCAACTACGAGCCCGACCTTAAGGTGGGCGAGTGCAAGGTGTGCGCCGAGGCAGGACGCCATGGCGACCTGATCGCGCACAAGAGCGAAAAGAGCGGCAAGCGCTTTATCCGTTGCACCAACTACGATGACTGCGGCGTGAGCTATCCGCTTCCGGCGCGCGGCAAGCTCGAGGCGACGGGCGAGACCTGCCCCGAGTGCGGCGCCCCCATCGTGGTGGTCAACACGGCGCGCGGTCCGTGGCGCATCTGCGTGAACATGGACTGCCCGACCAAGGAGAAGAAACCCGCCCGCGGCCGCAAGACCACAACCAAGGCGAGCACGGCGAAGAAGACAACGGCGGCCAAAAAGACGACGGCTAAGAAAGCTGCTGCCGCCAAGAAGTCGACCGCGAAGAAGTCGACTGCCAAGAAAGCAGCCGCCGACAAGTAGCCGCACGGTCGAAACATTGCTCTAAAAAACGAGCGAGGACCTCAAGATCCTCGCTCGTTTTTTATCCGGCAGTTAGGGACGTTCCTTTTCGGCCGGCAGTTTAGGAACGTCCCTAACTGCCGGCTCGGGAACGACAAAGCACTACTTCACCTCGACGGGTGCAGCGCCGGGGTAGCGGTCCTCAAAGTCCAGACGGTATTTGTTGTCGTTGGTGCCCGCTACGTTGTCGCGCGCCAGCGGCGCTGCGATCTCATTCTTATGGTCCGCGGGCTTTGCGTACTTCAGGCTGATCTCCCAGGCATCGCAGATCGCGTCGATGCGGTGGTCCAGGTCGTCATACAGGGCAACGATGTCTTTCCAGGAGCTGTAGTTCTTAGAGCTCGTCGGGACGTCCAGGTCCTCGACGATGTCGTAATACTGCTCGATGGTGTCCTCCGTGCGCTCGGCGACGTCGGCGAGATTTTGGCGGGCGGTGCGATCTTCTTCCAGATAGCTGCCATTGAAGGCCTGCGCGCAGGCGCGGACCTGGTTATCGAGATCTTCGAGCAGGTCGTAGTATTCGCTCAGGCGGCGGTAGAGGTTTTTCTCGGAGAGGGTTGCCTCGCCGCCGGCTTCGTCCTCGTTATCATCGTCATCATCGAAAAGGCTATTGGGGTCGTCGAGGGGCTTAAGGTCGTCAGCGTCATCATCGTGGTGCAGCTTAGTAACCTCGGCGGTCGTCTGCGTGGCAGTGTTGTCGAAGGGCTTGATCACAAAGAAAATGACCAGGGCGATGATGATTGCCACCAGCACAACGATAGCGGCGACAAGCGGCCCGGTAGCGCTCTTTTTGGGAGTGGGGGCTTGTGGCGAATCGGGCGCGTATGCAGAGGCCGGTCGCTGCTGGGTTGAGGTGCCCGCGACGGGCATGCGCTGCGTCGTTTCGACCGCCGCGGAGTTGGCCGCGGGGTCAGCGGCGGGGTCGGGACGATAGACAAGGGGGTCGTCCGATTTGGCTTGCGGCGTATCGAGGGAGCCGGTCTGCTCAAACGCGGGTGGGTCATTGCGCGCGGCCGCCTGCTCAACGGGTGCGCCGCACGAGGTGCAGAACTTGGCATCATCTTCAAGACGCTTGCCGCACGAGGCGCAATACCGAGACATTGCCACTCCTTTCGCCACATTTCAATGCAATACGACGATTATACCCACTGCCCCAAGAAGCCGGCAGTTAGGGACGTTCCTTTTCGGCCGGCAGTTTAGGAATGTCCCTAACTGCCGCCCCAATGACTAGGTCCGATTTGGGGTGCGCCGGACGCTGGGGTATCATGGCTTGGTTGCTATAACTTGCATTTACGCGCCTTGTAGGAAGGGGCTGCGCCCATGGCTTTTGAGCCCGCTCAACATAGCTTTATCACGCTCGAGGGCGTCGACGGTGCTGGCAAGTCCACGCAGGCGCGTCTGCTGGCCCACGCGCTTGACCTTGCCGGTTACCAGGTCGTGGCCCTGCGCGAGCCGGGTGGCACCGCCATCAGCGAGAAGATTCGTGCCCTGCTGCTCGATTCCGCCAACACGGCAATGGGCGATACTTGCGAGCTGTTGCTCTACGAGGCCGCGCGCGCCCAGCTAGTGCACGAGGTTATCGCGCCTGCCCTCGCGGCCGGCAAGGTGGTCCTGTGCGATCGCTTCTACGATTCCACGACCTGCTACCAGGCGTTTGCCGACGGCCTCGATCGCCAGATAGTGCGCGATGCCAACAACCTGGCCGTTGCGGGTACGCACCCGGCGCTCACGTTCGTCTACCACATCACGCCCGAGCAGGCGGCGCTGCGCATGGCGGCCCGCGGTGCGGCCGATCGCATGGAGGCCAAGGGCATGGCCTTCCAGGAGCGCGTCTATCAGGGTTTTTGTGCCATTGCCGCCGAGGAGCCAGACCGCGTAAAGCTCATCGACGCCACTGCTTCGATCGCAGACGTCTTTGCGAAGACGGTCGAGCAGGTTCGCGCGTACGGCCTCGATATCCCGCAGGATGCCGTCGTCGCCGCGCTTGCCCAGGAGGCCGAGTAGCATGGCCCCTGCGCAGACAAGCTTGCTCGCCAAGCTCGATACCCAAGAGCGCGTGCGCGACTTTTTGACCAATGCCGTCGCCAGCGGTCGCGCATCGCACGCCTATCTGTTCTTGGGAGCGCCCGGCGCCGGCAAGCTCGATGCCGCATGGGCGCTCGCCCAGGCATTCCTGTGCGAGCAGGACGGCTGCGGATCGTGCGACAGCTGCGTGCGCGTCGCGCGCCATACGCACCCCGACGTGCACTATTACACGCCCGAGAGCGCCACGGGCTACCTCATCGCCCAGACGCGCGAGCTACTCGACGACGTGCCCTTGGCGCCCATCCGTGCCAAGGCCAAGGTCTACATCATCGACCGTGCCGAGCAGCTGCGCGCCAACACCGCCAACGCATTGCTCAAAACGCTCGAGGAGCCGCCCGAGGGCGTCATGTTCATCCTGCTGGGCACCTCGGCAGACGTGATGCTGCCCACCATCGTGAGCCGCTGCCAGTGTGTGCCGTTTCGGCTGGTGTCTCCCACCGTGGCCGCGCAGGTCGTGAGCCGCGCCACCGGGCAGGATCCCGCGCGCTGCCGCATGGCCGTCGCCGTGGCGGGAAGCCCCACGCGTGGTATCGAGTTCCTCAAGAGCGCCGAGCGCCAGGACGCCCGTCGCCAGATGATCCGTGCCATCGACTCACTCATTGCCGCCGACGAGGCCGACGTGCTCAGTCGCGCCAAGTCGCTCATCGTCGCCGTTAAGGCGCCGCTCGCCGAGGTCAAGTCCACGCAGGAAAAGGTACTCGAGCAAAACGCCGACTACCTGTCGCGTGGAGCATTGAAGCAGCTTGAGGACCGCAACAAGCGCGAACTCAACGCGCGCGAGCGTTCGGGTATCATGGAAGCGCTGGCGAGCGCGCGGACGCTCATGCGCGACGTGCTGCTGACACTTCAGGACGAGGCAGCCGACGTGGTGAACGAAGACGTGCGTGACACGATCGGTCGGCTTGCCGCTGCGACGAATGTTGCGGGTGCCACCCAGGCGCTCGAGGCGGTCGCGACCGCCGAGCGCAACATCGCCAGAAACGTTACTCCCCAGCTGGCCATCGAGGTCATGCTGTTCGATATCAGGAAGGCACTGAAATGCCGTTAGTCGTACCCGTTAAGTTTACCTACGCCTCGCGCGACCTGTGGTTTGACCCGCAGGACCTGGATATCCTCGAGGCCGATTATGCCATTTGCTCCACCGAGCGCGGAACCGAGATCGGCTTGGTCACGGCCGATCCCTTCGAGGTGCCGCAAGACGAGATCGGTCAGCCGCTCAAGCCCGTGCTGCGCGTGGCGAGCGACATCGACCTGCAGCTTGCCGACGATTTGGCCATCCAGGGCGACGAGGCGATGGTCGATTTCCGCCGTCTGGTCAAAGAGCTCGACCTCGAGATGAAGCCGGTGGGCGTCGAGTACCTGTTTGGCGGCGAGAAGGCCGTGTTCTACTTTGCGGCCGAGGAGCGCGTCGATTTTCGCCAGCTCGTCAAGGACCTGTCCTCGACGCTGCACATTCGCGTCGACATGCGCCAGATCGGCGTGCGCGACGAGACCCGCCTGGTGGGCGGCTATGCCCAGTGCGGACAGGAGCTCTGCTGCACGCGCTTTGGCGGACAGTTTGAGCCCGTCTCGATCCGCATGGCAAAAGAGCAGGACCTGCCGCTCAATTCCTCCAAGATCAGCGGCGTGTGTGGCCGCCTGATGTGCTGCCTGCGCTACGAGTTCGAGGCCTACAAGGACTTTAAGAGCCGCGCGCCCAAAAAGAAGACGCTCATCGATACGCCGCTCGGCAAGGCGCGTATTCAGGAATATGACACGCCGCGTGAGCAGCTGGTGCTGCGCCTGGAGAACGGCAAAGTCTTTAAGGTCAACCTGGCCGATATGACCTGCTCGGAGGGCTGCAAGAAGAAGGCTGCCGAGCAGGGCTGCAATTGCCGCCCCGACTGCGTGACGCGCGATGTGCTCGAGCGCATCGAGTCGCCCGAGATGCGCCTGGCGCTCATGGAGCTCGACCGCGAGAACGGCGTCGACGTGGGCGATGGCCTGTCGAGCGCCGACCGTCTTGCTGGCACGTCGATGCCCAAGCGTCGTCGTCGCGATGCCGAATCCGATGCTCGCGCCGGTCAGAGCCAGGGCGAGAGCCGTGGCCGCGGAAAGGGCCGTGGCAATGCCGCAACGCCTGAGGCCGAGGAGGCCGCTGGCGGCCGTCGCCGCCGCAAGCGTGCGGGCTCTGCCGATGCCGGCGAGGCCGCAGCCGCCGGCAAGAACGGCGCTCGCGAGCGCGAGGTTCAACAGCCCCAGCAGCAGAATCGCGGCGGTGGCATGAATCCCACGCGCCGTCGTCGCCGTCATCTGTCGAGCGAGGAGCGCGAGGACGCCTTCCGCGCCGCAGCTGCTCGCGAGGCTGGTGCCGCTTCCAAGGGTCCCTCGGCCTCCGATGCGCCTGTCGACAAGGGCGGCAAGTCACGTGGCGAGGAGGAGCGCGCGCCGCGTCCGCGCCGTCGCCATTCCTCGGGCGCACAGCAGAAGCCTTCAGTGCCCTCCGTGGCCGATCAGGTCTCGGATGGCGAGGTCAAGGTCACGCGCCGTCGTCCCGGAGATGGCGGGGGAGCTGCTGCCAAGGCTTCGCGTGGCGCCGCTCGCGACGAGCGCGAGCCGCGCGAGGATCGCGGTGGCGAGGGCTCGGCCGACCAGGGTCAAAAGCGCCGTCGCCGTCGCCGTTCCCGCAAGCCGCGCCAGGATGGTGGCGAGGGCTCGGCCCCGTCTTCGTCTGCACCACAACCGCCCGCCGGCGAATAACGCCCGCGAGCGGATTTAGCTCGCCTTGCCCCGAGCGCATCGGGGTATCATAGCGCTGAATCAACAACCCTCCCTGCGACCGAACGTAGGGAGGGTTGTGTCTTGAAGAGCCATCTGAACATATTGAGCCGTCTGCAGGGTGCCGGCGCCCTACCGTTTGCGGACGAATTGCTACCGTTTGCCGAGCGGGTGGCACGCGAGGCGCTCGAGGCATTGTCGCCAACACGATGTGCCGGCTGCGAGCGCGCCGGTGCGCTTATTTGCCAAGACTGCCTGGCTGCGCTCACGCTCATCGACCCACGTCATAGCTGCACCCGATGCGGCGCCCCGTTTGGGGATTTGCTGTGCACTGAGTGTTCGGTCGAGGGCGCGTCCTCGGCAATGGCGGAGGCGCTCGATCGCTGCCTGGCGTGCGCCGTCTATGCGCATCCGCTGCCGCGCATCATTAAAGCGTACAAGGACGCGGGCGAGCGACTTCTGGCTCCGTATCTGGCGGAGCTGCTTTACGACACCGCCCTGCATGCCCAGGTCGTAGCGCCCGAACGCTTGGGAGGTGTGCTGTCCGGTGCGGATGCGGTGGTGTTTGTGCCTGCGACGGCGGCGGCGTTTCGGCGGCGTGGTTTTGATCATATGGAGGCTATTGCGCGCCCATTTTGCGAGCTGTCGGGTGTTCCCCTGCTCGATGCCCTCGTCAAGTACGGGCATGGCGACCAGCGCGAACTCGGTCGTGAGGAGCGTCGCGAGCGTGCCCAAGGCATGTACGAGACGGTTGAGGACGTGCACGGCCGCCGCCTGCTGCTTATCGATGACGTTATCACCACGGGTGCGACGATGTCCGCGGCTTCGGCGGAACTCAAGCGTGCCGGCGCTGCGGCAGTCGATGGCCTCGCTATCGCACGCGTTTGGTAGGGGTGGTTCAGATGGCAATAAAGATCGGGCAGCGTGGCAAGCCTACAAGCGAGCAGCTGGCGGCCTCCGTAATCCTGACCGGCGCCTCGGCGCTACGCATGATGCGCGCCGAGCGCCGGCAGATGGGCTATATCAGCTGGAGGGACCTTGATCCCAAGGAGGAGCGCCGTGTGCTGCGCACGTCGTCGCCCTCGACCGAGGATATCTATCTTCCTGACTTGGTGCGAATTGGAGCCAAAAGTGGCGAGGTGCAGGAAGATCTGTGCTTGTTGGTGGGATCTGCGGCGCAGCGCCGCCGCATGCCTGGCGTAGGCTGGTCCGTGTGTTCCGGGTTGCCCGCCGGCTCGATTCTAGAGGTGGAACCGGGGGTGTACAGCCTATCTCCCGAGGCCCTTTGTGTTGCCGTTGCGCGTGAGGTCGGCTGCATCCAGGCGTTTGCCCTGGCCCAGGAGCTGTGCTCTAAGATTTCACTGAGCGACCGCGGGAAGTATCTGCCTCCCTACACCTCGCCTGTTACGAATAAACTTGCAAAGGACAAGGACCAGCCAGCAGACGTGGGCTACTTTGAAGTCGAGCCGGTGCTGATGCCCGATCGTCTGGCAGATTACCTTGCGGCATGCAAGGGGAATGTGGCCAAACAGCTGCTGCGTCTGTGTCCCTATCTTTCGGAAAACCTGCTCTCGCCCATGGAGTGCATCATGCTCGCCCTGTTTTCGCTTCCGTTTTCCTATGGCGGGTTTGCCTGCGGACCTTTTAAGACCGACTACAAGATCGAGTTCGATGACCGTGCGCAGGCAATCTCGGGGATGCCCCATGCAGTTTGCGATGCATATCAGGAGGCAGCCCGGTTTGACCTGGAATACAACGGTGAGCTGGGCCATTCCTCTCGGAGGGGACGTATCCATGATGAAAAGCGCAACACGGGCTTGATTACTATGGGAATCGAGGTCGCGACGGTCAACAACGAAATGCTCTGTGACATGGAAGCGATGGAAGCGCTCGCATGGCGCATGCACCAGCGTATGCGAAAGCGGTACCGGAATCGTGTCGATGCCCGCAGGAAGAAGCAAGAGGCGTTGCTTAACACGCTGCGGGCGTGTTTTGGGCTTAAGCCGGTCTAATTCACGTCGAAAATAGGGGGTTAATCATATGCCCTGGCCAAAATATGGCAAATATGAGTACTGTCACTAAATCAGTAACAGCAAAATCAAGGAATTTAGGACTCGGAGGCGTCATAAAGTAAGAAGATAATAAACAAATGTAGAATAACTAAGCATCAGGTTGGCGACACTGAGCGCAAAATCTGTCCGAGAGGCTAAAACTGCCTGTTACTAAATTGGTGACAGTACTCATATTTGGCATTTTTTGACCACAGGGGTTGCCAGCGCCGCGGTTTCGCCCTTTCTGC